>DATDGT010000389.1:0-138633 GCA_036521975.1 Bryobacteraceae bacterium
CGCGAGGCTGTGGAAACCCTGCGAGCGATCCTGAGTAAGGCAGAAAGCGAGGCAGCGCGCGTTTCGGCGGCGCGCACGATCTTGGACATGGCACTTAAGGCGGCCGACCTGGAAGACGTACAACAGCGCCTTGACGCCCTGGAGCAGGCCTTCGAGGAAAGGAGAACCCAATGAACGAAGGAATCTCTGCCGAGAACGAAAGCTCGAACCGGCCCAAGCGTGCGCCACTCGACGAAGAAAATCGTCAGATAGCGAAAACCGGTTTGCAGGAACTCGGGCTACCGGCGGAGCGCGTACTAAAAGGTGCCCATATCCACGATTTATGACCAACGCCGTTTTATGACCAACGCCGAATACGAACAGCCGTACGCAGAGGTCCTCGCGGACACACGCGCAAAGACCGCCGGGAACCCAGATCGAACACATGACGACCTAAGGTTTGCGGATACGGCAGGAAATGCACGGACGGGGCTGTGTCCACCAAGGCTTGCGGAAAGGAAGCCCCCGAATATCATGCGGCGATACCATGCGGCGAAAACCGCCATATCCACGCCAAAACACGGGCGGCAGAGGCATCGGGCCATCGGGGACACCCTGCCGAGCGAGCCTGGCGGCCCGCGGGGGGCAAAGAGGGCGTTTCTACTTTGCCGGCAGGAGGACATTTCTATTTTGCCCTGACAGCACCGATTCCCCACTTGACACCGGTTCCCGCCCGCTATACACTTTACCTACCGATCGACAGGTCCGGGAGTCTCTTAAAAAAGGACCTGGGGAAACTCGATTCAGGGGAGGTTTAGCCATGTCGCTTTACAGGAGCGCCGCGCTGATTGCGCTCATGCTGGGTATCACTTACGGCCAGGAGCCGACGGGAGTCATTTCCGGCACGATCACCGATTCATCCGGCGCCATCGTTCAGGGCGTTACGATCACCATTACCAACAAAGCCACGGGAAACGCTCGCACTGCCGTCACCAACTCCGATGGATTGTATAGCGTTCCGGCGCTCTTGCCCGGCGAGTACGAAGGGCGTGTCGAACGGCCGGGATTTCGCACCGTGGTGCGAGAGGCGCAGGTGCTGGCGGGCAGCACCACGGCGGTCGATTTGCAACTGACTCCAGGCGCCGCGCAGGAGGTGGTCACGGTGGAAGCGGCCGCGGCGCAGGTGAGCTACGACACTCACGCCATTGAGGGAGTCATCGAACGCAGCACGATTGAGGATCTCCCGCTGAATGGCCGCAGCTCGCTGGAGCTGGCGTCCATCGAGCCAGGCATAACCGTCGTGCCCGGAAGCACCGCGCAGTTCAACGCCATGTTCAATGTCAGCGTGTTCGGCGCGGCCGCGGGCGCCACGGCCGGCGGCGGAGTCGGCGCGCGCCTCACCGTGGACGGCGGGACAATTAACGACGAAATGGAAGGCGGAACCTCCATGAATCTTTCACAGGAAGTCGTGCAGGAATTCCAGCTTTCATCTTTGAATTTCGATCCTTCCACGGGAATTGCCAGCTCCGGCGCCATCAACATCGTGACTCGCGGCGGCAGCAACGATTTTCACGGGAGCGCTTATTTCTTCTATCGCGATCACAATATGGCTGCGTATCCGGGACTGGCACGCAGCGCCCTTTTCCCCAGTCCTTTCTTCCAGCGCAAAAATCCGGGCGTTCTCATCGGAGGGCCGATCAAGAAAGACAAGCTGTTTTTCTTTTTCAATTATGAACATCTTGGCCAAACCGCGGTTTTAACCGAGCAGGAGGATCTCCCCTCCCTCCAGGGACTGAGCGGAATCTGGCCGGAGCCTTATCATTACAACCTGTTTAACGTGCGTTTCGATTACCATATTTCGAACAAGCACACTCTGTTCGCCCGGTATACGCATGACGGAAATCAGGGATTCGGACCCTACGCGCTGACGCCGCAGCCGGCCAATTTCAACTACAACAACAACTGGTCCGATCAGAGCCTGATCGGTCTCACCAGCGCTTTTACCCCCGCGCTGGTGAACGATCTTCGCGCGCAGTTCCACTATTGGCAGAACAATGTCACCGACGCCCTGCCCAGCGATTGCCCATCTCCTTGCATCGGCTTCGGCCTGCCGGCGATCGTGACCATGATCGGCTCGAGCACTTACGGGACGGGACAAAGCGTGAATTCGCCGCAATTCCGTCAGGCGCGCTCGTTTGAATGGACGGACACTCTCACCTGGATCAAGGGCAAGCATAACCTGCGCTTTGGCATGGATTACGAATACATGAAGACGAAGGTGGTGCCATGGGATTTTTGCGATCCCGGCTGCCTGTACGTATTTTCACCGGAGGACATCAAGGGGTTATTCGGAGCGGCGACGCCGCTGGTGTTTCCTACCCTGCCCTCAACGATCACTTCCACGAACGATCTGCTGAATTTGCCGATTTACAATCTGCCTTCTTCCATTTACAGCGGCGTGGGCGTGGGCAATGGAACCTTCCCGGGATTCTACGACCACAATCAAGGCAACACGAATCAACGCCTCCATCCCTACGTCGCCGATACGTGGAAGATCACTTCCGGCTTCACGCTGAATCTCGGACTTGGCTACGATCTGGAAACCGGCTTATTCTATGGCAATCTGCCATTGCCGCAGTATCTGGCGCCGATCGTAGATAGCCAGACGGTTCCCACCGGACTAGGAGCGACGCAGCCCGATAAGCTCGATTTCGCGCCGCAGATCGGATTTGCTTGGGCGCTCGGCAAGAGTAAAAAGACGGTGATCCGTGGCGGCGGCGGAATCTATTGGGACACGCAGCCGATCTGGGAGCATTTCCGCGAGGGCGCGGCCATCGGGCCGTTGGGAGATGGACGCACCACCCTTGCGGCCAGCGCTTTCACCAATATGTTTCCGGGCGTCTTGGAAGTGGGCGCCACCGGAATCGCGCCATTGCCCGTGGGGGCCGCTTTGCCCATCAACACGGTCACCAATATGACGCTGGGCCAGTTCATCCAAATCATGAATGCGCAACTGCCTGGGCTGGAGGCGAAGTTAGCGCCCACGCCTCCGGCTTCCGGACCCTATTCGGTCAGCGGCATCGACGTAGCCAAGCAAGGCATCGAGATTTATCCGTCCCACTTTCCGCTTCTGCGGAGCTATCAGACTTCCATCGGAATTCAGAAGGAATTCGGACACGATATGATTCTGAGCGTCGATTGGGCGCGGAGGCAAGGCGAAAACGTCAATCTCGGAGAACTGGATCTGAATCACTTCGGCCAAACCTCCGATGGTCTTTCGCCGGTGATTCCAGTTTGCACGTCGGCGCAATATTACGTTCCCGGCCAGGAATGTTCCACCGGCTCCATTACGTTTTGGGTGCCGGAGGGGCGCTCGGTGTACGACGCGATGCTGCTGAAATTTCAGAAGCGGTTCTCGCACCGGTATCAGTACATCGTTTCCTACGCGCTGCAGAAGCTGCTCTCGGAAAACGCCGGCGTGAACCTGAACAACTATTTCGCGGGCTACGGCCCTACACTGGCGCGCCACAACTTGAATATCGAGGGGACCGGGAATTTGTGGTGGGGATTGACGCTTAGCCTCAACTCGTCCATGATCAGCCGCACGCCCGTGACGCCCACCATCTCCGGAATCGATTTGAACGGCGCGGGCAACACCACGTATCCGCTTTCCGAGGCGGTTCCCAATATCTCCTACAATTGCTTCAACCAGGGCTGCGGCAAGGCACAATTGGCCCAGGCCGTGGCCTCTTTCAACAGCACCTGGGCGGGCAAGAAGGCGATGAACG
Organism: Bryobacteraceae bacterium; assembly: GCA_036521975.1. Lineage (GTDB taxonomy): Bacteria > Acidobacteriota > Terriglobia > Bryobacterales > Bryobacteraceae > Palsa-187. Next base: position 3,768 of record DATDGT010000389.1, read on the forward strand.
GCGTCACCGTTCCGACGCTGATTCTCCCTTCCAATTACGGCTTGGGCTCCCCCATCATTACGCAGGACGTGCGGCTCACTAAGACATTCGCCTATAAAGAGCGCTACAAGCTGGCGCTGTACGGGGAATTCTTCAACTTATTCAACATCTCGAACCTGAGCGGATACAATTTCACGTTGGACACGGTGAAGACGCCGCAGACCTTCGCCTTCGGCCAAGCGACGGCGAGAATAAACCAGGTGTTCGGTTCGGGCGGTCCGCGGGCCGAGCAGCTCGGCGTGCGTTTCAGCTTCTGAAGCCGGAGTGGTGTAAAGTCCGCAGCGGCCACGTCGCGGACCGTCGTGTGTATAATGACCTCGAATCACAGAACGGAGGTCAAAGTGAGATTTTCACGCTTAGGTATTGGAGCGGTATTGGCGCTGGTAGGCTCTCTTGCGCAGGCGCAGCAATCCTCGCTCTCCATCACCACCTCCCCCTCGCTCCCGACTGGAACCGTCGGAGCGCTGTACTCCCAAATGCTTTCGGCAACCGGAGGCGCGCCTCCATACGCGTGGTCGCAGGTCAGCGGTTTGCTTCCCAATGGGCTGAATCTCTCGGCAAATGGCTCTATCTCAGGTACTCCTACGACTTTGGGAACCTTCACCTTCACTCTCCAGGTGACCGACAGCGTTTTTGACACCGCGATGCAGACCTTCATCCTGACCATCGCTCCGGTTACAGCTTCCAGTCTGGCGATTACAACCACTTCGCTTCCTCAGGCTTCGGTCAATCTGCTTTATTCGCAGACGCTCGCGGCCACGGGTGGCTTTCTTCCCTATACGTGGTCTCTGTCGTCCGGTAGTCTTCCGCCGGGCCTGTCGCTTTCCTCTTCCGGTGCTATCACCGGAACGCCCACCTTGGTCGGCGTCTTTACCTTCACCGTAAGCGTGACCGACCGTGCCTCCAACTCCGCTGCCCAGATGCTGACGATTACGGTGCCGTCCGCGGCGGTCGTCACCTCTTCCCTGCCCCATTTCGCCGCGGGCGGGGGGTTCGTCACCGGATTCTACGTGCTCAACGGCAACGGCCAGCCTGCGAGCTTCGCCATCGCCTTCAACAACGACATGGGCCAGCCCGCCGCGCTTCCGTTCGCCGGCCTGAACACGACCGCAACGCTCGCCGATACGATTGTCGGGTTGGGAGTCAAATATTACGAAGCGGGCACGTACCAGGGGGCGCTGATTTCAGGCTCGGGAGTCATCACCGCAAATCCGGGCATCACCATCCAGGCGCTGGTCCGCAGATTGGGTTCGGACGGCAGCTACTATGAGGCGGCGATACCATCGTCCACGGGCAACTTCGAATTTGCGATCCCGTTCGACGCCACGACATTTGCTCCCACGGGCGCGCAGATCTACACGGGTTTCGCGATCGCCAACATGGATCCGGCCAACCCCTCAAATGTGACCTGTGTGGCTCGGGACGCGCTGGGCAACTTCATTCCCAACGCGGTATCCGTGCCCCCGCTGAACCCGCTCGGCCATTTTGCGGGCTATCAATTTCCGGCGCTGGCCGGCCTGCGCGGAACGTTGAATTGCAATTCCACTACAGAGGTGGGGGCGGTCGCGCTTCGAGCCATAGGAACGAACGCCATTTCGTCATTGCCGGTGATCTTGATCCCGTGACAGCGGAGTGTAGTATTATCGTGTTTCAACTCTTGTTGGGAGGATGATATGAGATTTTGGTCGAAAGAGGCGATTCTGGCGGTTGGCGGTGTCGCGGCCGCCGCGGCGATTGGATTCATTTTTACCGGCCACGCCGCGGCGCAACAAGCTCCGCCGAAGGGCCCGATCGCGGGAACGACTTTCAAGAACGTCAACACCGCATCGCTCAAGGATCTGACGGTCGACGATTTTCTGGGCGCCATGGGAGTCATGGCGGCCGCTTTGGGTTACGACTGTGCCGATTGCCATCCTGGCGCGGGCAGCGATCGCGTGGATTGGGTGATCGATACTCCCAAGAAGGTGAGAGCCCGCAAGATGGTGGACATGGTGGCAAGCATCAATAAAACTTTCTTCGCCGGCACCCAGTCGGTGACGTGCTTCACCTGTCATCACGGCAAGGACCTGCCCACCACAACCATCGCCTTGGACACCCTGTATGGTCCTCCCAACGACGAAAGAAGAGACGTCATCTTTGCGGCAGAAGGCGCCCCTCCCGCCACCCAGATTCTGGACAAATACATCCAGGCGTTGGGCGGCGCGCAGCGCTTGGCCGCGGTGAACAGCTTCATAGCCACGGGAGCCAGCCTCGGTTATGAGGGGCTGGGCGGCGGCGGATCTTTCACCATCTACGGGCAACGGCCCGACAAGCGCACTACGAAGATCGAATTCAAGGAACACCCGGAACGCGGCAACAGCACTCGCACCTTCGACGGCAAAGCGGGTTGGATCAAATCGCCGCGGTCGTTGCTGGGCGAATTTGAGCTTACCGGCACGGAATGGGATGGCGCGCGGTTGGACGCGCTATTGGCCTTCCCCGATCAAATCAAGACGGCGCTCACGAATTGGAAGGTCGGCTCGCTCGAAAGCATGGGCGATAAAGACGTGCAGGTGCTGCAGGGCAGCGGGCCGCGCGGGGTGCTGGCGACTTTCTTCTTCGACAAGGATTCCGGCCTGCTGATCCGCGAAGTGCGTTACGGGACCTCGCCTATCGGCCACGTGCCCATCCAGATGGACTTCTCCGATTATCGCGACGTGAATGGGGTCAAGTTCCCCTTCAAGTACCAGTTCTCCTGGCTGGACGGCAGGGATAATTTCCAGTTGAGCCAGGTGCGTACCAACGTGCCTATCGACGCTTCACAATTCAGCAAGCCGTAATTTCGGGCGCCCCAAGCGCACAGGCGAAGCCGTGTGCGCGTCCTATGGATGAAGCTCCGATGGAGGCTCTTTGGAGAAGTCGCGCACAACGGACTCGCCGGGCGCGGCCAAGTCCGCCGAGTTTCTCTCTCGTTTGACGCCGCGCCCGGCGGCCTGTGCGCTGAGCCTCGACAACGTCTTCTTCTCCTACGGCGGCGCGGAGGTGCTGCACGGCATCTCTTTTACCCTCGCGAAACGCGAGATCGTAGGATTGCTCGGTCCCAATGGAGCGGGCAAGAGCACGACCATCAAAATCATCGCCGGCATCCTGGCCGCGGCGAGCGGAGCGGTTTCCGTGGCGGGCCTCGAGCTTCCACGACAGGCGGTCGAGGTCAAGCGGCGAATCGGCTATGTGCCGGAGGCCGCGGGTCTGTACGAGAGCCTGACGGGTCAGGAATTTCTGGAGTTGATCGGCCGGCTGCACGACATAGAAGAGGAGACGCTGCAAAAACGTATTTTGGGGCTGCTCGAGACGTTCGGCTTGATCTCCGATCGCAGCAGCCGCTTGGACAGCTATTCCAAAGGGATGCGGCAGAAGATTTTGATCGCTTCAGCGCTGCTTCACAATCCCGAGCTGATCTTGCTGGATGAGCCGCTGACGGGCCTCGATGTGAATTCCGCCGTCCTGGTGAAGGATCTGTTAGCCGCGCTGGCTGCGGAAGGCAAGACCATTCTATACAGCTCGCACGTTCTGGATGTCGTGGAGCGCGTCTGCAACCGTGTGATCGTCATCTATCAAGGGCGCTTGATCGCCGACGATTCCCCGGAAGCGCTGAAAGAGTCCACCTGCCAGCCGACGCTCGAAGACGTCTTCCGCTACTTGACGCACGCTTCGAGCGTGGAGCCAGGCGTGTCGCGGATTATCGAAAGTCTGAAATCATGAACGGCCTCTTCACGCCCGACAAGAAGAATGACGAGAAGAAACCACAGGCGGCGCGGCTGATAGCGCGTCTTCTGCGCGGCCCAAAGTTCGCGCGGTTCCTAGAGCGATTGGGAATCGATCCGAAGCAGTATTGGCTACTGACAGATTTGTTCCACACCATCGGCCAGCGCCGCGAATTCATGGGGCAGCTCGGCAGGGATCGCGATACCCTGCGGTGGATCACGATCCTCTACGGCGCCATTATGGGGATCATGAGCCTGGGCCTGGCCGTGGCGCAACCTACACCCAGCCTTTACCTTCTGATTTTCCTGGGGATGACGGCGTTTCTTCTATTCAGCATCGTGATTTCAGAGACCTCCAACACGCTGGTCAATCCCGTGGAGGCGCTGATGCTGGCGCATCAGCCCATAAACGGCGCGACCTATACCGTCGCGAAACTCACGCACATTCTCACGATTGTTCTGTATCTGGTTCCAGGCCTGAACGCGGTCCCGGCTCTCGCCGGATTATTGTTGAAGCCATTCCGCTGGAGCTATCCCATTCTTCACATGGTGGTCGCGCTGGCGCTAGGGCTTTCGATCGCTCTATTCTGCTGCGGCTTGTTCGGCTGGCTGATTCGATTTGTGCCGGCGGCGCGGCTTAAATCCGCCGCTCGCATCGCGGAGTTCTTGCCGACCTTGATGTTCTTCTCTTTCGCATATGGGGAGAGGCTCGCTCGCGCCGTGCATATCCCCGCGTGGTTGACGGCCAATCGCGGTCTCCAGATCTCGATTGCCGTCGTCATCCTGGGCTTCGCGGCCACCGGGATCCGATCTTTGTCGATGGACTACCTGATTCGCGTTTCAAGCATGGTCCACGCTGGTTCGAGTAAGAAGATGCGAACTCGCCGGCGAGCCTCTCTCATCGGTGACATGGTTCGCCGCTGTTGCGGCGGGCAGGCGGCGCGCGCCGGATTCGAATTCCTCCGGCGCCTCATGGCCCGCGACTGGCAATTCCGGCGCCAGTTGATGGCGCTGGCGCCCTCCCTCATCTGGTTCGCGGTGACCCTCGTGCGAGGGTGGAAAACGTCGCCATTCTCCGGGGGCTTCACGATAATGCACCTGCTGCCCCATTTCTTCGGATTTGTCACGCTTGCCATATGTCCGGCGTTGGCGTATGGGTCGGATTACCAAGCGATTTGGATGTTTCTGCTAACGCCCCTGGGCGCGCTCCGCAAATTCGGCGCGGGAGTGCATGCGGCGCTGTGGACCATTTTTATCGGGGTCCCCCACACGGTGCTGTTTTGCCTGCTCGCCTTTGCATGGGGCGTCTTGGACTCAGCGGTGTTCATCGCATTCAGCGCGGCGATGGCTTCCCTATATCTGGCGTTGGAGATACGGCTGATCAACGGAGTTCCGTTCGGCAAGCAGCTTCAATCCAACCGGAATTACTCCATGCTCGGAATCCTGATTCTGTTCGGGGCTTCCGCCGCGATCATGGCGGCGGTGCAGTATTTCCTGATTTTCCGCTCCCGGCAAGTGGTGCTGATCGCCGCGACGATCCTCGTGGCCGCCGCATGGGTGGCGGCTCGTTCGTCGCTTGAGTCTTTTGCCATCGCCATGCGCCATCAACTGGGCACCCTGTCAGCAGAATCGACGCTCCTGTACCGGGAAATCGAGTGACCGCAGGCGCCAGATGCTGGCCTAGCGCGTTAACACCCATTGAAGAAATAGATCACCGTAGTCGTGCAATAGTGGAGGACGATGACCCAAGACCTTTGGTATGGTCTGCGGCAGTTACGTCGCAGCCCAGGATTCGCGCTCACCGCGGTGGCGACGCTCGCGCTTGGCATCGGCGCGACCTCAGCCATTTTCTCCGTGGTCAATGCCGTACTGCTGAAACCCTTGGGCATCCCCGATGCGGACCGGCTGTTGGTCTTGATGACCGACAACGGAAAGGGCGAAGTCTACGGGTGGGCTTCACCGACAAGGTTCATCCATTGGCGCAATCAAACGAGTGTGCTTCAGAATGTCTCCGCCTTCCGCCCCGTGCTCATCAACTACACGGGAGGCGAAGCGGCGGAGCAGTGGCGTTCGCTCGAAGCTTCCGCGGAAACCTTCCGATGTCTTGGAATCCCCGTTTTGCAGGGCCGCACGTTCACGCCCGAAGAGGATCTGCCAACCGGCGATCGCGTCGTGGTCATCGGCCGCGATTTATGGATGCGGCGCTTTGCGAACGATCCCGGGATTCTGGGGAAGACAATTTCCCTGAACGGCGAGGCCCATACGGTAATCGGCGTCGCCGGCGATAGCGCCGCATTGCGCGAATTTTTCGGGCCCCAGGACGTGTACGTACCGTTCCGCATCGATCCTAATACGAAAGATCAAGGTGTGAATTTCCCCATCATGGCGCGGCTGAAGCCCGGAATCGCGCTGGAACAGGCCAAGGCGCGTCTTCAAATATCAACTGGGGAATATCGCACGCGATTCCCGGACGGGCTGGACCAAGGGGCAACCTTCACCGCCAGGCGATTTCATGAAGAGCGTGTCAGCGGCTATCGCGCTTTGCTGCTCTCGCTGCTCGGGGCGGTAGGCTTGGTGCTGCTGATCGCGTGCGCAAACGTGGCGAATCTGCTTTTGGCTCGCGCGGCGGGCCGCCGGCGCGAAATCGCGATTCGCGCGGCCACGGGCGCAGGCCGCGGAAGGATCGTTCGCCAGCTCCTCACCGAAAGCGTGCTGCTCTCCTTGGCTGGAGGCGCGCTGGGGCTGCTGTTGGGTCATGCAGGAATTCGTGCGCTGCTAAGGGTGCACACAGCCGGTTTGCCGCTGGTGGGCCAGGATGGAGTCGCCGTCACAATCGATTGGCGCGTGATGGGATTCGCTCTGGCCGTATCGATTCTGACCGGAATTATTTTCGGGCTGTTTCCGGCCCTCGAAAGCTCACGCTCGGATTTGAATTCGATGCTCAAGGAGACGAGCGGACGCTCGGGAACGGGATTGCGCCAGAACAAAGCTCGCGCGGCTCTGGTGGTGAGCGAAGTCGCTCTGGCGGTGATTCTGCTCGCCACCTCCGCACTGGCGATGCGTTCGTTCGTCGCGTTGTATAAAGTCGATCGCGGGTTCGATGCGAAGAACGTCCTGACAATGTACATGTCTCTCATTGGACCGAAGTTTTCAAAATCCGCCGGCGTCGCGGACACGCTGCTTGCCGGATTGGAGCGAGTTCGCTCGACGCCCGGCGTTGTAGCGGCGACCACCACATGCTGCGTGCCCCTCCAAGGCAACTATGATTTAGACGCCCAGATTGTTGGCCGGCCCGCTCCATCGCGGCCGCAAGACGCGATCGACGCGGGATGGACCATGGCGTCCTCCGGTTTCTTCGACGTTTTTAGAATCCCTGTAAAGCGAGGGAGGGACTTCACAGACCGGGACAATGCAGGAGCGCCTCCCGTCGCAATTATCAACGAGCGCATGGCCAACCAATATTGGAAGGACGCCGATCCATTGAAGGATCGCATCATGATCGGCCGCGGCGGGGGCTCGCCGGCTTTCAAAGATGAACCCGTGAGGCAGATCGTCGGAATTGTGGGCGACATCCGCGACGAGAGCCTGGCCGACTCTCCGCGGCCCATGATCTACGTCCCTCAGGCGCAGCTTCCGGATGCTGAAACCGTGCTGTTCGCGCACATGGGACCGACCGGCTGGATCATTCGAACGCAAGCCGAACCTCAACGGCTAATCCGGGACATCCGCGAGCAATTACGTCAAGCGACCGGGTTGCCGGTGGGCGAGGTTCAATCGATGGAAGAAGTGGTTTCGCGGTCCACTGCTACGCAGAGATTCGGCGTGCTTCTCATGTCGGTGTTCGGGAGCTCGGCACTGTTGCTGGCGGCTGTCGGAATCTACGGTCTGATGGCGTACGCTGTGGAACAGCGGAGGCAGGAGATCGGCATCCGCCTGGCGCTCGGCGCAACGGCAAGCGGCGTGAGAAATATGGTGGTGCGGCAAGGGATGGTTCTGGCCCTGAGCGGCATCGCGATCGGAATCGCTGCGGCACTTGCGCTGGCGCGCTTGATCGCCGGCAGCTTTTTCGGCATCAGCCCGCACGACCCGATGGTCTTCGTCTCCGTTCCCTTGATACTGGGCGCCGTGGCGCTGTTGGCCGTCTGGATCCCCGCGAGCCGGGCGAGTCGGGTCGATGCGGCAGATTCGCTACGATACGAATGAACCAACCCTGCAAAGGCATCGCGCAAGCGCTCGCGCGGCGCGACACGGAAGGCGAGGACGTCGATGACCGAACACGAAAAAATCCAGGAAATCGTGAAGATCAAGGATCAGGCCCCGCTGCTGCTCGATGATGGACGGTCCGCGCTGATTGTCGTCGACGTACAGCGCTACTTCGCGCGCCCGGAGTATCCCTTCGCGCAAGTCATTGAGAAGGTCATGCCCGGCGCAACCAGCGGATACTTTGAGCGGGTCAACTCGACCGTGGTCGGGAACATCCAGCGCTTACTCTCGGCATTCCGCTCGCGCCAGTTACCGGTGATCTATCTGGGCGTGGGGCGGTGTCTTGATGACGGCCGAGACCTCCCGGCCTGGATGAGGGACTTCGACCAGCTCGGCCTGGAGGTGCTGGGCGAGCGCGTTCACCCTCCGGTGAACCATCCGAGCTGGCAGATCGACGAGAGGGTCGCCCCGATGCCCGGAGAGATCGTGGTGAACAAAACCTCCAGCGGCGCGCTCGCCTCCACCAAGCTCGATCAAACTCTTCATAACCTTGGCGTGAATTCGCTCGTCGTGTGCGGGCTGACCACCGCAGTTTGCGTCACCCAGACTGCCCGCGAGACTGCCGACCGCGGCTTTCGCGTGGTCGTCGCCGAGGATGCGTGCACGGAGATGAGCGTCGAGCTGCACAACGCAGCTCTGCTGGCGTTCGGCTGGGTGTTTGGCCGCGTCCGGCCCGCAGCGGACATCGTCAGTTTCTTTACAGCCGCGGCGAAAGTGGCGGTGTAAGTTTTTCGGTCGCAATTCGGTAGAATTTTGCCCGGCAGCTTCGGCATCGAAACGGCTTCCTTCCAAGCCTTGAAAGCACACGCCCGTACAACGAGGCGATCCTCGATGGGCGCGTATCCTTGGAACCACATTTGGGACAAACCGTCCGCAGCGAATTCCGCTGTTCCTTTGCCAGCCCACCCGAATCAGGCGCCACCGCTTCCATTCCGATGCCTCCATGAATTTTGGCTGAATTTTGGCGGCGCTAGAGCCGCTTAGGTGCAAGAGAGAGCGAATGGCCGCTCGTTTCGGCCCAGCGAGTCGTGCCGTAACAGAATTGTCAAAGTCGGCAAGTGACTGTTCTCGAAGGGGCTTAGGTATGTTCCGGCAAGCGATCTCGCTAGCGTACCTCCGTCCGCCCAGCCACGGCGGCCTGTACTAATTACCACTAAACCCAGAAATCTTTACGCGCCGCGACGTTTTCGGAGGGTGGACTTTAGTCCGCGCGGCGCTTCGCGGCCCATCGTCAGCGAGTATGAAGCCTCGCGCGGGCTCAAGCCCGCCCTCCGTGATTTAGTTGCAGCTATGGCGCGTTGTGCGCCTTCCAGAAACCTTCGTGCGGTAGGCTAGGCGCAATGGATAACTTCTATGGACGAAGCGTGTTCTTTGTGAATGAAGCAGAAGGCGCACTCGCTTTCTATACGCAGAAGCTTGGATTTAACCTCGATTGGAATCATCAAGTTGAAGGCCGCGCGTTCGTCTTTCAGGTCAGCCTCTACGGATTCGAGCTCATCCTCAATCAGATTGAGGACTGGACCAAAGATCGTGCGGGGCATGGCCGCGTTTTTATCGGTCTTGAAGAGAGCCAAGTGGCGTCGTTACGCGAGCACATCAGCACAAGAGGCATTAAGGCCGCGCTCTTTCACTGGGGGAACCCTACTCTCGTCATCAAAGACTTGGACGGGAATGAATTGTTCTTCTGGCTACCGCAAAGTGAGTGGGCGAGCCTCGAAGCCTTAACTCCTTTGAACGCGGTCTAGCCGAAACCTGCTCACGTCGCCCCTTTCAGTTTAAAGTGTCTTGATGAGGCCGCCATCGATGACGTAGTTCGAGCCCGTGACGTTTGTGGTGCGCTTGGAGGCAAGCATCACCACTAGGGTCGCGACTCCTTCTGGCGTTGTCATGCGGCCGGTAGCGAGGCCGCCGATGCTGGCGAGAACGTTCTTCTTGGGAACGGCCTCGCTTCCGGCAGGGTGACAATAGTGTGAGGTGCCAGTGACGACGCCACTGATTCTGGAAGCCTACCCGGCGGCCCGGGCCGTTTCGCCTAAACTCCACAGCTACCTTGCGCGCAAAGCAGAGAAACTGACAAACCTCGGCGAAAAAATTGGTGCCGTGCCCGATTCCGGAATCATCGAAGCTGTTATCAACGCCGCATTTTGGGCGAGCCTCCGCAGGGAAGAAGGCTATGCCCCTAAAATTTCGCTGGCATTCGTTGCCCCCGAGCAGACTGCGGATCCCCTGATGTTCGAGCGACCCCTACCAATCGAGCCGGCCGTACTCACGCGGATCGCGCCCGCGGTGGAACGCGCGGGCATTCATCTAGGGGTTTGGCACGACTCTGAAGGGGGGCTGTTGGTATGGGGAGCGGCGCGAGAGATTCCCAAGCTCTGTTTGGTGGTGGAAGCGGCTGCCCCCGGGCTAATCGTCGTCAAGAGCCAAAGCGGCGCGGCTTCCGGCAAGTTTATCAATGTAGCGGTACTGGAGGGCGACCAGGTCAAGGTCGTGAATCGGCAGACCCCCGCCGGTCCCGATACCTCATCGCTGTTGGACTCTCTGCTGGGCTTCGATTCCAGCGTCTCCTGGGAAAAGGGGCCAAGTATTTTCGTGCAATTGGCAGTCGCCATGCGCTCCCATGGGCATGGAGGCTCTCTTCTGGTTGTTCCTTCCGGGAGCGGTGCGTGGCGCGATTCGATTGTTCCACCGATTCCGTACGCCTTATCGCCGCACTTTTCGGGATTGGCGGATTTGAGCGACGCCGAGCCAGAACGGGCGCACCGTCTCGTCGATGACGTAGCCGGCCTGACGGCGGTGGACGGCGCCGTCGTGCTCACGGATCGTTACGAGGTACTCGGCTTCGGCGCCAAAATCATGCGGCGAAAGGGTCAGAGCCAAGTGGAGCAGGTCCGGTTGATGGAGCCGGTCGAGGATGGCCTCGTCGCGGTGATCCACCCGGAGCTGCTCGGCGGCACACGGCATCTTTCGGCGGCACAGTTCGTCCATGACCAGCATGACACCACAGCGTTGGTGGCCTCTCAGGACGGGCGGTTCACCATTTTCGAATGGTCTCCGCCTGAGGAGATCGTGTACGCCCATCGCGTGGAAACCCTTTTGCTATAGCCCCCGTGCCCCTCATGATTTCTTGCTGATCGATGCCGTGCGGCGGCTGCCGTTGCCGAAATTCATGTAACCTTTCATGGCTGGTGCAGTATTGCTCGCCAGGAGGCTCAAATGAAATTGGCACTAACGTCGGTGATCGGCGCTCTCTTAGGAATGGCGCAAACGCAAATCTGCCGCGCTCAAATGCAAGACAACCGGGAAAAGACTCTGTCCTGCGCGAATGGCTATGCAGGCGATCAGTCGCGACATTGCGAGATACGGGAACAGACTCTGGCGGCGGTGGGGCGATTGGCCGTCGATCCCGGCCGTAACGGTGGCGTATCGATCAAGGGCTGGCTTCAAAATCAGGTTTTGGTGCGCGCCAAGGTGGAAACGTGGGCGGACTCAGATTCCGAGGCGGCGTTGATCGCGTCTCGCGTTCGGGTGGACGCCAACACGGGGCAAGTGTCGGCGAGCGCGCCGGAGCCGCAAAGTGGATCCGGGTGGGCCGTGAGCTACGAAATCTTCGTTCCGCAAACGACCGACCTCGATCTGAAGGCCTACAATGGCGGCATTTCGATTTCCGATGTTCGCGGCCGTCTGGAATTCAACGCGAAGAACGGAGGCGTGACTTTGAAGCGCGTGGCCGGGGACGTGGCCGGAACGACTCTTAATGGAGGAGTCCACGTCGAGTTGGCCGGCAACACCTGGGACGGACGGCAGCTCGAAGTCAGCACAAAGAATGGCGGCGTGACGCTGGCGCTGCCGGACCGCTACTCCGCTCACGTGCGAACGGAGACCGTAAATGGAGCAGTTCGATCGGATTTTCCCGAGGCCGTGCCATCGCCTCAGCCGAACCTCCGATCCCACAGCGTTGACATGACCTTAGGTTCAGGCGGTCCGCTGATACACGTCAGCACAACGAATGGGGGCGTGACGTTGAAGCGGTTGTGAAATTCGGTCAAGCTTAACATGGGTTAGGCGGTCGATCGAGGGCAGCCGTGTGGAGGGAGCCGAATGCGAATTGAACGGCGAAACATGCCGGTGCTGGGGTGGCCTTCGATGGCTCGGGTGGGGCTGAGCGCCGCGGCGATGATCGGGATCGCGATTGGCGGGTTGACGGTTTCGCGATGGATCGTCCCGCGGTGGATCGCGTATGCACAAGCGGGACCCACGTTCGAGGTGTCGCCAGCGGCCGCTGGCGGGCGTGGGAGTGGCCCTGGTCGCGGCGCAGGAATCTCGCGGACTCCGTTGAGGATTGCCTTCCGGGCGACGCTGGTGCCAGACATCATGGCGTTCGCGTACGGATTGCCGCTGGATCGAATCGAGAGGCGGCCGCAGTGGATGTATGACGATCCCTACAATGTTGCGGTGACAACGGCGGCTCCGGCCGGCTTACCCGAGCAAAAGTTGATGCTTCAAACGCTCCTTGAGACACGGTTCGGTCTGGTGGTTCATCGAATTTCGTACCCAAGCCCGGTCTATTTCCTGGTCGCTGGAGCGAAAGTGAATCTCACGGCGACGGAAGGCGATGCGGAGGACCTTCCGGAGTTCCGCACCGGGCCCACTCGCGTGGGCCGGCATATATCGATGACCGATCTTGCGGCTTGTCTGTATCCCCGGTTGCAGCTACCTGTTTTGGATAAGACGGGGATCACCGGATTGTTCGACATCGAGATCCCCGGGCTGCTGGGCCACAGCGGCGGCGCGGAAAGGACCATTCAAGCGGTGCGGGATACTCTCGGGCTAGATCTCGAATTGCACCCTGGAACCGCGGAGTCGCTGATTATCGATCATGCGGAGAAGCCCAGGGTAAACCCTTAATTTAATCATAGGCGGGCGTCTTGACCCCTCAGCGCTCCTCGAATACATACTCGTGTTGCGCGTCTCGTCTGCGGGTTCGTCATCTATCCCGGCGCTGACATCCGCATTCGCGTCAATCGCGGCAGATGCTCCGGTTCGACGAGCAGCCGTATGGATCGAGCCTGTCCGGGCACTCGCTCGATCAGGCCATTCCGCTGAAGAGTCTTGATTGTCTCGTGGACCGATGGCGCGGACACCCGAAAGTACTGCTGAAAGTCCGTTTCCGCCGGAGCGCAACCGTGGATCTCGGTGTAGTTATAAATGAACGCCAGGTATTGGCCTTGCGTCTTGGTGAATTTCGGTGCAGCCGCCGGATCGGGTCTGGCCGGCCTCTTGATGTCGACCGTGAAGACTTCCTCTCCGAACTCTTCGGTGATCCGAACGTTGAGAACATACGCTTGACCCGCCAGGACGGTCTTTAACGGCTTCTTGTGCGCGCGATGAAGGTTGTCCCGGAGTTCCTTCGCATCCACGCTGGAGCCTGGGAAGCTTGCGAAAGAAACGGCCGTATTGCCTTGTCGAGCATAAACCCATTCACGGCCATCCTGATATTCCACCTCGACACCATCGGCGCCCATGGATAAAGCGTGCTCGCAAAGATCTTCCAACAGGGTGAAAGGGCGGCTCATGCCCTCACTCCGGTTTCGGCCCCGCCGCCGGATGCGGCACATAATCCCTTTGGGTCTTGGCCTTCTCCGCGTCCCGATCCACCAGCGCGTGCTTAAATTTCTCGCGCAGGGCGTCCCGGTCCAACGCCACTCCTTCCAGATACACGCTGTCGATCGTTCGCGTGTTCCGGATTGCTTCTAGCGGGTTGGCGTTCAGCACTACGAAATCGGCTCGCTTGCCCTTGGCCAGCGTTCCCGTGTCCTTGAGCCGCAGCAATTCCGCCGGCCTTGAGGTCGAAACCACGATCGCTTCCGCAGGCTTCATCCCCAGGTCCACGTACATCCCGATTTCGTGATGTTCCGCAAACCCGTATGAGTATTTCTGCGACACGCCTGCATCCGTGCCCAGCACAATGCGCGCGCCCGCCGCGAGGTAGCGCGGAAAGTTGTACTTCAAGTTTTCCTCGCGCAGCGCAGCCTGCGCATTGGGAGCCGCCGCGCAGGGGGCCGAGGGGAGCCATGTCTTGCCCGCCCGCACATCCGCAATGACGCTGTCCGGCAGCACCTGCTCGAAAAATGGATTGCTTCCATTGCAAAGCTCCGCCCGATCGGCCAAGCCCATCACCGGCGCCCAATACGGCCGCTTTTCCTTCAGAATCGCCAGGAATTCGTCGTCCAGTTTCTCAGCCACGACCGTGTGCACCAGAACATCCACGCCCGCCTTCACCACACCCTTCTGGTCTGCGAGGTTGGTGGCGTGCGCATGCACGGTGATGCCGTGCTTGTGCGCCTCCGCAATCAGCGGCGTATAGACTTCCGGCGGCATCTTCTTGCGGGCGCCGCGATTGTTGTCCCGGTTGTCCACCCAGAATTTGATCTGCTCCACTTTTGATCCTGTCAGCGCCGGGGCCGCCGCAATTTTCCGCACAGCCGCCACGGCCTCCTCCGGCGTCGAAACCTCAAAGATCGCGTGCAGCGGCGTGGTTCCCTGAATCAGCAGAGCGTCCGGTCCACCTCCCGGCGGGGCCATTCCCGCGGCAAAGAAAAACCGCGCGGCCGGCGGAAATTTAGCCGCACGCTGATCGCGTTGGAACACCAGTGCGAAATCGAGCGGCTGATCGCCCATGGTCATCGCCGAGCCCACACCATAAAACGCTTCGCGCTCCAGGTGATCGAGCACGTTCTCCCGCGTGTGATTTTCCGCGCTCCAGCTCACGTACCCTTCATACCCGATGTGGATATGCACGTTGTTCATGGTGGGCATCACGGTCTTGCCTGACAGATCCACGTGGCGTGCACCGGCTGGGGCCTTCACCGCGCCCCTGGGCCCGATCGCCGTGATGTGTCCGTTCTCCACCACCAGCGATCCGTTCTCGATCGCAGGACTTTCATCGCCGATGATCAGGCGCGCCCCTTCGTAAACCACAGCGCCCGATTGTGCGTAGCCAATCGCGGCAATCACCAACGCCATCGTCAAAACGCGCATACCACCTGCCCTCATTGTTTCCGCTGATCCGGCTTCGGCCATCGCAAAGCAGGCCTCCCACGGCCGCAGCAGACGACCCGCTTTCCTTAATGCGCACAACGCATGCACTGTGCGCTTTCCCTTAAAGCGCACAACGCATTCGCTGTGCGCTTGCCAGTCTATTTCAGCCCCTTCTTTTCATCCGCGCGGGCACCTCCGAGTATTCCTGCAAGGCCATAATTCCCTTCGTGGCAGGCGTGTTCGTATACCCGGCTGTCACTTGCAATCATGGGGATTTCCCCCTTCCAGGGCTTGGTGAATGCCGTCGGATCATCCACCGTGAACTCGTAGAGAAGGATGTCGGGAGCAGTTCGAGTAAAGCGCTCGATCAGATGGAAATTTTCGTCTGCCCCTCGAAACTTACTCTTGCCTGTGAAATTCGTACTATCAACGACCAAGGTATTGCCTTCCCAGTGACCGCGCGGATCGCCCAGCCACTGGCGGATCGTCTGTGGAAGGTGTGCCCGGCCATCCAGCGGGATGAAGCGGGCTTCGTGGAGAATCTCTGTGAGAACTACCACGTAGCCCGGGATCTGGACAATCTGATAGATCGATGTAAGCGGACCATATTGATGGTTGTCGTAAAAACTCGGAAGCATCGGTGGTCCGGTCATCGGGTACACAAGGCACCGCTCATACAGAGGGCGGTCTTCCGGACCGTCGGCTGGATGTTCCCTCGCGTGGGCCCGGTCCGCATCGATCCTCCGCTGTGCTTCCGGAGTGAATGGAGGAACTTTTCCATCGGGTGGATTCACGATGATGGAGGTGCGATAATTCGGCGCGCGCTTGGAATCCGCGTCCCACCAGAAGTCGTTGTAGGTTCCCACTTGGCCGGGGGCCAGCGGCGCCTCGCGCGAAGTCCGGCCAAAAATCTTCGCTGCATAGGCGGTCGCTTCCTCCGGTGTGAAAAACTGCTTACCCTCCAGATCCTTTGGGCGTTCCAGCGGGATGATCGAGGCGTTGCTCCATACTCCCTGGAGGTCTGGCCGCCCATCCGCGGTCCGCGGCGGAATCCAAGACTTTTTTGGGGCCACCACCTTGCTTGCTTGCGACGCATTTTGCCCTGCGGCACTCACCCCGAGCAGTACAATTGCGATCATCATGCCCAGCCCAAGATCGCGGGGCATCGGATTGACTCTGCGCCCTAGCTTTGTTCGCATGAGGTCTCCTAATACGGAAAAGACACACACCGGCGATGCGCAATCGAAACGATCCCGTCAGATTCCGCCGTCTACGTTGGAATTATACCCCTGCGTCGAGGTCGCTTGGACCGGTTCTCGATTCGGCATCGCGGATCGTCAGGTATTCGTCAACTACCGTGGCACTTTTTATATTTCCTGCCGCTGCCGCAGGGACAGGGATCGTTGCGGCCCACCTTGGCGGCCGCAGGCGCCGGTTCGGGCTCGTCTTCTTCTTCTGAAAAATCCGCTTCGAACACCGGATCTAGATCGTGCGAGCGCAGGCGCTCGTCGATGGCGAAGGTTACGATCTGGATTTCGGAATCGGTTAGCGGAGTTAGAGCTTCGATCTTTCGCAACATGCCTCGCGCGCGTCCCCGCGTAGTCTCGCCGGGCATGGCCATCGCATAGGCGAATAGCGCGTCCTCCCGCACGCTTTTATCGCCGAAATAAGAAGCGATCTTATCCGCTTGGGAACTCAAACGAAAGTAACCCGCGCCGCGCAAGGCCTCGCGCAAAATCTCCCGGTCCTCCGCGTCCAGGTTCGCGGGGAAATGTTTCGCAAACGGATCGTAGAGCGATCGGCGCATGGCCTCGAGCGCTTTCGCGCGCCCTGCTCCGCCTTCTTCATAGAGAGCTTCGATCAGCGCGCGAACCTCGGGCTGGTCCGCCACTCCGGACAACCCCACGGCGGCGCCACCGCGCTCTTCCATGGGCCGCGAAGCATCGCGCAGCACGGCCAGCATTGCGGATGGAACGGCGGGATCTTCGAATGCGTCGGCGAGCGATTCCCAGGCGTGTCCTCGCACGGCCGAGGCCGGGTCCGATTGAGCGAGCCGAAACAGAGCCGCGCGCGCGTCGGGCTGGAGTTCGGAATTGAAGAAACTGTGGGCCGCTTCAGCCCGGATTTCGACGTCGGAGGAAGAGAACAGTTCCAGCCGCTCAGCCGCGGTCAAGGCTTCGAATTCCGGCAGCGCGCGTGCCGGATATTCGGCGAAAATATCGAACGGTTCCAGTTCGTAAGGTACCGAGGGGGCGTCGAGTTGGGCCAGCGCGAAGGTGAACTCGCGGCGTAGCTCGGCGTCTGGTTCCGGAATTTCGGCCAGCATCTTTTCAAGCGCGGAGCGTGCCGCCGGATCGCCGTACAGACCCAGGCAGAACGCGCCGTCGGCAGCATCGTATTCCAGCCGCTCCAGGAGAAGATGCAGAACGCGCGGGTCCGGAACGCGCAGTCCGGCGAGCAGAAACGCCACGTCGCTGCCCAGTTCTTCATCCAGTTCCTCATACAACTTTAGAAGCGGCTCGACGGCTCTTTCTCCGAAGGCGAGCATTGATTCGATGATCGAATCGTCCACCTCCAAAGGGTCGCGGCGAATCGCGTCGATAAAAAATTCCAGAGCTTCGGGCGTCCGGAAATAGTGGAACAGATCCGCGATGATCAGATCCAGATCTATTCGATCGCGCTCGTGCGATTCCCGCGAGAAGGCGAGAACATCGGCGACCGCGGAATCTCCGCGATCGAGAATCGATTTCAACAGCCGTTGGTCGACGCCGACCCACCCCTGGGCCGCCGCATGCAGCAGGTCGATCACCGGAATTTGGTCGTCGCGCCCCGGCTCGAAGCCGGCAATGGAGAACTGACTAGCCATAAGCTTTCAGCTTTCAGCAATCAGCGACAGCCCCGCGTGAAAACGCGGATGGAACGAGGCCGACTGCTCGTAACCATTTGAAAAATCATGCGGTCTGAAGCGGTGCGGCAACATTCATTCCAGCTCGATCGCACGCCGCGACCCTTCCGTATAACCCCTGGGCTGGATCATCTTCCGTCCCAAAGATCGGATCCAACCGTAAGCTGATCACTGAAAGCTGACGGCTGAATGGTGAACGCTGAGAGCTTGCCCTGACAACTACTCTTCCTTCACTACGTGAACCGTGATCTCTACAGCGACGTCGCGATGCAGCCGCGCCCCCGCCTTGAAATCGCCCAGCGTCTTGATGGGCTCGTCGATCTGGATTTTTCTGCGATCGATCTGGTAGCTCTGCTTTTCCAGCGCGGCGGCAATATCGGAGGCGGTGACGGATCCGAAAAGCTGGTCGTTTTCGCCCGCCTTTTGCGCAATGGTCACTTCCACGGCGGACATCATCTTGGCCAAATCCTGAGCTTCGCCCAAAACCTTGGCCTCGCGGCGCAGATGCGCTTGCCGTTCCTGCTCCACGATTTTCTTGTTGGCTTCCGTGGCGGCCACGGCCAATCGGCGAGGTAAAAGGAAATTGCGAGCGTAGCCGGCGGCGACTTTGACCACCTGGCCGCGCGCGCCGAGTTTCTCGAGGTCTTCTCGTAAAATAACTTCCATAGGTTCCTCAGTTCTTAGCGATCAGCTATCAGCTTTCAGCGGTCAGCTTTCAGTGATCAGCTTCGGTGGTCCATGAACTGACATCTGAGAGCTGATAACTGATAGCTGACAACTATATGGAGGTGGAGAAAGGCACGAGCGCGATATTGCGGGCTTGTTTAATCGCCTCCGCGAGCCACCGCTGATGCGGCCCGCAGACTCCCGAAATCCGGCGAGGCGTAATTTTTCCGCGCTCGCTGATGAAGGCCATCATCAGCCGCACGTCCTTGTAATTGATATCGTCGATTTTCTCCACGCAAAACCGGCACATCTTTTTGCGCCGGAAATATTGTTTCTTTCCGCCAAGCGCTTTGTCTCCGCCTGTCGGTCTTTGAGACGCCGCAATGGGGCGTCCGCCGCCTGTCCTTTGTTCCGCCATGTCAGCTCTCCTCGCCCTGTCCGGTTAGAGTATGTCCGGTTGGAGCCGGGCCGGTTGGAGCCGGTCCGGTTGGAGTGTGTCCGGTTGGAGCCGGTCCGGTTGGAGCCGGTCCGGTTGGAGCCGGTCCGGTTGGAGTATGTCCCGCGGCGGGCATTCCCGGAAGACCCGGCGCGCCCGGCTCCGGCGGAAAAGGCATGGCGGGAGCCGCTTCCGGAGCTGCCGGTTTCCGCGCCGCGCGCTTGGCTCTCGCTTTCTTGCGCTTCTCCAACTTCTTCAACTTTTCGTCGGTGCGCACTGTGAGGAATTTGATCACCATGTCCGTCACGCGCATCCGCCGCTCCACTTCCTTCACCAGTTCCGCGGGTGCGTTGAACTGGACCAGGACGTACAATCCTTCCTGATATTTCTGGATGCGATAGGCCATCTTCCGCATGCCCCCGCCCCAGCGCTCGGCCTTCTCCACTTCGCCCTTTGCGTTCGAGATCAGGTCCTTCACCTGACCGATAAAAGCATCAACTTCCTCTTCCGGCGCATCCGGCTTGACGATGAACATCTCCTCGTAGGTTCTCATTCTTCCTCTTGAGATAAGCCTTGGGCGCGACGATTAAAAATCGCCATGGACTTTTCGACGCCCTCGGCAAGTATGGATTCCACGGCTTCAGCTCCTCGCCCCACCGCTTCCTCCATTTCCTGCTTTCGCGCCCGGCTGAAACGGCCGAGCACAAACTTCTTCCCCTCCCCGGCGGCGCGATCCCGTCCAGGAAGGTCAATTCCCATCCGAATCCGGGCGAATTGCATGGTGCCCAGGCTGCCAATCAAACTCTTGACCCCGTTGTGTCCCGCCGCTGAACCTCCCGGCCTGATCCGCAGCGTTCCCCACGGAAGATCGAGCTCGTCGTAAACCACCAACAGCCGATCCGGACCGAGTTCGTACCGCTCCAGCAATCCCTTCACTGCCGGACCGCTGAGATTCATGAAGGTCTGCGGCTTGGCCAAGACCACCTGCTGGCCGGCGATGGCTCCCAGCCCCACCAACGACATATTCTCCTTCCGGCTCACGCGCATCCCATGCAACTCGGCAATCCGGTCGATTACCAGGAATCCCAGATTGTGAGGTGTGTGCTGATATTCCTCTCCGGGGTTGCCCAAACCAGTAACCAGAAACCCAATCATTCAGCGCCTGGCTGATAACAGCGGACAACTATTTTTTCTTCTTGTCCTTCTCCTTCTCATCCGCGGCTTTCTTCTTATCCTCCGCGGCGGGCACAGCCGCGCCCTCTTCTTCCTTCTTGCCCTTCTTGATCACTTCCGGCTCGGCCGGTGCAGCCGGCGCCGCGGCTTCCGCGCCTTCCGCCGCCGCCGGCGCCTCTTCCGCCTTCATCGCCACCACGTGCGAGATCACCATATCGGGAGAGGTGACCAGCTTAACGGACGGCGGCATAGGCACGCTGGAGGCACGCACGCTCTGGCCGATCATCAGTTCCCCCACGTCCACGGTGAAGTGTTCCGGGATTTCGTCGGGCAAGCATTCGATTTCGAGCTCGCGCGTCACCACTTCATGCAAGCCGCCCTGAATCTTGACGCCTTTCGGCTCGCCCGTCGTGGAGACGCTCACCCGCACTTTAACCGGCTTGGTGAGATCGATGCGCTTCAAATCCACATGCAGCAGGTTGTCCTTGATCGGGTCCGCCTGCCAATCGGCGATCATGACGGGAGTGGTCTCGCCGCCCTCGATCACCACGTTGAAAATCGTATTTTGACCGGTACGGCTGTGCAGAATGCGGCCGATTTCCTTGGGATTCACCGCCACCGGCACGGCTGTATCGGAGACGCCATAGACCACCGCCGGCGCCCTTCCGGACGCGCGCAGCCGCCGCGCCTCATTTTTCCCGCGTCCGTGGCGCGGCTCAGCCGTTACTGTAATATCCTTCCTCATAATTCCGGCTCCTAAACTCTAAGTAACGCCTCTAAACAAAGTCCTCTAAACAAAAAGGGTGCTCACCGAACCATCCTCGTGAATGGACTGAATCGCCTTGGCGAGCAGCGGCGCTACCGAGAGCTGCTTGATTTTCGGACAATTGTCCGCGTCCTCGTGCAGGGGAATCGAATTGGTGATGACCACCTCCTCGACCACCGAATTCTCGACTCGATCCACCGCTGGACCGGATAAAACCGCGTGCGTCGCGCAGGCTCGCACGCTCTTGGCGCCACGCGCCACGAGCGCTTCCGCGACATTCACCAGCGTTCCCGCCGTGTCGATCAAATCGTCCACAATCAAGCAGTGCTGTCCGTCCACTTCTCCCACTACGTGCATCACCTCGGCCACGTTGACTTCCGGCCGGCGTTTATCGATGATCGCCAGCGGCGAGCCCAAGCGCTTGCCGAACGCCCGAGCGCGTTCCACTCCGCCGGGATCCGGCGAAACCACGGTCAGATCTTCGCCCTTCAGCTCGTCGAAGTAATCCACCATGACCGGAGCGGCGAACAGATGGTCCACCGGAACGTCGAAAAAACCCTGAATCTGCGCGGCGTGCAAATCGAGGGCCAGGATCCGGTCGGCTCCGGCCCGCTCAATCAGACTCGCCACCAGACGCGCCGAAATCGGCATACGCGGCCGATCCTTACGATCCTGCCTCGCATACCCATAATAGGGTAGCACCGCCGTGATGCGCTCAGCCGAGGCTCGCTTCAGTGCGTCCATCATGAGCAAAAGCTCCATGAGATGCCGATCGACGGGCGTGCACGTCGGCTGCACCACGAAGACGTCGGCGCCCCGCACGTTTTCCTGAATCTGAAGATGAGTTTCCCCATCGGAGAATTGCTTCACTGTAGCGGCCGCCAGCGGACAACCCAACTCGTAACAGATCTCCGCCGCCAGCGCCGGATTGGCGTTTCCGGTGAACACTTTGAAGTGGTTAAACCGCATCGTTCGTACCGGCTTCGGGGCGGCCATGAAACACCCGATCCTCCTCGAATCTTCTTATCGCCCGATCGCGCTCCCCAGTCCCCTAGACAATGACAATTCCGGCTTCGGTTGTCTTCAAACTGGGAATCCGGCGGCCAGCCACTGCTTCAGAGGCCGTCGCCACACACTCGCTCTCGCCACTGGACGCGCACCACCAGACACACATGGAACAGCCCGGCGAACTTTTTATGCTACGTGACGAATCGATGAAAGTCAAACCGCGCTACCGACTCCGCAGGATCAATGAGAAAACCGTGCTGGCTCTGGGATACCGGGGATGTCCTTTTCCCCATCGGGCGGCTCTTGAAGTCTTTTGGGGCGAGCGGCCTCCGCTCTAAAACTGGAAGCGGGCGATGAGGGTGCCCGCCCGGGGCGGAGCGAGGACGGAGGTAGTGTTGATCCATCCAAAGCCGCCGGTCGTCTGGCCCGCGGAATTTCTGGTCTGCGTCGCTCCGGCATTAGTCGAGGTGGGATTATTCACTTCGGTGCGGTTGAACACGTTGGTGAACTCCGCCCGGACATTCAAGCTGGCTCGTTCGCGAATGCGGACGGTCCGGCCAAAATTGGCGTTCTCCGTAGGACGACGCTGCCCCCGGTAATCGCTGTAATATGCGGCCGAGGAGCCGAACGTCCCCGCCGGCGGATCGGTCCACGCCGCCGGATTCAGCACAAAAGTTTTGTTGGGATCGAAGCAGTGGCAGTTGATGTCCTGCGTGAACAATGGTTGGCCTGGTACGCGGTTGGCAAACGTGCTCCGGAAGAGCGACGAAGCGAGAGCGTTGTTGGAAGTAGGAGCCTCAATAGGCAGGCCGCTCCCATAGGCTAGATAGGCGCCTACCGTCCAATCGCGGGCCGCCGACGACAACACCTTGTTGGTCTTCAGCGCCGGCACCACGTACGATACCGCGGTATTAAAAGTAAGCGGCTGATCGTACTGACTGATGTACTTGTTTTGGGCACGGTTGAATACGTCATTGACGGGTGCGCCGCCGCTCGACGAGCTGGCGCCAATGACCAGTTGCTTGTGCCACGCAAATACGGTGGTGGAGGATAGACCGTGAGAAAAACGCTTGGTCGCCTTCACTTGTAGTGCGTCGTACCACGTATCGCCCAGCGGAGACCACATGGTTGTCAGCGTCCCAAATTGCGAGTATGGCCTCAACGCCTGGGCCACTGTAGAACTGATCGGGAAACCAGGATACGGCGCGTTGCTGAACCCTCGCTGGACCGCGAGAGCTGAATTCAACGGGGACGCCAGCAGCGAAAGGTCCGCTGAATTGGTTTCGTTCAGCCCGAACGCCGCCAACCGTTGGGGGGTGTTTGCGTTGAGATTGATGAGCCCGGGCCCATTCCACCAAATCCCGCGGTTGCCGACATAGGAGGCTTCCACCGCGAGATCCCGGAGAATTTCGCGCTGAAGCCCGATGCTCCATTGATACTGCCGGGCGGGCCGGCCGGCGTTGGGATCGATGGCTATCGGAGGCGAATTGAGCGAATTGACCTTGGGGAACTGCCCCGGGGCAAAATTCGGCCAGCTATACACGTCCGCTGGTGGAACGCCGTTTGCCAAGATCATCACCGCCTCACCGAAAGCGGGCGCGCCGACGGGGGCGCTGAGTTGGAGCGCGCCGGTGAGTCCGTTCACGTCGGGTGTTGGACTATAGACAATGCCCCAGCCGGCGCGGAGCACGGTTTTGGAATTGATCTGGTAAGCCAAGCCCAGCCGCGGTCCGAAAGCCCAGGGATAAACGTGGGCGAAATCGCAGTTGCAGTGGCCAGGTCCCGAGCCTTCGAAGATTACGGCGCCGGGCAGGCCACCCGCAGACGGATTCGGAGTGGTCGACGAGAAATTCAGGAGCCGCCCGTGCTCCTCCTTGAAATAACCCGAATAGTCGTATCGCAAGCCATAATCGAGCGTGATTCTGCGCGTGATCTTCCAGGTGTCCTGCGCGAAAAATCCCCAGGCCTGTTTCCCCACGCGGAAATCCGGCGGCTGCGTGACATTCACCGTTTGGACGGCGCCCAGAAGAAAGCTGGCGTAGGGGAATCCGATCGTCCCGCCCCCGAGGTTTTGCCCCAGGGTGGAGGGAAGCGACGTCTGGTCCGCGGCAAAATTGAAAAAGCCGGAAGTGTTGGTATAGATAAGGCCGCTGTATCCCTGGGGGCGAAATTCGGAGCCGAATTTGTAAGTGTGATTGTTCTTCACCCAGGTGAGGCTGGCGTTGAATGTGGGCAGGTACGCGTGATCGATGGCTCCATCGTTGGGGCCCATGATGTTCATGCCGCCTTGGGCCGCTGTCAAGCCCTGGATCTTGGGGAAGGTGCGATTGATGGGGATGCCGTTCAATTCCAGGTACTCGCTGGGATTATAATCGGTGACTGCCTCGATACTGGTGGAGCGGTGGTCCACATAGCCCGCTCCCAAGTGCAGCAGTAGCGTGGGTTTCAGCGTGTAGTCAAAGTTCAAACGCTCGGTTTGCGAATAGATGTACATGCTCTTGGCGGCCGTAATCGGTATCGGCAAGCCGTCGGCTTGGCCGCCTCCCGTCGAATTCGGCCTTCTGCTTCCCGTCTCCGAAGCGTAGACGGCCAGCTTCGCCTTCGAGCTCAATGAATGATCGATCTTGAACGACGGAATGCTGGTGAGATTTGGACTTACGAACGGGTAAATTCCATTGTTGACGAGCGCGCTGGCATTGGGTCCCTGCGGCAAGGGAATCATAGCTTGGATTCTTAGCGCAACGGGATCCAAGCGATTCGGAGGGATAATATTTCCCGGGAACGGATCCCGAACGATTTGGCCATTGGGAGCAAGGCGCTCCGTGGCGGGATCGTAGATCGTTCCTTGGATGATCTGCCGTCCGAGCGGATCGGTTCCAAGAACCCGCTGGATAATCACCTGACTGAAATTGCCGGTGCGATAGGCCGCAATGGGAACGGTGTCCGCTAACGTGTTGATAATGTCGACTTCGCGGAATTGTTCCCAGTTTAAGAAGAAGAAGGTTTTGTTGTGACCGTTATAGACCTTGGGAATCCAGACCGGACCGCCCAAGGTAAAGCCGTAATCGTTCCGCCGCTGGACTGGGTTGATGTTGACGAACGGTGTACTAGCGTTGAGCGCTTCGTTCACGAAGTAATCGTAGAGGCTTCCATGGAACTGGTTGCTGCCCGATTTCATGGTCATGTTGAAAAAGCCGCCCCCCACCTGGCCGTATTCGGCAGCATAGTTACTGGTTTGGATCGAGACCTCCTGGATGGCGTCCATGCCGGGTTGCGTGTGCTGGCTGAAGCCGTCCAGATATCCACTGGTCGCGTCCTGGCCTTCGATCCATATCGTATACGTGTTGGAGGGCGATCCGTTGACCCGCGTAAGGTTGTTGGCGCCGGAATAAGTGACGCCCGGCAACAACTGCCCCACGGCCAACGGATTCCGGATGCCGGAACTCGAAGCTTGGGCCGCGCCAATGCCCACTATCGGAAGCTCATCGAGCGTCTGAGAGGTGACGTTGTAGCTGACCTCGCCGCTCTCGGTTCTCAAAAGTGGAGCGGCTTCGGTGACCGTAACCGATTCGCTCGTCGCGCCTACTGCCAGGTTCACGTCGATACGAAGGACTTGGGCGACCTCCACCAGGATGCCTTGGCGAACGTACTGCTTGAATCCCGGTACGGTGACTGACAGGCTGTAGGTTCCGGCGGGCAACTGGGACAGAGTGTAATTGCCGGTGGAGGAACTGGCGGCCTGGTACACCGTTCCCGTCTCAATATGCTTGGCTTCAACGCCCGCATTGGATACTACGGCGCCGGCTGGATCGGAGATTGCGCCGGTGATGGCGCCGCGGTCGCTCTGTGCAAACACAACGGGAGCGATCAGCAACACGCAAAGTGCAATCGAAAAAGAGCGCATGAGCTTGCCCTTCCTTTCCCATCTCCCTCGGACATCCCGCGGGGAGAAAATATGCTGCCGAGACCTATTGAGCCGCTGACGGCGAGGAATAGCACGATATCCGCAACTCCCACCAGCGTTACTATCTCTTATCCGGCAGCGCGAATACGTATAACTGCGCCCCGTACTGCGGAAAGTGGACGTCGGGGTCGAGAATGCCGGGAACCATGCGCGGACTTCCTCCCCCCAGACCCGTCGAGACGGCGATGTATTGCTTGCCGTTCACGCTGAAAGACATCGGAAAGCCTTGCACCGAAGTGCCGAGCCGGGTTTCCCACAGCACCCTGCCGGTCTTGACGTCGACGGCGCGGAACATACGGTCCATGTCGCCTACGAAGGCTATACCGCCGGCGGTGGAGAGCACCGCGGTCATGAACGGTGAATGCTGCTCGATCTTCCAGTTCTCCTTGAGCGTCCGGACGTCATAGGCGGCCAGCTTGCCGATGTTGCCGTTGCTGCCGGGCATCTCGTAGAAGCGCCGCGCCGCTTCCGGGCCGGCGACGTTGCCTTCCACAAACTCGACCTTCGATGCATTCAATTCCTGGCAGCTCTGCGCCACCGGAATAATGATCTGGTTGGTGGGCTGGTTATAGCTCATGGCGTGCCAGTTGTGGCCACCCTCGGAAGTGGGGCAGCTCTGGATCCATTGGCCGAACTGCTGCTCGACGATGTCGTTGCGATAATGCGGCTCGCCGGTCTTCGGATCGAAGGAATCGTAGACGTTTTGGAACACGGTTTCTTTGTGGCCCAGGTATTTTCCATTGGTGCGGTCGAGCTTCCAGAGGATGCCGACCTTGCCAGCGCTGAATACGGTCTTTTGGCCGTTGTCGTCCACGAGCACGCGTTCGAACACTTCGTCCAGATCGAATGACTCGCCGGGAGCGTGCGAGAACCACCACTTGAGTTTGCCGGAATCCGCGTCCAGCGCCACGGTGGAATTGGCGTATAAGGTAGCCCCGTTGCCGGATCCCCGGCTGACGCGCATCCAGGGCTTGGCCTGCGCTGTGCCCCAGTAGGTCAAATTGAGGTCGGGATCATAACTGCCGGTGATCCAGGTGTCGCCGCCCGACCGGAACATATCGGGAAGTCCGCCCCAACTGTCGCCGCCGGGATCGCCGGCCTTGGCGATGGTGGCGAACTTCCAGATCAGCCTTCCGGTCCGTGCGTCATAGGCGCTGATAAAGCATTTCTCGGTTTCGTACGACCTGCAACTGACACCGCTCAGCCCTTGCACAACTTTGCCCTTGATAATGATGGGGCCGCTGCTGGTGGAGAAGTTGTACTTGCTGCGATCGCCGACCACGGTTTCCCAGACATTCTTTCCGCTGCGCGCGTCGACCGCATGAATGTGTGCGTCGCTGGTGGTCACGTATATCTTGTCTTCATACACAGCCAGCCCCCGCTGTGAGTTTCCCGCCTGCGAGTCCCCCAGGCGGTTCTCCCAGATGAGTTCGCCGGTGCGGGCGTCGAGCGCCTGCAAAATGTCGCCGGGATTGTTAATGAACATGACCCCGTTGTGGACAATGGGCGCCGCTTGATTCGTGCCGTTATTCATGGCCCAGGTCCAGACCAGGCGCAGATCGTTGACATTGGACGCGGTGATCTGATTCAGAGGGCTGAAACTGCTGGCCCTGTAATCGCGGCGGATCATTAACCAGTCGGCCGGGTCGGGATTGAGGAGCATAGCATCGGTGACCGGCGTAAAATTCTTTGCTTCTCCCGCCACGGTCACACCTCGCGGAGCCACTGGTGCTTGTTTGGCCTGTTTGGCTTGCTTGGCCTGCTTGGCTGCGCCCGCCGGTTGAACCTGCGCCGCCACTTGGCCTGTGGAGAACGAGCGGATCGCCAACGTGTTCGCAGCGGCTAGGGGCTGGGTTCCAGGCCGCGCTCCGTTGGAATCGAAAATGAACGCGGCGATATCGATGTAGGTCTGCTCGCCGAGCGTCGCGTTGCCTGGAGGCATGGCCGCCTCCATGAAAGCGATCAGATCGCCCGCTGTGCGGCCGCCCCATGCGGTCATGAACGCCGGACCCGCGAGCTGCGGCGCGTCATTCAGGCCCCGCAGATCGGGTCCGTGACAGCCGGCGCAGGTGGCTTGATACGCCGTACGCCCAGCCTCACTCTGGTCCGCGGTGTAGGGACCCGCGGCACGTTGTTGACCGGTCAGGATAAGTACGCCGCAAACGGCGAAGAACACAAGACCAAGAACGAGATGGTTTCTGATATTACGCACGAGGACCTCCTCTTAAGTCAATCTCTAGAATTGGAAGCGTGCGACGAGTTGGCCCTGCCGCGGCGAACCGAAGGTAGTTCCGTTATTGATGTACCCAAATCCGGCAGTGGTTTGACCCGTAGCATTTTGGGTCTGTGTCGCGAACGCATTGGTCGAAGTAGGATTATTCATCTCCGTGCGGTTGAAGATGTTCGTGAACTCCGCCCGGACTTGCAGGTTCGTCCTCTCTTTGATGCGAAAGTTGCGGCCCAAACTCATGTTTTCCACGGGGCGGCGCTGGTAGCGGTAATCGCTGTAGTAAGCCGCCGCCGTGCCAAATTGACCCACAGGCGGATTAACCCATGCCGCGGGATTCAGGACAAAGGTCTTGTTCGGATCAAAGCAATGGCAGTTGAGATCCTTTGTGAATAGAGGCACACCTGGCACTCGATCCACCAACGTGTTCTGGAATAGATACGTGGCCAGGCTGGTGGTGGCTTGGGGAGACTGGATGGGCAGGCCACTGCCATAACGTAACAACGTCCCGATTTGCCAGTCGCGCGCTAGCCATGAAACGGCCTTGTTGCTGGTCAGCTTGTTGCCCCCGCTGAGTTTGGGAGTCGTATAGCTGCCGGAGAACACGAACAGAAATGGCTGGTCGTAAATGGAGAGATATTTACTGACCACGCGGTTGAACGTGTCGTTTACGAATCCTGAGCCGCGCCCGGTGTCGTCCTCGACGGCGAACGTGAGCTGCTTGGACCAGGTAAAGCTGGAACTAAACTCCAGGCCATGGGAAAACCGCTGCGTGGCTTTTGTCTGCAGCGATTCGTACCAGGTGTCTCCATCCGGTATCCAGTGCCAATTGGAGAGGGTTCCGAACTGCGGATAGGGCCGTAGCGACTGGGCGACCGTGGCGTCCAGTGGAAAGCCTCCGTAGGGAGGATTTCCGTAACCCTGCGAGGTAGCAATGGAGGAAAGCAGTGGAGCCGCGAGAAGCGCGCGGTTGTTCGCATTATTGAGGTTAAGTCCCAACTGCGCGAGGGTCGAAGGCTGAAGCGCATTGATAGAGATGGCGTTGGCCCCGTTCCACCACACTCCACGGTTCCCGACGTAAGTCGCCTCCACCAACAAATTGCGGACGATTTCACGCTGGAGGCCGAAACTCCACTGGATCTCCCGAGCCGGTCTGCCGGCGTTTTGGTCCATGAGTTGCGGAGCCGCGCCCAACGAGCCCGGGAGGGGTTCCTGACCGGGATAGAAATCCGGGAAGTATATGTTATACGGCAGGCCGTTCCTCAGCAGATAAGCAGGGTTTCCGTAAGAGGGCGTACTGTAGGCGAAATCAGACCCGGCCGAATAACCGAGTTGGTTATCGTCCGTCTTGTAGTAAGAGATTCCCGCCCCTGTCCGTAACACCGTTTTCGGGGTGATCTGATACGCAAGCCCCAGTCTCGGGCCAAACGCGAACGGATAATTCTTTGCAAACTCGCAATTGCAACGCCCTCCTCCATATCCCTCATAAATCACCGCTCCCAGCCGCCCCCCGGCGCTGGGATTCGGTGTGCTGGGAGAGAAGATTCCGTAGTAGCCATGGCTGTCCCTTAGATAAGTTCCGAAATCGTAGCGTAGGCCATAGTCCAGCGTAAGCCTACGAGTTATCTTCCAGGAGTCCTGGGCAAACCCCGACAACGCATGGCTCCCCATGCGCGTGGCCGCCGGAATCCCAATGTTGCCGTTATCCACCCCACCTAGAAGGAAGCTAGCGTAAGAAAACCCGACGGTGGAAGGCAGACTCACGCCATCGAGAGACGGAAGGCCGCTCTCATTCGGGCTGAATTCGAGATACCCATTGGTGTAGGCATGGTTGAAACTCTTGTACCCTTCGGTGATCACATTCCCGCCGAACTTGTAGGTATGATTGTTGCGGACCCAAGTCAGGCTGGTGTTGCCAGTGGTCTTATAGTTCACCATGTGATCTAAGATCCCTGCGCCCATGCCGGCCGCCATGCCGCCTTGAGCCTCGCTCAACCCTCCTACCACTGGGAAAAAGTCGGAGTGAGTTCCCGTCAAGCCGAGCTGTTGGACAGGATCGAAAGGATCGGCGCTTTGAAAGAAGTGAAAGTCCATAAGGCCCGTACCAAAGTGCAGTAGCACAGTCGGCGTCAAGGTCTGATCGAAGTTCAGGCGCACGGTCTGCGTCGTGTAATCGTTCCCCGTGGTGGACGTGATCGGTTGAGGGAGGATCCCATTGTTCGGGGTATTGGTCTGCGTCACCGACCAATATCCGGATAGCTTCGATTTCGGACCCAGCAAGTAATCGATTTTGGTGGACGGAATCGTGCTCACCCTCGGATTCGCGTAGGTTGGGAGATAGTTATTGACCAGCCCGGAGCTGGTTGGCTGGGGAATCAGGGCCTGAATTTTGGCGGCGACCGGGTCTATATCCGCTGGCGGAATCGTGTTGTTGGGGAAAGGATTCCGCTCCACCAGGCCGTTGACCGTAAAATTCGAGTTGGGATCGTAGATCGTGTTTTCGAAAAGCGTCCGGCCCAGCGGATCGGTCCCGATGTTGCGGCCGGTTAAGGCCGCTGAGAAATTGCCGGTGCGATAGGCCGCAGTGGGAACCGTGGTCGCCACATTGTTGGTGATCACGGTCTCGCGGAACTGCTCAAAATTGAAAAAGAAAAAAGTCTTGTCGTGACCGTTATACAGTTTAGGCAGGTAGACGGGACCACCCACCGTGAAGCCGTAGTCATTTCTGCGCTGGCGGGGCCGTAACAAGCCCCCGTCTCCGTTGTTGGTAAACGGCGTGCCCGCGTTGAGTGCCTCGTTCACGAAGTATTCGTACGCGGTTCCGTGAAGCTGGTTGCTTCCCGACTTCATCGTGATGTTAAAGAGACCTCCACCCACCTGCCCAAACTCCGCCGCGTAGTTGCTGGTCTGAATGGCGAACTCCTGGATGGCGTCCACGCTGGGTGCGGTTTGAGACTGCACGGAGTACCAGCCGTTGGTCGCGTCCTGCCCTTCAATCAGCATGGCTTGCGTGTTCGCGGGGTTCCCGTTGATGCGGATGAGAATGTCCGTGCCGGGGCCGGGCGAGACCGTGGAACTGCCGCCGGGCAGTAACTGCACCACGGAGTATGGGTTCCGCAGGCCCGTTTGTCCGGCGTTGGCGCCGATATTCATCACCGGCAAGTTATCCATTGTGTTCGTAGAGACGTTGTGGCTCAGCTCGCCGCTTTCGGTCTTGAGCAATGGAGCGGCCTCCGTAACCGTTATTGACTCCGTGTTCGAACCCACTTCCAAAGAGACATCGACACGGTAGGTTTGAGATACATCTACAGTAACCCCTTGCCGCAAGTACCTCTTGAACCCCGGCACCGTCACTGATATCTCATACTGCCCCGCCGGCAACTGCGAGAGCGTGTAGTTTCCGGTGGCCGAGCTAGCCGCCTGGTACACCACGCCAGTTTCGATGTTTTTGATTTGTACGGGAGCATTGGCCACCACAGCGCCGGCCGGATCGGCGATGGTCCCCGTAATGGTGCCGCGATCGCTTTGTGCGAACGCGGCCAATGCGAGCGTGAATAATAAAATCGCAGTCGTCGGTGAGCACATGAGACTACCTCCTCAACTAACAACGGAGGAGTATATATGCCTGTATCCATGGTGTCAAGGCGCAAAAATGTCAAGTATTGCATGCAATGTCAGACGTCAACGTAAGATAGAAATGTCGCCTTCTTCGCAAAGTAGAAACACCATGCAGCGAGCGACCTCGATTGAATTAGGGATTGAATTTGGGATCCGCTGCACCGCCTGAGTTTCCGCGCCGCTATTTGCCGCCTATCTCCGGCCTGCTCGTTGACGCGGCTCTTGCAGAAGGAGATCGAGTGGATTGTTCAGGAAGGCCCGGCTAAGGCGCTCGTTCCGGTCTATTTGATGCTGGATGGGAGACCTGGAAAAAACGAATCGCCCATGATCGGCGGCCGTTCACCCATGAGGATGAAATGGCCGCCCGCCGTGCGCCCAAGTCCAGGCGCAAGCAGGCCCGCTTTAATTCCACGGTTGTCAGTTATCAGTTATCAGTTTTGGCTTGTGGCCGGCTTGGGGCCGCCGCCATGAAATTTCCTCCTCGTGCGACTTTCTTGACCGCGCACAACGCCACGACCGGGCTGTACGCTCTGATAATTCGCAGGAGCTCCCTCTAGGATGTTAACCCCTTACCAGGGCCCAGTTTGCTTAAGCTCAACTTCCGGGTAATGAGCGCTGATTTCGATACAGCGTCGCCCACTGCGGCAGACCTCTTCCAGTAGCCTAGGACGGTGACCGCGATCCTCGGTGAGGAGGTCCCCGCGGCGCTTTCCTGCCTGCTCCTAATGAAACACGGTTCGGGAGGATGCCCATCGCCGTAGAGCGGAACTGGTAGAAAACACTTAAGAACGTCTCGCGGGAATGCGGAGAGGCGGGATGCCAGTGCCCGCCCCGACAGGGCTGGCGATGAAACCAGAATGAACCAGAATGAAGCAGAATGAAGGTCACGGAGAGAAGCGCGGAGTTTTCTCCCAAGCGTGTTCTTCGTCAACGCTCACTGATACCCCACGATCGGAAGGGGTTGATAAACGGGGTAAAGGGAGGGGACTCACGGTCGCGGTCAACTATCAGCCGGGGATGCTGAGCGAGAGATGGCCCTGCGCGGCTCAGCGGGGCGGTAGTGTGGAACAAGGTTACTGGCTGAGTTGCTGGTTCGGCGGAGGCGCTTTTGGTGCAATGCTGCCTGCCTGTGGCTAGGTGGGCCAGAAAAAACAAAGCCAAACTGCTACGGCCCGCGACTCTCTGCCTGCGGTTGACCGGACTTGAAAAAACAAAGCCGCGGCTGCATTTTCGTAAGAATCCAAGAGGCTGGGATTCGGGCAGGAAATCATCGCCAGGGTCGTAGTTTCCGCGTTCGGTTTTCGCGAGTCGAACCAATAACCGAGCCTCGTGTTCCGCTTGTTCGATGGCGGCTTTGCGCTCGGCCTGCAGGGCGCGGAGCTCGGCCGTGTTCTTTTTCACCGAGCGCCGGATGCGATTTTCGTACGTTGTCAGAGATGAAGCTGATGGGCGTGGGCCATCCAGGTGCGGCCTTGGGCGGGGCGGTGTCGAGTTCGGGGTGACCGGAGTCCTTAAAATAGTGGCTGAATGAATCGTCGGAGGAGGCTGCTATCGGCCGTTTGGCTGGTGCTCGCGGTTTTCTGCCGGGCGCAGCCGGTTTCGCCAGCAGCCGATGGAGGCAGTGTCGCCGCTGCCGTGAGATCCCCCGAAACCTTAGCGCGCTTCGTCGAGTCCCATCGGACCATTGACTGGAAAGGCTTGCGAAATGCGTTGGCGCTTAAAGAATCTCCGTTTTGGCTCGCGCCCTGTGGAGGCGGCTTTCCGGCGGCGGAATCGCCCTGTTCTACCGTTTTGAATCCGGACCAGGTCATCGTAATCATTCGAGGGGGCACGCTCTCGATTGAATATCTCCGCTACTTGAAAGATCCGAGAGTGGGCTGGAGGTTTGCGGGCGAGAACAACGCGTTGCAACGAAATTCCCCTAACACACTTGCTGCACAAGGGATTCGCTAGTTCCTTCCTTCTGCGCCGACGCCTTCCGATCAAGTACAAATACCAGACGATGGCGGATCCGCTTCTGAAAACCGACTTACCAGTAAAAGCCGCTACAAGCGGAGCTGACTTATACTCACTCGAAGCGATGCGGTTTGTCAAGTCATTCATAAGTTCGCCTCTGCGCAGGAATTCGAGGGGCGAGCGGATTTGCTCATTGCGGCTCAACTCGGAATTTGAGGACTGATAACGAGTTCACCAAGATTCTTAGGTTGGCCAGGGTACCGGGTCTATAAACACGAGATTGACGAAATGGCCAAGACGCTAACTGTGGATCGGCCGCAAATGGGGGAATTGGCGAATTGAGTGTTAGTGGGTGTGGCCGAAAGTTCCCCGACATCTATGACAGTCAGCGAGCCGGCTGTCCGCGATCTTCCCTGGAGCGGATTTGTGGCGACGGTGAGGTCTATCGGGTAACGCGTCTGGATTGCGGAGTCAAGCGGGTGAAAGTGCCGGTGTTGCCGGGTAAAGCACCTTTCCAGGAGGTTTGAAGACGGCGGAGTGAGGACGGTTCCGGAATCGTGGAACAGCATATGCTTCCGCTGCTGGAAGGAAAGGCAACATCGGAGGGAATGGCGGAACTCGCACGCCGTCAGGCCACGCGCAAAACACCAATTGATCGAGGCGATGACGCTTTCAGGCCCCGTTTGGGCTTGGCCAAACGGGGCCCGGAATCGGCCATTGTTCCCCCGCTCCTATCCTGGCCGAAACTGGAACGGACTTGGCTTCATTACCGACGGTGGAGCGGAAAAGGGAATCGTATAATATAACCGGCGACAGCGGGAAGTCGGGGAACGACGAGTTGCAGAACTCCGATGGGCGCTTGTTGGCCCGGAGCAGAATCAGTTCGCGCAACCTTTCCCAGACTATACGGAACCGGTTCATCAAATTATGTAGTATACTTTTCTCGTGTCGCATCGCTGGTTGTACTTTGTCGCTGTCGCCCACGGCCTTGTTTGTGGACAAGAACGCCAGTTTGAAGTTGTATCAGTGAAATACGCAGGCTCACGTGATTCCGGACAAATCGCCTCTTTCCGCGGTGGTCCAGGCACTTCTGACCCAGTTCATATTTTTTGGGAGCATGTGCTGATGTTGACGATTCTAAACCATGCATATGGAGGGGATTTCGACCAGATCTCCGGCCCGAACTGGATTGATTCGCTACAATATACAATCCGCGCGAATGTACCCCCCGGTGCTACTAAGGATGATGTACCCAAAATGTTGCAGCGAATGCTGGAGGAACGCTTTCACCTCGCCGTGCATTACCGCAAGAAGGAGTTCCCAGTTTATGAGTTACTCGTCGCAAAGGATGGGCCGAGGATCCAGAAGTCGGCGGGGGGCGCCGGTCAAGCCGTGGCGGGCGGCTCGCGCCCGACTCGGGGCGGGGATGGCTTTCCTGTGCTGCCACCCGGCAGTCATCATGCGATGTTTGAATCAACAAAGGACGGTGTACCAATTAGTCGGGAAACGTTCCGCGATTGTTCGATGGCTGAACTTGTTCAAGAGTTAGCCTGGCCGTTAGGCGGTCCGTCAGCCTGGCATGCGCTCTCTGTAGGCCGGCTCGTCGATAAGACGGGATTGAGCGGGAGGTACGATTTCAAGCTTTTTTATGCGGGCGGTCACTCTCCGGGAGGTGCCTTCTGGCAGCCTGGACAGGACGCGGAACTCGGCGTGGCGCCAACGCTATTTGATGCGGTTCAGCAACAACTCGGCCTGAAACTCCACGAGACAAACGCTCTTTTCGATGTGCTGGTGGTGGACCACTTAGACAGAATGCCGACGGACAATTAGGCGTAAAACTGCGGTGAACTTAAAGCTTGACCCACAGCCGGCCTTGCAACGAGATGGGGGTCAGGTGATTGAGTGCAAGACTGTGATGGCCACATTTGCGCTTAGGCGGCTTGCGTGCGAAGTCTCTCTCGATGTCATCGCCATAGGGCTCCTTCGAACGACGCATTTCGAATATCACATTCGTTTCGCGCGAATACTCTCATGGGGGAGTTCAGTGGGTTCAGCCAGTCCGACGAGGTAGCAGTAAAACCTCACTCTTCCGCGGACAATAAGGTTTTGAAACCTTGGTCTACCATTCACCATAACAAAGCGCCCCTAGTTCCCTGGCGGCGCGAAAACACTCGATCCTCCTCGCGAGCACCTGTCGTATCTTCATCAAACTGCGAAGATGAGCCGCTACGCAGCGCGAATGAGAAGAAATTCACCCTACGAGACGTGCACCTCATTCTGGGCAGCGGGACGCCGCTCTCTCCGAAAGATTTTGAAGACCTCGCCGATCCGTTCAGCGACCTCTCGAACGAGAGATTGTTGGTTTTTGCGCTCCCCGGGCTTGAGAAGATCGCGGTAAGCTCGGATCCGCAAGCGAGGGAATGGCTACGTTCCATCTTGGATCACGCCGGCAACACACCGGAAAAGCGCGCATTGTTGGACCTTCTGGGTAGCCGCTGACCACGCGCGCCGCTGAATAGCTTCAGTTTAGGGTGCACCCAGGCAGTTGCCCTTTCGGTCTCCGCCGACTTGTTCGAAGGTGCAGGAAGCCTGCTTATTTCCGGTGTACTGATTCGGCTTTATGTCCGTAATTTTTACCTTGTACTTCTGGTCCTTTTTGGCCATCGGGACGAGGACGAAGATGGAACCGATTTTTGCCTGTCCGTAAGGACCAGTGTATTGATTGTCTTGTTCAGAGTCGATCGTGATCTGATATTCCTTGCCGACTGCGGCGTCCTGCGCCATCGCCGGAAAAACGGAAGCTAAGACAGCCACGAAGGCTGTAACCGCGAATCGCTTCGACATAAAGAACCCCCCTTCTCAATTGAGCCGATTGTCTTTCTTAAAAATAAAAACGTGCTGTGTGGGAATCATGTCTATGGCTTTATCCAGCCTGAAACCAAAACTTGAAATTTCGCTCAGGATATCTGTTGCTCTCATTTTGTGGGCCGGAGACACGCGGGAGTCAGGATCCTCCGCTTTATATTCGACGATCAGCATCCGCGCGTCCTGTTTCATCGCTGTGTATACGTGATGCATCATCTCCGCAGGATGAGAAAATTCATGGTACGCGATGATGATCAGGGCCTCGTCGACGCTGTTTTCCGGAAGCTTGGGATCCTCGACCGATCCCAGGATCGGAACGATATTTTCCAAACCGGATTTCTGGATCATCCGCCGCAGCCCGTCGATCATTTCCTGCTGGACATCCACCGCGAAAACCTTCCCCCTCGGTCCCACGTGCTCGGCAGCGCGGAGCGAAAAAAATCCTGGTCCTGCGCCGATATCCGCGACCACATCGCCGTTTTTGATTCCGAGAACGTCCAGGAGTTCCTCGGGCTTTTCACTTTCGACGCGCTCAGGCCGGTAGAACCACCACGCCTCTTGTGGATTCGCCAGCTCGGCCTGACGTCCGTTCTGCAAAGGAACGGGCTGGGCCGCGCCAAGCAGCGGGAAACAGGCCAAAAGTAGGGGGAAAAGACAGCTTGTGCGAGTCGACTTCATACGACGTTACGTCCCCTGGTGTTAAATGCCGCCGTCACCACGAGTAACCGTTCTCTCTCGCGCGTCGCACTTACCTGACTTTCAATCCATACTGCTGCGTTACTGGGGGCACGATTCCGTTCATTCGCAAGTATTCAACTAACTGGCCGTAGTGATCCGTCATGTGCCATACTGCGATCACTCCGATCCCGAGCCGCGTGTTGGGACCCGCGTAGCGCCCCTC
Source organism: Bryobacteraceae bacterium (assembly GCA_036521975.1). Lineage (GTDB taxonomy): Bacteria > Acidobacteriota > Terriglobia > Bryobacterales > Bryobacteraceae > Palsa-187. The sequence goes on from DATDGT010000389.1 coordinate 41,339, forward strand.
TACTCGATCGAGCTGGTTTTTCTGATCGGTTGACGCCAGCACCCTGTTGCCGTAGTCGAACGAGTCGCGGAGGTACTGGATCAGCTCGGCCTTGGTCGTCGCCTTCGATGGACCGCCTTTCTCGCATTCGGCAGGCGGCGTTTTCCGTTCGATCTCGTTGAAGAATGCGAACTGGCTGCATGCGACGTGTTTGATCTGCTCGCCGAAGCTGCGGACTCCCTCGAAGTTGCCTGACGTGGGAATAAAGGAGTATTTTGATTCTGGCATCGCTTCGGCGACGCCAAGCAGTTGCCCCTCGACCATCCGCAACGGACCCACTACGCTATCTGCAATCGTCTTCGACGGCTGGTTCTGTGCAAAGACCGGCCCAATCAAGGTCGCAAGAAAGATAGTAGCGCGCATCGATTCTCCAACCGGGGATTAGCTCCCAAATCCTAGCGGCTGATGAACGTCCTGTTCGGCGACGACGTAATCCAGCAGGCGCACTGGCGACTTCAAACGGGATATCTTCTTTGATCTTCCCCGATGCGATTTCAGTATACAGCGTTCGCCATTTTGATCCGCAAAAAACGCCGTTCCTTCTCGCCCATCTGCAGCACCGCCTCCACAGATCGCCCAGGCTGTATTAGGCACGAAGAGCGCCCACGCTCCATTTCAGGCTGAACCAACACGCCTCCAGCGCATTCTCGGGTTACGCGGCTGATGCGTTTGGCAGATTTCGCGAAACGCGGCCCTCCTTTGGGTTCTCAACACCTCAGACAGGCACAATCAGCATTGAGCCTTCTCTAGAAGGAGATTCTCATGGAAAACAAATCACATCAAACGATGCGGGCGGTGGCGATTGATGAATTTGGGGGGATCGAGAAGATCAAACCGCGGAAACTGCCGGTGCCGGAAGTGGCCACCGATGAGATCCTGGTCCGGGTGGATACCGCGGGGGTCGGCGTGTGGGATCCGTTCGAACGCGAGGGCGGGTTCGCTAAAGAGTTTGGCATGAAAGCCAACTTTCCTTATGTACTGGGGACGGATGGCGCGGGAACTGTTGAAGCGGTGGGCGATGAGGTTCATAATCTCAAACGCGGCGACCGGGTTTACGGCATTAACTTGATGAGCCCCAAGGGCGGCTTTTATGCGGAATATACCGCGGTCAAAGCCAATAACGCGGCGAAGATCCCACGGGCATTGTCCACACGAGAGGCCGGCGTCCTGGCGGTGGATGGCGTCACCGCGCTGAATGGTCTGGATAAGATGCTTGGGCTCAAAGCCGGTGAATCCATTCTGATCCTCGGCGCCAGCGGCGGCATCGGCCACTTAGCGGTTCAACTGGCCAAGCGTATGAAGGCACGGGTCCTGGCCGTGGCCTCCGGCCAAGATGGCGTGGAGTTCGTGAAACGGCTGGGAGCCGATAAGGTCATCGACGGGCATCATGAGGATATTCTCAAAGCGGCTCGTGAATTTGCGCCGAAAGGTCTGGATGCCGCTCTGTTGATGGCCGGGGGGAAAGCGGCGGAGCAGGCGATTGCGGCGCTGCGGGAAGGCGGCCGGGCCGCTTACCCGAACGGCGTGGAGGACGTTCCTCAGGCGCGTGACGGCGTGAAGGTCGTGAGCTACAACGGGGAGCCCGATCCACGGGCGTTCGCCAAACTGAATGAATTGATCGATGACGGACGGTTTGAAGTCCACATCGCGCGGACCTTTAAGTTAGAAGATGCGGCTGCGGCCCAGCAAGCACTTAAGGATCATTACCTCGGCAAGCTGGCTCTGGTTCTGAGCTGACGGGAGACTATTTTCCCGTCGGAGACAGTCCGCGAGCGCCTTGGCTGAATGCGCCGCGCCGTTTCTCTTGCCTGCTGCTCCCGCTGGCGTATCATCCCAGTGGATGCCGAAACTGATTCTGGATCAGGAAAACCAGGTCTGCGAGGCCCTCATCCAACTTGGTTGGCTGGAAACAGAACACGCGCTGCACAGCGAGGGTGTCCGCGCTGTTCGAGATGTGCTTCAGTGCTCGACGGAAAACGCGAAAACTATCCTAGGAGACCTGAGAGTCCGCAAGCTTGTTGAGTTAGAGGTCACTCCAGGCGGGCAGTTGGACGTTCGAAAGCCTTTGCACCTAGCGCAGTTTAGATGGATTCGACCAGCGACACACACATGACGCAAACGAAGACATACCCATTGCGGCTGCCGCGTTCCTTGAAGGACGCCGTGGAGCGTCTGAGCCGGGAGGACGGAACCAGCATCAATCAGTTCGTCGCCACAGCGGTCGCGGAGAAAGTTTCAGCCCTCCAGATTGCCAGGTTTTTCCAGAATCGAAAAGCACGAGCCGACTTCAAGGCATTTGACAGGATCATGCGCCGGCGGGGCGGAAAGCCGCCTCGCGAGGGCGATGAGAGATCATCGCGCAGGCCGGCGGGCAGAGGGACAAACTGAAGCTTGTCCCACCCTTACGATGCGTAGTGCATCAGGGAATCCACGTCGTAGGCGGCGAGCTTTTTGCGGCCGTTCAGAAAATCCAGCTCGATCACAAACCCCAATCCGGCCACTTGGCCGCCCAGCTTTTCCACCAATTTAGCCGCGGCGGCGGCCGTTCCGCCCGTGGCTAAAACGTCGTCCACAATCAGCACCTTCTGCCCCGGTTCGACGGCATCGATGTGCACCTCCACGGAATCGGTGCCGTACTCCAGCGAGTACTCCACCCGTTCGGTGGGAGCGGGAAGCTTGTTGGCCTTGCGAATCGGTACGAACCCCGCGTTCAATGCGTAGGCCAGAGCAGGCGCGAAAATGAATCCGCGCGCCTCGATCCCCGCAACCGTGCGGATGCCTTTGCCGGCATAATGCCTGCGCAGAGCGTCAATGGCTTCGTGGAACCCGTCGGGATCCTTAAGCATCGTGGTGATGTCATAAAAATTAATGCCTGGCTTGGGAAAATCGGGCACTTCGCGGATAAGGCTTTTGAGGTTGTCCATGGGAAACTCCGATTCTAACGCGCCTCGCCCACCGAACGGGATGGGAAAATCGGGAGGTGTCCAATCCTTCCATCCCACGCTCAAATCGCGCGGGGGGGTTACCCTCCATCGTCATCGCCGGGCGGCCCAATGTGGGGAAATCCACACTGTTCAACGCCATTCTGGGGACGCGTCGCTCCATCGTCGGCGATGAGCCGGGCATCACGCGCGACCGCATCCACGGCGAAGCTGTTCATCATGGGCGAAAATTTGAGCTGATCGACACCGGCGGCATCATCCCCAATGACGACGATCTCATTCCGAGCCAGATTCTCAAGCAAGCGCGCATGGCGCTGGAGGGGGCTTCGCATGTCATCTTCCTGGTCGACGGCCGAGCGGAGCTCACCGCGGCCGATCGCGATCTAGCCGCCATGCTGCGGCGGCTAGGCAAGCCCGTGGCCCTCGCCGTCAATAAAATCGATAGCCAGGCGCGGGCCCATCTCGCGCCGCAGTTCCACGAACTGGGTTTTGAGAATCTTTTCCCGATTTCCGCGGAGCATCAGCTCGGGCTGGCCGAACTACTGGATCATGTGACTCGCGAAATTCCGCCCGCGGGCGAAACAGCGCCGGAAACCTCGATCCGCATCAAAGTCGCCATTCTCGGACGCCCCAACGTGGGCAAATCGACGCTGCTAAACGCCTTGACCGGTTCCGAGCGGGCCATCGTGTCGCCGGTTCCCGGCACCACGCGCGACGCCGTCGATGAAACGGTCACTTACCAGGGCGTCGATTATGTTTTCGTGGACACCGCGGGAATCCGTCGCAAGGGCAAAACCAAAATGGCGGCGGAAAAGCTGAGCGTGGTGATGGCTCGCCGGCATCTGCGCATGGCCCACGTCGCGCTGCTGGTGCTCGACGCCACGGAAGGCGTGGTCACCCTCGACGCCACCATTGCGGGCTACGCGCATGAGGAAGGCCGCGCCGTCATCCTGTGCGTCAACAAATGGGACGCCGCACCGGAACGTAATCAACATAAATTCCGCGAGACCATCCGCGACCGGCTCAAATTTCTGGATTATGCGCCGGTCGTTTTTGTCTCGGCCCTCAAGCGCCAGGGGATGCGAGCTTTGTTCTCGCGGATTCGTGAAGTGTACCAATCCGCCTCCCACCGCGTCGGGACCGGCGAGCTAAACCGGTTCCTGGAAACGCTGCGTTGGGAACACGAGCCCCGTATCCGCTATCTCACGCAGGCATCTGTGCGCCCGCCCACGTTCGTCGCCTTCACCGATCGGCCGAAACAACTCCATTTCTCCGCCGAGCGCTATTTGGTCAACCGCCTGCGCGAAAAGTTCGGATTTGAGGGAACGCCGGTGGTGGTGAAGACCAAACGCGGATAGGTCACGGGGTCGCGGCGGCGCGTGGCCTGGCGGTTTCTTCCACCCAATCCATCACCACCTGGTCCAGCCAAAAACGCGGGCGGCGGCGCGAGAGAAATCCGAGATGCCCGCCATGTTCGACGGCGAGCAGACGCAAGTAAGGATTCCGCGTAAACACCGAGTGATCGAAAACCGAGAAAGGAATCAGCGGATCGTCTTTGGCTTGCACGATGAGCGTGGGCGTTCGAATGCGGTCCAGGAATTGATTCGAAGATTGCGTGCGGAAGTAATTCGCCGCCGTCCCAAAGCCGAAAAGCCGGGCCGTGTAATGGTTGTCGAAATCGGTGATGGTGCGGATATGGGGCAGGTGCTCCAGCGTGTAAAGATCGGGCGCTTGCCGATGCCGGCGGCGAATCCGCTGTTTCAGGCGGCGCACGAACCGGTCCTGATAAAGGAAATTCTCGGGCCGCTCGAGGGCGGCGGCGCAGGCCGCCAAATCGATGGGAACCGAGACGGCGCAGACTCCTTCCAGAAGCGCTCTCGCCTCCTCGCCCAATTCGCCCACCAGCTTAAGCGCGACATTTCCGCCGAGCGAATAGCCCACCAGAAACAGCGGCGCGCCGTTCAAGCGCGAGCGCTCGCGCAGCACGTAGAGCAGGTCTGAGGTTTGGCCCGCGTGATAGTTGGATAAGGCCGCGCTCGCGGCGTGTCCGCGAGCGAGAGGGAGCTGGTCGCCTCCGCAACCGCGCAGATTGAACCGCAGAACGGCATAACCGCGCTCCAGCGACGCGCACGCCATGCTGCGCGCATAGCCGGCCTCGCTCGATCCTTCCAGGCCATGCACCAGAACGATTTCGCCCTTAGGCTGGCGGGCGGGGCGCTGCAAGCGCAGCAGCACTTCGACCTCCGGCTCGGTCCGCAGCACCAGCGATTCCGCCGGCCAGCGCCGCTCAGTCTCGGGCCGCCGCCAAAAATTACCCGCTATGGTGGCCAGATGCGGGTTGCGGAAAAGAGGTTGGAAAGGCCGCACATTCGATTGTAAATGGCGCAGCGTCTTCGCCGGATCTCTTCTTCGCTCAGCGAACTCCGGTCTCGTAGAATGGCCTCATGATGCGTGTCGTTACGTCGTGTGTGGCGTCAATCGCGATGGCGACGATGGCCGCCTGCGGCGGGGTCGCGTCGAAACGCATGGCAGACGGGAAGCGTTGGACAGTGCGCAATCTGGATGTCGAGACTGAAGGTTCCTATTGCTACAACGGGAACTGCCGCCAGTACGGGCGGCTGTACACATGGGAGTCGGCGCGACTGGCTTGCCAATCATTGGGACACGGATGGCGGTTGCCAACGGAAGAGGATTGGCGGCAACTGGCGGCGCGTTACGGCGGGGAAGCGTACCGGATGCTGTTGGTGGGAGGCGATTCGGGGTTCGGCGCTTTGCTCGGCGGCGACTGCGATTTGAGTGGCCAATTTACGCGCTTGGAGGCGCATGGGTTTTACTGGACGGCGACGGAGGATGGCCCAGCAAGCGCGGTGTTCTACAACTTTGCGAAGGGCAAGTTGTCGGTGTTTGAACAAAGCACAGGTGAGAAACCGAGGGCGTTTTCGGTGCGGTGTGTGGCGGAGTGAGGCCGCGCTCTTCGTAGTCCCATCGCTCTAGCGGCCCTTTTGCGTCTCGCCTTTTTGCATCTCAACGACGAGTTCCCGGTAGTTGCCCTGCATCTCCCAGGTCCCGGCGTAGCCGACCGGGAGCACAAGGGAGTCGCCCGGCCGATACTCGTGCTTCGTGCCGTTGGTTTCCGTGAGAATCAGCTTGCCGCTTAGGACGTAGACGAATTCATCGACGTTGGTCGGCCGCGTCCGGTGATTGGTTTTTGCGGGTGTCGATTCGAAGATCGATACGCGCAATTCCTTACCTTGGAACAGCGTCGCCACCCGCATGTTCAACTGGCCGCTGACAAGTATGTCTTTGAAGGCGTCCGGCGGAATCGCCGTCAAACCAAGACCCGCGATCTTGTCGCGGTCAAGCCCCACGGGCGCTACATTGTCGTCGGCGAAAGCCGCGCCGCCCGAGATGGTTAAGTAAAGCGATAGCAAACCGCACAACCAGTACGCGGGAAACTTGCTCATGGATGTTCCTCCTTCAGTTGAAGCCCTTTCGTGACAGTATCACGTCTGCACTTCGCGTACTACGGTTTCGGTCCGCGGGCCATGGACGTGGACGGTTGAAAGGACGCTGCGGAAGTGGCATCTTGGTGGAATGAAGACAAAACTGGCTGCGGCCGTGCTTCTGGTGGCCGGCCTCGCGCGAGGAGATGAAGCGTCGGACCGCGCTCAAATTGAAGCGACCGTCACCGCGTTGAATAAAGCGCAAAATCAAACCGAACGGCAAGCGCTGTTCACCCCCGACGCCGATAACGATTTCAACCGGCTGCCAGCGTCCGATGGGCAACCGTGGAGCGAGGTCAGCGAGCCGGTCCTTATAATTCAGAAGGTCCGCTTCGTCAGCCCGGAAGTGGCGCTGGTGGATGCGGCGAATTCGCGCTTTGGCTCGACGGTTCTGGTACAACGCACTCCGGTGCTTTTGGTGATGAGGAAGGAGCAGAACGCCTGGAAAATCGCGTCCGCGCGGATCTTGCTCGCCCCGGCGAACTTCCCACAGCCGATTCAGTGACGAAGCAAACCATCGCGGACACACGTCACGATCGGTAGCGTGCGCCACCGCCAAGCGCCGCGGACGGGCTCCGTTCAGTTGCATGTCCCTGGCCAGTTGGCCGGGACGACGAAGCAAAAGCTGCAGCGGCTCCCTGTCCCGACATTGAGCGCCATACAGGCCCCCGTGCCGTACATTCGATTGACCTCGGAAAAAAAGACCTTGCAAAATTACCATACGTGTAGTAGCATTGCGTACGGAGATAGTACTTGGCGATGAAGCCGCCGAAACTCACCAGACTGGAGCTCCAGATCATGGAGATCTTCTGGACGCGCGGTCCCTCCGCGATTCGCGAGATTCAAGAGGCCTTTCCGAAACGTAGCCGCCCAGCCTATACCACTATCCAAACCACTGTGTACCGTTTGGAAACCAAAAAGACGCTTCGCCGCGTGAAGAAGATCGGCCACGCCCATATCTTCGAAGCCTTGATCTCCCGCGGGGAGGCCCAGAGCCGTTTAATCGACGATCTGCTCGCCCTGTTCGGCAACCGGCTCCAGCCGGTGATGGCGCATCTGATCGAGTCCCGAAGGCTCACGCTCGACGACATTCGGCAAGCCGAAAAGGCCATGCTGGAGCTTCAAGAGCGCGACAAGAAGGAGGCTCAGTGAGTACGGAAATTTTCGCTCATCTTTTCGCTCATCTGGGGCAATCGACACTCTGCGCTCTCGTCGCAGGACTCCTGGCGCTGGCGCTGCGCAGGAATCGGGCGAGCGTGCGGTACTGGATCTGGTTCGCGTCATCGGCGAAGTTCCTGGTCCCGTTCGCCCTCCTGGCATGGCTCGGGACATTGATGCCGCACCGCCCGGCGTCGCGGCCTGTCCCGCCAGGGTTAGTTGCCGCAATCGAACAGTTCAGTCAGCCTTTCGCACTTTCATTGCCTACCGGAGGTCCCGTGCCGGCGCCAAAGGCGAGCCATAATTATTTGGCAGCGATCGCGCTGGCCGTGTGGGCTTCGGGTTTCGCCGTTGTCGCGGTCTTCTGGACGATCCGGTGGAAACGCGTCCATTCCCTGCGGAGGCAGGCGAGGCCCGTAACATTACCTAGCGGAGTGGAAATATCCGCGCCTGTCATGTCCGCGCCCGATCTCCTGGAGCCCGGGGTTTTCGGAGTTCTGCGGCCCGTGTTGCTGCTCCCGGAAGGAATCGCCGACCGGCTCGATCAAACTCAACTGGACGCCATTCTTGCCCATGAATCTTGCCATATCCGGCGCAAAGACAATTTAACGGCGGCAATCCACATGGCCGTGCAAGCGATCTTCTGGTTTCATCCTCTGACGTGGTGGATCGGAACGCGCCTGATTGACGAGCGGGAGAAAGCGTGCGATGAAGAGGTGCTGGGCCTCGGCTACAAGCCGGGTGTCTACGCAGAGAGCATACTTGCGATCTGCAAGCTGTATTTAGAATCTCCGCTTGCGTGCGTGTCCGGAGTAACGGGATCGGATCTCAAGAAACGAATCGAGGCAATCATGAAGAACCGAATGACGCTAAGCCTGAGCTTCGGGAAGAAGCTCGCGCTATCGGCCGCCGGGATGGCAGCTTTGGCTGCGCCCGTCGCCATCGGCATTCTCCTCGCCCAGGATGAACCCGACTGGCAAACCGCGGCCGGAGGCAAGATGGCGTTCGAGGTTGCTTCCGTCAAACCCACTAAGAATTTTAGGCCCCCAAACTTCCCTTTGGACGACAGGAACGCGAAGACCCCGGGAGGCCGCTTCTCCGCGAGCTTTCCTTTGTGGGTCTACATTTCATTCGCGTACAAGCTCGCGCCGAACGAAGAGGAGAGGCGCGGCGCTGTGGCGCAATTGGCCAAGATCGTCGGTAATGATTTCTTCGATATCGAAGCGCAAGCGCCGGGCAATCCTACAAAGGACCAAATGCGCTTGATGATGCAATCTCTGCTGGCGGAAAGGTTCAAGCTAGCCGTTCACTTCGAAACCCGAGATGCTCCCGTTTTCGCTTTGACGCTGGTCAAGCCCGGCAAAACCGGGCCGAAGCTGGTTCCGCATTCGGAAGGCCCGCCCTGCCCGGATTACACGCCGCCAGATCTGAGCGCGCCGCCGCCTCCCGTCGGGGAGGTGTTCCCGTCGGATTGCGAGACTGCCGTGATCTCGGGAAGAAACGGCGTGCGCCTTTTCGGATCTAGGAATACCACGATGCCTCTCCTCGCCGAGGCGATTCAGACTGCCGGAGGCATGGACCTGGAAGTCGATAAACTGGTAGTGGATCAAACCGGGCTCAAAGGGAAGTTCGATTTCACCCTCGAGTTTGTGCCGGGCTACAACGACATCAACAACCAGGTTAGGCGCTCGTTGGGCCAAGCGCCTCCGGATGCCCCGCCGGCAGACCCGCAAGGAACGCCGTTCTTGAACGCCGTGCGCGAGCAACTCGGACTGAAACTGACGCCGTCCAAGGCAATGATAAAGACCTTGATCGTCGATCACGTCGAAAAGCCCTCGGAAAATTGAAGGACTTGGTATAAACTGGCCTGGGAGTCCGATGAAAACTCTTACTGTCGGCGCCGTGATGGCGGCTGCAACACTTTTGACCGGGCAGGACGCTCCCACTGGCGCCGTCGAAGGAACGGTGATCAATCCGGTCACGGGAGCAGGGATTGCCGGCGCGAGAGTGGTCTTCTCTTCAGGCCCGCGGAGCCAGTTTGAAAGCACGTCGGACGCGACGGGGCATTTCAGGATCGCCGGCATGGCTCCGGGAACGTACCGCCCGAGTGCCGAGAAGGATGGTTTCGCCTCTCCGCCGCCTCTCGATCTCAATCCTCTCAATTCCCTCCTGGTTTCCGGTGTCCGCGTGGCGGCAGGCCCGGATCCGCTGAAGCTCGATCTTAAGTTGATTCCGTTGAACACCGTCGCTGGACGCGTCTTCGGCCCGGATGGCAAGCCGCTCGCCGGCGCCGAGGTCAGCCTGAATCCCAACATTACGGCGGATATGGCTATTACTGACAAGGAAGGGCGGTTTAGATTGGACGAGATCAGGCCAAGCTCCTACAAGCTCATAGCAAAGCCTCCGGCTGGCGCCGTGCCTGTGGAAGCAAGGGACGGAACCAGAACGGCGATCGTGCCAACATATTACCCCTCGGCGGCAGACCCCTCCCAGGCGCAGCCGATTCTGTTGCAGGGCCAGACCGCTCCCGAATACGACATTCAGATGCAATCTGCCGTGGTGCATCGCGTGCGCGGAATCGTAGTGCGCGAGGAAGGCAAACCTGCTCCTGACGTCGAACTGACTCTGTTCCGGATGCCTGAAGGCGTGCCCGGAGCGATGGCTCTCGGCCGCAGGTTCGGAGGTCCCGCTTCCTTCGCTATCGGCCTTCGGCCGGAGCCTCGCGGCGTCGTCGAGCTAACAGTCACGACCCGCTACGACGGGCATTTTGAATTTCCGGCCGTTCCTGGGGGCGATTGGAGAATCAACGCCGAATCCGACCGCATGCGAGGCGCGGCGAGCGTGTCCCTTGGACGCGATGACGTCGAGGATCTGCGAATTCAGATCGCAGCGCCCTTCAATTTGACGGGCACAATTGAGGGTGACGCGGACGGCAAGCCGCTGCTCTCGCCCATCACTCTGGTAAACGCGGAGGTCAATGAGTTTGCGCGGGGTGGCTTCGCGGAATCCGGGCGGCTGTTGTTTGAGAACATATCGCCCGGGAACTACAAGGCCCTTCCCGGCCCAGGCTGGTCGGCGCAAATTTTTCTAGGACAGTACGAAGCGACAGGACAAACGTTCTCCCTGTCCGCTGGCAGTCCCCCCATCCGTGTTGTTCTCAAGGCGTGGAGTGGCTCCGTGCGCGGAACCGTCGAGAAAGGCGAGGGCACAACGGTCGTGCTGATTCCGCAAAGCTACGATGGAATAGCCGTCGGGCAGACAGTTGCCTGCGGGCCGGGCGGATCGTTCGAGATGAACTCAGTTTCGCCTGGAGACTACTACATCGCGGCATTCGATCGCATGGACGGGATATCGCCATCGGCGGCAATGTTGAGCCTTATGCCGTCGCGGGGAACGAGCGTGAGGGTGGAAGAGGGATCGGCAGCATCTGTCACATTATCCGTGATTCCAACGCCGCCATAGGGCCAAGCTCAGCATAACTAATGGCTGGATTGACGCTGCCCCGGTTCTATCCGATTGTCGACTCGGAAATCGCCGCTGGCTTCGGAGGGGAACCGCTGGCCGTCGCGGACGACATTCTCGAGGCCGGCGCGAAGATTCTGCAGTTTCGCCACAAGGGTTTTTTTTCGCGCGAAATGGTCGGGACTATCGAGCGCATAGCGGATTTGTGCCGCCAAGCCGGCGCGCTGTTCGTGGTAAACGATCGGGCTGATATTGCCCGCGTGGTGGGCGCCGGGCTTCATCTGGGCCAGGACGATCTGAGCCCGCTCCCGGCGCGCACCGTCGTTGGACCCGAAACTGTGATCGGGTTTTCTACCCACAACGAATCTCAATTGCGCGCCGCGGCCGATGAACCGGCCGACTATCTCGCCCTCGGCCCCATCTTCAGCACAAGCTCGAAAAAGAATCCCGATCCCGCGGTCGGTCTGGAGAATTTGCGCCAACTGCGCGCTCTTACTTTGCGACCCTTAGTCGCGATCGGAGGCATCACCCGCGCCAACGCGGATCAAGTTCTCGCCGCGGGCGCCGATTCCGTCGCGGTCATCGGCGATCTGTTCCCCGACGTCCGCGCACGGGCCCGGGATTGGCTCGCTCAATGTGGCGTATAATGCGAGTAGTAAATGAGATTTAAAGAGTATGACGAGAATTCAGCCTGTTTTGAGCGCGGCCGAAATAGAGTTGGTTGACGAGATGGCCGAGCTGACGCGCTCCAAACGCACCGACGTTGTCAAAAGCGCGTTGGGCGTATACTACTGGTTCATCCGGCAGGCGCTCACCGGTGGCCGCGTGGTGGCCCGCAAGCCCACGGGCGAGGAGGTTGCCCTGGAAACGGTCGAGCTGGCGGCACTGGAAGGGAAAGGAAATCGTCTTACGCCGAGAGAATTGAGCTTGCTGGCAAAGCGGCTGGCATCGGCGACCGACCCGCTGGAAGCGGCGCGGATCAAGGAGCGTCTGACTCGTGGCTTCTACGGCATCTAGGCTCTGACCGTTCGCCGTGCCCAAAATCCGCCGCCACAACGTCCCGCCCGCCCTATTCCAGCACCTGCTCCAGCGAATCCAAGAAAGGAACATTCCAGCGTCCCAGTTGGAACTCCTCGCTAAATGGCTGGACACCGCGCCGGAGGTTCCAACCGGTCTATGGTACAAGCGATTCCCGGCTATGATTGTCTGCGGCGAGGGCGAATTGGTGAAAACCCTTCTCTTGCCCGGCCAAGTACCCAAAGGCAAGCGTATTCACTGAGCGGGTGCGCAGAACTCCGGCAACTTCAATTCGTGCGGTAATTGGTGAACTGCATGTCGATGCCGAAGTCCGTCTGCCGCAGCAATTGAATCACGTCCTGCAGCGTGTCGCGGTCCTTTCCCGCCACACGCACGAAATCTCCCTGAATGGACGCTTGCACCTTCTTCTTGCTGTCCTTGATAGTGCGCACGATCTCCCGCGCTTTTTCGATCGAAATGCCTTGCTGCAGCGATATCTCCTGGCGCACTGTTGAACCGGCCGCCGGCGTCACGCTTCCATAGCTCAGCCCCTTCAGAGGCACTTTGCGTTTCACCAGCTTCTGCTCCAGGATCTCGATCACCGCCTTCAGCTTGAATTCATCCTGGCTTTGGAGCAAAATCTTGTGCTCCTTTTCATCAAGCTCGATGGAAGAGTGCGAATTCTTCAGATCGTAGCGTTGCTGGATTTCCTTCAGCGCCTGCTGGACCGCGTTGGAGACTTCCGGTAGCTCAATTTTCGAAACCACGTCGAATGTGTTGTCGGGCATCCGGCCCCCATGCTAGCAAATGCTGCTACATTAGGGCCGGTAAAATAGGAGCGATCGGGCGGCGGACGTAGTGCGTAGGGGAGGTGCCACCATGTGCATAGGGACTTTGTGTGGTGGGTTCTTTTTCGCGGTTTTCGCCGGCGGGTGTGTTACGGCGTGGGCTGATGGCGCAACGTTCGAAGTCGCGTCAGTAACATTGGCAAGCCCGGACTTGCCTCAACCCTACACCATCACGGGTGGACCGGGAACGAACGACCCCAGCCGATTTCGAGCTCCGCGCATTAATCTGTTCAATCTCCTGGCCAGAGCCTTTGGCGCGTCGACGGATCACATTGTGGGGCCGTCGTGGCTACGCGATGTCGCCTCGGCGAACGATTTCACGGTGACTGCCACGATGCCGCCGGAGACCACGAAGGAAGAATTCCAAGAAATGCTCCGGAACCTTCTGGTGGAGCGGTTTCATTTAGTCTTCCACCATGAGATGCGAACTTTCCGGGCTACGCGCTTGTAGTGGACAAGGGCGGCCCGAAGCTCCAAGAGGTGACTCCGACTGCAGGTGCGGGCCAACAGAGCAACGCAGGGGGAACGTTGGCAATTCTCAGTGACGGGCGTGGCGCAGACGGCTTCCCGAGATCGGGCCATTTCTCGCTCACTCCCGTTCTGCTGGTCATCGCGCTCATCGCTGTGTACGTGGAGGCGCATTTCAATCTGGGAAACGTTTCTCTCGCAGATGCCTGACCACTCGCCGGACGCGATCGTGCAGTACGTGGCGGCTCTTCGTCTCCGCCCGAATCTGGATCATGCTCGCGAGGCTATCTCGCTCTTGAAGCACCGGTAGAACCGTAATCGATCCGTAGCGAGCCCGTGGGCCGGGAGCGGTTTGCTGGATCTTCGAAGCTTCCTTCGCATCAACACGAGAACCGCGAATAGCACGGTAAGGAGTAGAACGAAAGGCTTTGGCTCAGGTGTACTGAGCTCGATTAAGGGTGCCACCTCGACGACAGACCCGGTGGGGTCAGTCCCTTCAACCGCAACAGAACCGTCACTGACAGCCACAGGGTAAGGGAACGTGGCTGCCGCCCCAGTATTCTGAATGTCGAGTAAGAGGTTACCGTCCGACGGTTGATAAAAGTATGGAGCGAGAAGCGACAGTGTGATTGTGAAACCTGCCACCGCCTCGCTTGCGGTGGGTTGGAGGGTCCCCGCGTAGACCAGTGTCTCGCCGTCGATGACGTTATCCGAGTACGTTGGGCTGAGACTCGTAGCTGGCGTCGTACCCAGATATATTTGAATAGAACTCTCCCCGTTAATCCCGCTGATTCCGCCTTCGCTGTAGAAGGAAATCTCTTGAATATCAATCCCACTGATTCCCTGGAAGAGCGATGAATTGTAGATCGCGAGGATGCGCGTATCTGCTTCAGGGACCTGAAAGGTCGTAATATTCGAAAGCGGTTCTGCGATATCGCCCAACGCGGGAAAGCTCAATGAAAAAAGCGAAAGCAGTGAAAACAGAGGGGTAATGGAAAAACGAGCCACGAATTGCTCCTCCGAGCGAAATGAGTATAACGCTTCAGGGATCGCTCGTCAATTCTCCCGTTTTGGTTACTTGGTTAAATGACTTGATTAAGCTGTCGTTATCCGCGCCTAGGAAAGCGCCTGCGGGTAGTTTCACATCGCCAGACGCGTGCCGTCCTCGACGTTGACCACGGGGTTATAGTGCAGGAAGCGGCCGCAGCTTTCGCACATCATCAACTGATCGCCACGTTTCAAATCCTGCATATATTGTGGACGAATGACGATCTGGCACGCCGAACAGCGCCCGCCCGCCGCTTCCCCCACCGCCGATCCCGACCATTTCTTGCGCACGCGGTCATAGGTGGCCAGTGTCGGCGCAGGCAATTTGGCGGCTGCCTCCCGGCGCTCGCCGCGCAGCCGGTCGAGCTCGGCTTGGTCTTCCGCGGTCCGTTCCCGCGCGCTGGCCTTCTCCGCCTCTACCTGCCGTTTTTCTTCCTTCAGCGCCGCGTCGGCTTTCTTGACGTTGCCCTCCAGAAGCTCCGAGTCGGCCATCAGCTCCAGAATGCGGTCCTCGGCCGTGCGAATTTCTTTCTGAATAAACTCGACTTCATTCAGTAAGGCGCGATATTGTTCGTTATTCTTGACGGATAGCGACTGGTCCTTGAGTTTGGAGATCTTCTGCTCTTCTATCTGGATGTCGCCTTCCAGCTTTTTCCGGTCCTTCTGATTGGCGGACAGCGCGGCTTTGTCGGCCTCCAGCCGGCGCACGTGAATTTCCAAGGTTTTTTCGATGCCCGCGACGTGCTTGGGGAGCGCCGCGACCTCTTTTTCCAGCGTCGCGACTCTCTGATCCAGGGATTGAAGCCCGATCACCAGATGAATATCTGGGTGCATGGAGCCTTGATTTTAACATGCGCGGCGCGTCATGCTGGTGGCATGCCCGACTTCGAGACACCGCCCGTGCCGCTCACCGTCGAAGGCGCGAGCGTCTTGCATCAAATGTTGCGCGTGCGCTGGCCCGCCTGGCGATCCCTCGGGGCAGAGCTGCGCCGGGAAATCCTCGAGGAAGGCGCCAGCGCGCTGGCCGGCCTGGAACAAAATCGCACCGGGGTTTTTTCCTTGCTGGGACACAAAGGCGACCTCATGCTGGTGCACTTCCGCGATTGCTTCGACGAACTAGTGGAGATCGAAAACCGACTTCCCGCCCTCCGGCTATGGGACTATCTGGAGCCCTCCAGCTCGTATCTATCGGTGGTCGAGTTGGGTTTGTATGAATCCACCGGCAAAGCTTATTCCGCGCTGGCCGAGCGGGGCGTCGTGCCGCATTCGCCCGAGTGGAACGCGGAAATTCAAGCGACGCTCGAGCGCCAGCGCCAGGCTATGCGTCCTCGTCTGTACCCCGACATTCCTCCGGCCAAATATATCTGCTTCTATCCGATGGACCGGCGCCGCGGCGAGACGGAAAATTGGTATCAAGTTCCGATGGAAGATCGCCGGCGCATGATGGAGGAGCACGGCGCCGTCGGCCGCCGGTATGCCGGTTCGGTGAAGCAAATCATCACCGGCTCTATGGGCTTCGATGACTGGGAATGGGGCGTGACCTTGTTCGCCGACGATCCTCTGGTGTTCAAGCGCTTGATCTACGAGATGCGCTTCGACAAGGTGAGCGCGATTTACGCGCTATTCGGCGCTTTTTTCGTGGGCAAGCGGATGAGCCTCGAAGATCTTCAGCGGTTCCTGACCGTCTGAGATTGCCGGTTACAACTAACGGTGACAATCCTCTACTGGTGAACGGTCAAATACACCGTTTGCGGAACCGGGGAACTGTTCAGCTCAAAATTCATCGCGTAGTCGCCATCCGGCACATTAGGAACGACGTAATTGAATTGGTAAAGTCCCACCGCTTGCGGCGCCAAACCGGCGTAGTTCACCGTGGCGGGCGTGGTTCCAAACGCAATCGTGAGGTTCGGGATATTGGTTGCTTGTCCCACCACCACGCCCGGCGCAATGGGCGGGACTACGTTTCCGAAACCGATGCCGTACGACGTAATAACGTTGCCCGGGGCCGCGGGCATGAAGTTTGCCCCCGCCACCAGCCCCGGGTTTCCGACGTATGTGACTCCGTCGGAAAATAGCGCCACCAGATACTGCTTGCCGCCAGCGTTGAAGCTGGCCGGAGCCAAAAGTCCAGGCGCCACTGCGGCTTTCTGCATCCTCACGGGCGCGCTGGTTCCCGCGCAGTTGGTTACCGTGATCGGCACCGAGCCGGTAGTCGAGTGCCGGAGCCTGCACGTTCACTTGCGTCGGGCTGATATAGTACATGAACCCGGTGATGCCGTTAATCGCGGCGCTTGTGCCATCGAGCGCCGTGGGCGCATTTGACCCTTGGAAATCGGCCGTGCCCCACATTCGAGCATCGATGGCGAGGTTGCTTCCATGGATCTCCAGCCACGAGCCGGAGGTGAAGATTGAGCCCCCGCCAAAATCCGTGGCCGAGTTGGCCGACGTAACCATGTGGAGGTCGGGATTCAGTTCGAGCGTGGCGGGAAGAGCATCTTCCGGCAGCGAAACCGTGCGCCTATCCAGAGCATACCGTTTGTTATCCTGAGAATTCGTCTCGCCTCATGCATATTAAAAAACAACGCCTACTAACGCCGGGTCCCACTCCGCTTTATCCCAAGGCCCTGCACGCGATGATGGAGGCCGACCTGCATCACCGCACCGAAGATTTCCGCAATTTGTACCGCACAGTGCTCGCGGATCTGCAGGAAGTCCTGAGCACGCGCAACGACGTTCTGGTGCTGGTCGCCTCCGGGACGGGCGCC
Organism: Bryobacteraceae bacterium; assembly: GCA_036521975.1. Taxonomy (GTDB): domain Bacteria; phylum Acidobacteriota; class Terriglobia; order Bryobacterales; family Bryobacteraceae; genus Palsa-187. Next base: position 58,588 of record DATDGT010000389.1, read on the forward strand.
ATGGAAGCGTCGGTTTCCAATTGCTTTTCGCCCGGCGACCGTGTCATCGTTTGCAGCGCCGGAAAGTTCGGCGAGCGCTGGGTAGAGATCGCCAAGGCTTTCGCGCTCGACGCAGTGGTGCTGGAAGCGCCTTATGGGAAAGCCGTCCCAGCGGGAGCGGTGGTCCAGGCTCTGGCGGCCCATCCGGAGGCCAAAGGAGTGTTCGTGCAAGCGTCGGAAACTTCCACCGGCGCCACTCACGACGTGCGCTCCATGGCCGAAGCGGTTAAGAAAACGAGCGCAATTTTCGTCGTGGATGCGATCACCGGGCTCGGCACCATGCCCATCGACATCGACGGATGGGGAATCGATATCTGCATCGGTGGATCACAGAAAGCTTTCATGATTCCTCCCGGCCTGGCATTCCTATCCATCAGCCCGAAAGCGTGGACCACGATGGATTCCGCCAAGCTCCCGCGCTACTACTTCAACCTCAAGAAAGAGAGGAAGAGCGCGGCCACGGGCGAATCCGCCTGGACCCCTAATACGGCGCACATGTTGGGATTCGCCGAAGCGCTGAAATACATCAAAGGGCTTGGTATGGCCAAGCTGGTCGAGAACGCGCAACAGTTGGCGTTAGCCACACGGCGCGCCTGCGAAGCTCTGGGCTTGGAATTGTTCGCGCCGGAAAGCCCCGCGGCTTCCGTCACCGCCGTTCGTGCGCCCAGGGGCATGGACTCCGGCGTGATCGTGAAGGAGTTCCGCAACCGCTTCGGCTCCATCATCGCCAACGGCCAAGGTTCGATGAAGGGGCAGATTTTTCGTATCGCCCATTTAGGCTATTTCGACTTCCCGGATCTGTTCGGGGTCATAGCCGAACTGGAGCTGATTTTGCACGCCAATGGCGTGCCGGTGCAATTGGGGTCGGGCGTCGCGGCGGTCGAACAGGTTTACGCGGAGACCGCGATCGGCACATCGGAACCGGTCGGCGTCTGACATGAAAATCCTTGTGGCTGAGCCGCTGGCCGCGGCAGGTATAGAATTACTGAAAGCTCAACAGGATTGGACGATCGAGCTTTCCGATCCCAAGAACTTTTACCAACATCTCGCCGATTGCGAGGCGCTGCTGGTGCGCAGTGCGGCGAAAGTCACCGCCGACGTGCTGTCAAAAGCGCCGAAGCTCAGGGTGATCGGCCGCGCCGGCGTAGGCGTCGATAACGTGGATCTGAAGGCAGCCACCGCCGCGGGCGTTCTGGTCATGAACACGCCGGGCGGCAATGCTGTCTCCGTGGCCGAGCACACCTTGGGATTGATGCTGGCGATGGCGCGCTCGATTCCGCAAGCCTCCGCCTCCACCAAAGCCGGCAAGTGGGAGAAGAAAAAATTTCTCGGCACGGAGCTGCGCGGAAAAGCGCTGGGAGTGATGGGATTGGGCAGCATTGGCCGGGAAGTAGTGAAGCGGGCTCGCGCGTTTCAAATGAATATTGTCGCCACGGATCCTTACGTGAGCTCCCTCACCGCGGAAGAATTGGGCGTGAAGCTGGTGGGCCGCGACGAGCTGTTCGCGCAAAGCGACTACATCACCCTGCACGTCGCCCTGACCACGGAAACTCAGGGCATGCTGAACGCTGCGGCGTTCGGAAGGATGAAAAAGGGCGTGCGGATCGTGAATTGCGCGCGCGGCGAATTGATAGACGGAGAGGCCCTGCGCCAGGCCATGGCAGCGGGGCAAGTGGCGGGCGCGGCGCTGGACGTATTCCAAACCGAGCCGCCGGCGGCGGCCGAGCCGTTGCTGGCTTTCGATACGCTGATCGCCACTCCCCACATCGGCGGATCCACCGTAGAGGCGCAGGAAATTGTGGGCTTGCGCATCGTCGAGCAGTTGATCCAATATCTGCAAAACGGCATCGCCTTAAATGCAGTCAACGTGCCTGCGATGACCGCCGAGCAATATCGCACGCTGGCTCCGTACGTCGAGTTGGCGGAGCGCTTGGGCGAATTCGCCGCTCACGTGGCGCAGGGCAATCCCAATTCGGTGCGGCTGGTATATCGCGGCCAAATCGCGGAACAGAATACGCTGCTAGTGCGGAATGCGGGACTCGCGGGCGTGCTCAGCCGGTCGCTGGCGCGCAAAGCGAACGTGGTGAACGCTCTGCAATTCGCCGCCGACCGCGGCTTAGCGTATGCCGAGCTGCACGAAAAACGCGCTGCGCACATGGATACAGTGCGGCTGGAGCTGGCCACCGATACAGGCATCACGACCGCGGAAGGGGCCGTGGTGTTGGGGCTTCCCCGCCTGCTTCAGGTGGACGGCATCCGCTGCGAAGCGCCGCTGGCCGGCCACATGCTCTACTCGCGCAATGAAGACGTCCCCGGCGTCATCGGATGGGTTGGCAAGGTGCTAGGCGACAACGGCATCAATATCGCGAACTTTTCCCTCGGTCGCCAGGACCGCGAGCCCGCCACCGGAGCCCGCGAAGCGGTCGCCATGATTGAAACCGACGGCCCGGTGCCCGACGCGGTGATCCAACAGCTTCTGGAAAACAAGGCGATCAAAGCCGCCCGCGTCGTGGAATTCCGGCCCTAAGCGTGGGCAGGCTGAAGCCCGCCGCAGGCTCAAGCCTGCCCCACCGGCGTTAGAACGTGAATCGCGCGACCGCCTGGCCGGACCGCGGCTGGTCGCCCGCTCCGTTGAGCCAGTTCACGTAACCGTAGCCTGCCGACAGCGCACCGGGGGATCCGTTCGGGAAGGGGTTCAGGTTGGCTGTGGGCGTAGTGATCGGGGTGCCACCGAAAAGGCCCCCAGCGGACGGCGCGGAATAGAACAACCGGTTGAAAACGTTCTGGAATTCCACGCGGACATTCAGGTTGTACCTTCCTTCCTTGCCCATACGGAAGTTCCGGCCGAAGTTCATATTCTCCATCGGCTGCCGCTGCCAGCGATAGTTGTTGTAGAATGGCGCGGAAGCTCCAAAATTTCCCGGGCCGGGGTCCACAAACGCGGCAGGATTGAGCGCGAGCTGTTTGGTGGGGTCGAAGCCCTTCTGATTCGGATTAATCAGGAAGAACGACTGGCCGGGAACGATGTTGTCGTAGGTGGTGCCTCCGCCCCAAAGCGCGGGGTTGTTCGACGGTCCGCGATCCAGCTCCGTCAGCAGGTTATTCGTGGAATCGGCGACCTCGATCAGCGCGCCGCTTTGATACCGCAGCAAAGCGCCAACCTGCCACCCTCCCAGCACGTTCGACACGAGCTTGTTCCCGCTCCACCTCGGTGTGACGTAAGATCCCGAAATCACAATCGCCAGCGGCGCGCCCAATTGAGCCAGTTGCTTGTTCTGACCTACATTGTAGACGTCGTTGACCGTCGGCAGGCCGGGCGTGAAATATTGTGTCGCGGCGCTGGTCCCCAGGACTTCGTTCTTGTTCCAGGTGAAAGATCCCTGCGCGCTGAGGCCGTGCGAAAAGCGCTTGGTCAAATGGGTTTGCAACGCTTCGTACCAGGTGTCGCCCGTGGGAGGTCCCAGAAACGGGGGCACGCCGTCAAACTGCGGAGCGGGCCGGATTACCTGGTTAAAAGTTTGGGTTGTCGGGAATCCCTGGTACACCGACGCTGGATTGGCCAACCACGGGAATCGCTGGATTACGGTGGGCGAACTAATAGGAGTCAACAGGAGCTGCTGATCAGCCGCATTGTGAATATTAAGGCCCCACCTCGCCAGATCCGAGAATTGAAGGGCGTTGTAGTCGGTGGCGTCTAACTCGGGAGCGGTAAAATACGCTCCGCGATCGCCCAGATAAGTGACTTCCAACACCAGGTTGCGCGTCAGCTCGCGTTGCACGCCAAGGCTCCAGGTTTCGATCCGGGGTGGGCGGGAACTCTTGTCTATATTGATGAAGGGCGAATCCGGCACCAATTGACCACCGACCTCGACGGGAAATACTCCTTCGTTAAAGTTCGGATAGACGAGAGGGGCGTTCCCCTGGGGATTGCCCGGAGCGAAGGGATTTCCGGCGCTAAACTGCATGAACGGGAGTCCGTATCCGGGACCGCTCACGGCGTAGAAGACGGTATCGTTCAAGGAAATCTGGGCGTTGTTTGGCGCCTGGCCGTACTGAATGCCGAAGCCGCCGCGGAGCACCGTTTTGGGGATCACTTGATAGGCAAAGCCGATGCGCGGGCCAAAGGCGTAGGGATAATTATGCGAGAAGACGCAGTTGCAGCGTCCATTTCCATAGCCCTCAAATAGCGTGGCCCCCAGCCTGCCCCCAACCGCCGGATTAGGAACGTTAAAAACAGTGTCCGGCATGCGGCCATACTGCTCCTTCAGGTACGTCTGATAGTCGTAGCGCAGACCGTAATCCAAGGTCAGTTTCTTCGTGACCTTCCAACTATCCTGGGCGTATAACCCAAAAGAATGGTAGCCCAGCTTCGATTGCTGAGGAGGGTTGATATTCAGGTTATCCACCTGGCCGAGGAAAAAGCTGGCGTATGGGAATCCAGTCAATCCGGTGCCGGCGTTCAAACCCAGCCGGTTCTCGTCCGGGTCCCCGGTTTCGGTGGAACCGAATCCAAAACCGCCGTTGCTGCGGTCGTTGCTGATATCGGGGAAACCCTCAACCATCATCTCGCCGCCAAATTTAAACGTGTGGTTGCCCTTGATCCAGGTCAAATTGGCGTTCGCCGTGGGCTTTTGGTCCCATTCATTCTGCAAGAACGCGTTGGGTCCAAGACCCCCGCCGCCGAAAATGCTGGACGAGAGGTTGACGCCGCCGGAAAAAAAGTCATCCAAACCGGATATATTCGGGAAGTAGGGCGCGTAGTACCCATTCAAACCCAGACTGGATTCGTTGAATTGGGGATCCTGGGATGGGTTGAAGGTATAGAGATAGCCAACGCCCAAGTGCAACAGCAGAGTTGGTTTGAGGCTCTGATCGTAGTTGATGCGGACCGTGCTCGAGCGAATGTTGGTGGGATTCGGTTGGGAAAGGATCTGGGGCACGACGCCGTTGTTGCCGGGGTTAAACGTCAGGATGTGCGAAAAATACCCGGAGAGCTTGATAGTGGGGCTGAGGGAGTGGTCCAGCTTGAAGCTGTAGTTATCGGTGTGTTGATAGTTCGAATAGGTTGGGATTACGTAGTTGTTGACGTTGCCGGGAAGGTTCGGCATGGGAATAAGATTCTGAATGTTCGCCGCAACCGGGTCGATGCGGCTGGGCGGGATGATGTTGTTGGGGAAGGGAGTACGTACGACGTCGCCATTTATAGTCCGGGTCGTGTTCGGGTCGAATATTTCGTCTCTAAAAAGCGTCTGGCCCGCCGCATCTGTGACGCCCGGGCCGCCGAGAGGGCCAAAGAAGGCGAGCTCCGCGAGCGAGAAGTTCCCTTGCCGATAGGCCGCCGTGGGGGCCGTCCCCAGGAAAGAAGCGAAGTCCTGCTTTTCCTGGTACCGTTCCAAGTTGAAGAAGAAAAAGCTCTTGTTATGGCCGTCATAGATCTTGGGAATCTTGATGGCGCCTCCGAACGTGCCACCGTAATCGAACCGGCGCTGCGGATTCCGGATGTGCTGGTCGTCTTTCAAGCTGTTGCTGAGGCCCGCGTCGGTGAAGGGTAAACCGGCGTTGAACGCTTCGTTCACGACATAGGTATATAGGCTCCCGTGGTACTGATTGGTGCCCGATTTCATGGTGTAGTTGAAATATCCGCCGGCCGCTTGCCCGTATTCCGCCGCAAAATTGCTGGTTTGGATCGCGACTTCCTGGATGGCGTCCACGCCACTCTGAATCATCTGGGTTTTCTGGTTCCACAGACCGTTGGTAGCGTCTTGCCCCTCAATGCGAATGGCCTCGGTGGAGGCCGGTAGGCCGTTCACGCTGATCCCGCCATCCACGGCGTAAACAACGCCGGGGAGGATCTGGGAGATCGCCAAGGGATCGCGAATATTGCCAAAGCCGCTGGCGGCAAAAGAGGTGCCTGGGGTGAATGAGACGACCGGGAGGGTGTCCTCGTCTTCGGAAGTGACGTTGTGGCTGACCTCGCCGCTTTCGGTCTTGAGCAGCGGCGCCTCTTCGGTAACCGTCACCGATTCGGTGGCCGCGCCGACTTCCAGCGTGACGTCCTGGCGAGTGTCGGTAGCGACGGCAACGGTGAGGTTCTCGCGGACGTATTTCTTAAACCCGGCAACAGTGACCGTCAGAGAATAGCGGCCCGCTGGCGCCGAGATCACATAGTTGCCGGTGGCCGAGGTGCCGCCCCGGAACACTTGGCCATTGTCCTGGCTCTTGACCTCGATGTTGGCGGATTGGACCACCGCTCCCGCGGGGTCGGAAATAGTACCGGTGATCGTTCCGCGATCGGACTGCGCAAACGCGGCGGCGGCCAAAACGAGTAGACAGATCGAGATCTTCAACATACACTACCCCCTCAACTGACTTGCATACAGCTTGGCTGAGAATATCTCAACGGCGCGTACGTGTCAATAGGAAGATCTCAATTTAGACGCTGATTAGACGCTGTAGGCCCCAGTGTGGGACGAGCTTAACCTTGTTCTACCTCTGGGTCCTACCCCTGGTTTACTGGCACGCCCGGCCCGTCCCCTCCCGCAGGCTCACAACCCGGTCTACCCCGATTTGGTCCCAATACTCACACCCACCCGCCGGCCACCGGACCTGTATCCGTGGCGGCTCCGCCGAATGCCCAAGTCCGAAGTGGACCCGGGGATCGTTTGCCGCCAGATAGCTGCCATCGCCTCTAACCCAGCGCTGAGCGGATGTCCCATCTTTCCGGATCAGATCCACCACGCTTCCATAAGCCGATCGATTCGACCGAGTCCCCTCCAGCCGCACCAGAATCCAATGGCCGCGACCAGGAGCCGTATTCAACAGCAACCGCGCCGGGCCGTTGTTATTGGTCACCAGAATGTCGATTCCGCCGTCGTTGTTCACGTCGCCGAATACTGCCGCGCGGCTGACATCGCTGTGGTCCAGCGCCGGACCCGCCTGCGCTGTTATGTCTTCAAAGCCCTTTCCTTTGCCCAGATTGAGAAGCAGAAGATTTCGCTCGCCGTAAGGATACGGATCGGCGGGCTGCGCCGTCGGCACAGTCAACACTGCCCCATTGGCGCTAAACATGTCGAGCAGCCCGCGATTCTCGATATCCACCAGGCCGACGCCGAATCCCGTATACGGCAGAGAAGGGCGCAGTAACCCCGATTGCACCGTGGAGTCCATAAAATCGCCGCGTGCCTGCCGGTTGAAAAGCGTGAATCCCTCATTGGGGAGATTGGTCACGACCACCGCTTCCCCGCCGTCGCCGTAAACGTCGCCCATCGCCAAACCCATCCCCGCGCGGGCGCGGCCATCGGAAGCGTAGGCCAACCCCCGGGCAAGCCCCGCTTCGCGGAACACCCGATCCTTGGGATTTTTCGGATCGCGTGGTTCGTTTAGCCATAAATGATTCGCGGCGCCGTCGTTCGCCACCAAAAAGCTGGGCCAGCCGTTCGAGCCGAAATCACCCGTCAGGATTCCGAGTCCTGGTCCGCGCCTCGCGTTCAGACCCACCTTTTCCGTTACATCTTCAAACCGCCCGTTCCCCAGGTTGCGGTAAAGCTGGGTCACGGTCCGGCCGAACAACTGCGGGCCGCAGTAATCGCGGCGGCCGGATGGACTGTAGCAGGTGCGATTGTCCACCTCCAGATAATGAACGACCGCCAGATCAAGCAGGCCGTCGCGGTCGTAATCGAGGAAAGCCGCGCTGGTGGACCACCCCGAGGAAGCCACGCCCGCCGCGGCGGTCACATCCGTGAACGTCCCGTTGCCGTTGTTGTGATAGAGAACGTTGTGGCCGTAGTTGGTCACGTACAGATCGGCAAAGCCGTCGTTGTCGTAATCGCCCACGGCCACGCCCATTCCCACGCCTTTGTAGCCCACGCCCGCTTGCTCGGTGACGTCGGTGAAAGAAAGTTTTCCGGTCTCGGCGAAATTATTCCGGAAAAGGCGATTGCCTGGCTTCCAACCGGACGGCGGAGGAACAATGAGCTTGCCGCCGGAGGCGTCCATCGGCGTTCCTTGCACGAGGTAAACATCCAGATCGCCGTCGTTATCGTAATCGAATAACGCCGCTCCCGAGCCCATAATCTCCGACAGGAAATATTGACCGGTCGCGCCGGAGGATTGCCAGAAGTTGAGCCCCGTGTGTTGCGCGACATCCTCAAAGGGAGGAACCGGTTTTTGAGCGGAGCGGCACGCCGTTAACAGAGCGACAATCGTCAGCCACACAGCTCTCGTTTTCATTCGGAACAGCATTACACAGCCATGTTAGACTGTCAACAATTTGATTGCGGGGAATAGACTGCTTCTTACCGCGCTGGCGCTGTTCGTCGGCTCCTGCGTGGGTCCGGTTCCGCCGGTTCCCACCGTCTCCGTGGACGGTTTCGACCCCGAAGTTCGCGACGTCATCCTTACAGCGCAGAAACAAGCGCTAGCCGAGCCGTCCAACGGTCAAGCCTCGGGGCGGTTCGGGATGGCCTTGCACGCACACGCGGTGTACCCGGCGGCGGCGCTCGCTTATCAGCGCGCCATTCGCCTGGAGCCGAAAGAGTTTGCCTGGCGGTATTATCTGGCGTTGGTAGATCAGCAATTGAGCCAGCCGGATCAGGCGCTCGACGCGCTCTCGGCGGCTCTACGCATTCGTCCCGATTACCTTCCGGCGCAGCTTCGGAAAGCAGATGTGCTTTTCGAGCTTCAGCGCTTCAAAGAAGGCGAAACAATTTACAAGTCCATTCTGGAGGCCGATCAGGCGTCGGCCAGCGCTCTATATGGAATGGGGCGCGTGAAGTACGCGCAAGCCGATTTATCCGCGGCAGAGGATTTCTACGGCCGCGCCTGCCGCGCCTATCCAACGTTTGGCGCCGCCTATTACGGCCTGGGGACGGCGGAACGCGGCCGGGGCGAGGAGGCGGAGGCCGCGAAGAATTTCGAATTGGCCCAACGTTACTCCCGCGATTCTCCACCGGTCCCGGACCCTATGCTGGATCAGGTGCAGGCTTTAGCCACCGGAATCTCCAATCGCCTGGCAAAGAGCGACCAGCTTGCAAAAAGGGGCAACATGGAGGAAGCCGCGCAATTGAACGAGCAGATGCTGCAGCGCGATCCGGAGAATTTCGGTGTGCTGCTGAATCTTCTATATCTGGCGCGCTTCGTCGAGCGCCTGGCCGGCCAAGCCGATGCACTGTATTCGAAGGCGCGGCAAATCAATCCGCAAGTCCCATTGGTCTACGACTACTACGGCGTCGTGCTCGCGCGGCAGGGTAAGTTCGACGCGGCTACCGCGGCATTCCGTAAGGCGCTGGAACTGAAGCCGGATTACGCAGAAGCCCATGCCGCGCTCGGGGAGATTCTGGAACTGCAGAACCGGCCGGTGGAAGCCATCGAAGAGTATCGCAGGGCGCAGCCCCCCGACGCGGCCGTTCAACTGAAACTTTGGCGCCTGCTCATCCTTCATGGCCGCGGGCGCGAAGCGATCCCGGAATTGCTTCCCGCCCTCGACCGAAACGATTCCTACGCCGCGCTTCGCCGTGTATTGCTGGGCGAGGCCTATTTGACCGCCGGCGACGTGGATGCCGCCCGGCAGTATCTGGAGCAAGCCCGGAACCGCGCCCAGAGCGAGGGTCCCCCGGGACTAGCCGCGCAGATCGATCAGGAACTGGCGCAACTCGCGGCGCGCCGCTGATTCGAGACGGCTGCACGGCTGCGCTGCTTACGCACGGGACCGCCAAGCGTTCGGATCGCGCTTCGCATGCATACAAGCCACGATCACAATGGTTTCACCATAGAGGCGATAGAAGACTCCGTAAGGAAAACGGCGCAGAAACGCTCGCCTGGTGTTCCGGTGGATCACTGCGTACATAGCGGGGTGAGCGGCAATCCGGTCTACCGTCAATTGCAGAGCCGCCAGGAAATCGTCGCCGAGGCCTCGTCCTCGGCGCTCGTACCACTGAAAGGCTTCTTCGATGTCCGCCGCCGCATCCGGGGCGGACGACGATCGTCACCGAGTTTGACCGCGAACCCGGCGAAGGACCTCGTCCAAAGGAATACCAGTCGGACCGTCGCGATCAAGCTCGTCGAGCCGTCGATCCAGCTCATCACGCTGCGCCTCGGTCAGGGGGATGGCTTCGGGAGATGCAGAGAGACGTTCCCAGAGATCTCCCAAGAGCTGAAGCTGTTCCTCGGAACTGAGACGATCGATATCTAAGACGCTCACGTCACAAGTATAAACCGCCGGCTCATCTCCTGAATTTTGGGTAGTGCCCAAAAAATGTGTTGGACGGAAGGGCAAGGAGTACGGCACTTGCGCATATTGGAACGAACGCCCATTACCATGCCGCTCATTTGGAGCGAACCGATGTATTCATTCCCTGCGTCATGCCGGGCGCGAATGAGCTTTGCGGGCGCTGAGAGCGGGTATGATCTCCTTTAAGGCTATATGTCTTCTGTTCTGCTGGGCCCCTGGAGCGCACAGGCCGCCGGGCGCGGCGTCAAACGGAGGAGAAACTTGGGCGAAGTAACCGCGCCCGGCAAGTCCGTTGTGCGCGAGTTTCTCCAAAGTTGTGCGCGAGTTCCACGAAGATGAATCCAAACCGGAAAGCCCCATCCATAGTTGCGCTGTGCGCACTGGTGCTCCTCTCGGCTGCGTGCTCGCACCGCAATACCGAAGAGTTATTGACCGAGCACCGCAACCTTGGCAAGGCGTACTACGAGAATCCCGCCACGCAGCAGGAGGCCGTGAGGGAGTTTCGCGAGGCGTTGAGACTGGCTCCCAACTCGGCTCGCGAAAAGGTGAACTACGCTCTCGCGCTGCTGCGCGCAGGCGGGCATGATGAGGAGGCGGTGCGACTGTTGCTCGACGCGCAGCGCCAGGACCCTGGGCTGCCCCATACCTGGTTCAACCTGGGGATCTACTACAAGCGGCAGGGAGACGGTAACCGCGCGATTACCCAGTTCGAGGGCATGATCGCCCGCGCGCCCAATGAGCCGATCGGCCATTATCAGCTCGGCGCGCTGTACAGGCAGGTCAACAGAACCGCAGAGGCCCAGGCGCAGTTCCAGCGAGCCGCCGAGCTCGATCCCCAGTTCGCGGCCGCGCCATTCCAGCTTTACAATTTGTACCGGCTCGCCGGGAACGCTTCGCAGGCCGGCCGCTATTTGGCGGATTTTCAACGTATCCAGGCAATTCAGAAAACCTGGGTGACGCCGGAAGATGTCGAGTGGTGCCGTTACGCGGAGATCTATGATCCGCCCGAGGCGCCCGCATCCGCGCCCGCGCTGCCGGAACCAAAGTTCGTCGACACGCGACTGGAGGGCAGTGTCGATGCCGCGACGGCGGGCTTAACGTTGCTCGACTCCACGGGCAGCGGGCAAACCGATCTGCTGGTGTGGTCCTCGCGAGGGATCGGCCTTTATCGGCGCGGGCAAGAACTCGCCGCCAATACCGGATTGGAGGGACTGACAGACGTCATCGACGTAGCGCCCGGGGATTTCGACAACGACGGCTTGATGGACCTGTGCATCCTCACCACCGCTGGTCCGATGTTGTATCGCAACACAGGCGGCCGATTCGTCCGCGTGCCCGCAAATCTTCCGGGCCGCCGTTTCGAGAGAACCGTGTGGCTGGACTACGATCACGATTACGATCTTGATCTGGTCTTGCTGGGCGATAAGCCGGCGCTTATGCGGAATCAAGGGACGGCGGGGTGGGCGGATCGCACTAGCGATTTTCCGTTTGTCAAAGGCACGGTCACGGGGGCTGAAAAACTGAGGGTTCAGCCGGACAGCAAGGCTTTCGATTTGGCCGTCTTCTACCGCGACCGCGCGCCGGTGCTGTATCGCGATCAGCTCGGCGGGCGGTATACGGTAGAGGCCTTCCAGGGAAGCCCGCCGCAGCAAACCCAAGTGGATGCCGATTTCGCGGGAGTCGGGCGTTTGGATCGCGCCCGCATCGACCCTGACGGCAGCGTCCATCTGATGCGCAACGCCGATACTTCCAACCGCCGTTGGATTCGAGTCCGTCTGACCGGAGTGCGGAGTCTCAAGCTGGCGCAGGACGCGTTGGTAGAGATCAAGGCCGGCAGCCTCTATCGCCGCGCATTCTACACCGGAGTGCCGCTGCTGTTCGATGCCGGAGACCATGCCGTTATCGACACGGTTCGAATCACATGGCCCAACGGATTAATTCAGAACGAAGTCCAGCAAGGGACGAATCAGACGCATTCCTATACCGAGGCGCAGCGCTTATCGGGATCCTGCCCCATGATCTGGACCTGGAACGGGCATGAGTTTCAGTTCATCACGGACGTGCTTGGTGTGGCGCCGCTCGGCGCGAGCGCCGGCGACGGCAGCTACTTCCCGGTGAACCATGTCGAGTACGTAACCATTCCCGGCTCGGCCCTGCTTCCGGTGGACGGGCATCTTAACGTTCACGTCACGGAGGAACTGGCGGAGGTTTCGTATCTGGATCAGATTCAGCTTTACGCGATCGATCATCGCGCGAGCGAGGAGATTTTCACGAACGAGAAGTTCAAAGGCCCGCCCTATCCGGAGTTCCGGTTATTTGGCGTGGACCGGCGCATTTACCCGATCTCGGCTCGCGACGGCGAGGGCCACGATGTCCTCGCTCAACTGAAGTCGCGGGATCAGCGGTACCCCGATCAATTCCGCCGTTCGGAAACCGGCGTTGCGGAAATGCACGCGCTGGAATTGGATTTCGGCTCTGCCGCGGGTTCCGGCCAGCCCCGCCCGTCAGGGCGGGGTTTCGGAGCAGGCGACGCGGTCCTGCTGCTCAACGGATGGGTCGATTGGCCCGACGGCAGCACGTTTCGCGCGGCATCCCAGGAATCGACTGAAGGCTTGATCACGCCCTACCTTCAGGTACAGGACGCTAAGGGCCGTTGGACGACGATCAATCAGGACATGGGAATGCCGGCAGGCAAACCGAAGACGATCGTGGTTCCCGTGAAGTTTCCGTCAAGGGGACGCAAGCTGAGGATCGTCACGAACCTGGCCGTGTACTGGGATGAGATTTTTCTAAGCGACGGCGCATCGGACGCGAACGTCACGCCCACGCTCGTCCCTTTGTTCTCCTCCGATCTACATTTTCGCGGGTTTTCGGAAACACGCATTCATCCGCAGCGGAAGCAGCCCGATACATTCATATACGGAAATGTTTCAGCGAATTCATTTTGGAACCCCACGCCCGGTTTGTACACCAGATATGGCCCCGTGGACGAATTGCTGAAGGACGTGGACGACCGGCTGGTCATCATGGGATCGGGCGACGAGCTAAGACTGGAGTTCAACGCGGCATCCCTCAACCCGCTGCCTGAGGGGTGGACCCGCGACTACCTGCTCAAAGTCGACGGCTGGGCCAAGGATCGCGACCCCAACACTGCGTTTTCCCAAACCGTAATGCCGTTGCCGTTTCATGGCATGTCACGCTACCCCTATCCGCCAAGCGAGCATTACCCGCGCGACGAAGCTCATGACGAGTATCAACGCGCGTACAACACGCGACCGGCGCGAGAGCTGATCGGGGCATTGGAGCCGCGCTAAAGTAAAGCCAACCGGAGTTGTCATGAAATCGTTGATTCCCGTCCTTTTGGTTAGCCATCCAAAAATCCGGGACTGCTTATTTCAGCCCCAAAAGCGTAGACTTTTCCGTCCCAGGTAGAGACGAAAACTTTGCCACCCTAAGAGCGTTGTGTTCCTGGGCGCAACAGGCGCGGCCCGAAGACCAGAATGGCGCCCGTAAGAAAGCAACGAAACCGCCAACGGGGCCGGCGAGCCGTGATGAAAATCCTCCCAGAACAGCTTCAACGTAAGCAAGGCTACCAGCGCGTAGCCGATCCAGATCAGCTCGGGTCGCTTCCAACGCGAACCGGTGAAACCCAACAGCAGCGCGATCGCACGCCATGAATGATATGGAAAGGTATTGGAGCTGCGCGGGAGTGGCCAAGCAGGTGGGTCATTTCACTCAAGCAAGGAATGAGGCAGGCTGTCAAAAGCCGTAGGGCTCGCCGGTTGCCAATGGCGCATCAATTGCGACACTTCTTCACCAGGAACTCATTACGAATCATCTGTGCCTCAGGATATTTCACCGTCTGGCGATTCTGGCCGCGGCTGCCGGCCCTGCCCTGGCTGGTGCGGGCGCGAACTCCACACCCCAGCCGATGACACAGGAGGCCTGGCTGAGAACTCCGGCCGCGTTTTGAAGGCGCCAGAAACGCTCGGCAGGAAACCAGCGCCCAAAAGCGCGCGGGCCGACCCCGAGATTTGGACCAGACGGGTCGGCTCGCCCCGAGGACGCGCACCGGTGGCCGTCAGTACTAGCTGAGCCGCTTCGATCAGTCGGATGAACCGAAGAGCCTGCTAAAGACGCTCCGCCGATAGCCGCCCCCGACGCTCGCGCCGACCAGTTCGCCTCCGCTTTCGGAATTGATAGTCGCCGGAATGGCGGGCGCCGGCGCCCGTCCAATATTCGCGAAGAGATGGAGTACGCGAATCTTCGTCCTCCTCGGCAGGTCGTTCAGGGCCACCCGCTCCTTTTCGCCGTCGAGATAGTTCAGGAAATCGCGATTGCCATGCTCGTCAGGCTGCCGTGCCTGCTCGAACCATGCACCGCGAACGGACTGATTCGGAAGCTGGACTGCCAAGGCCGCCGTATGGGGTACGCACACCGCAACGTCGGACTTGCCCGCTTCGGTCAGCCAATTGGAACCGCCATGAGGAGCCTGCGTTATCGTAAGGTCCTCGCCTTGTCGTGCATCCCGGCTGTTTTGAGCCGTGACCGAGTACATACACATATATCACCTCAACCAGGACTTCCAATTCGAAACCCAGCGTAAGCCGGGATTCCCTGGCCTTCCCGGATGACAACAGGATACACCCAACGGCCTCCCTTGGCGCCCGGTTTTTTCGAAAATTTTCCGTGCCGTGCTGACGTTACGAAGCAGCGCGTAATTGATGCCCACGAACTAGACGGTGATGGCGACCCGAGGCTCGACGGTCACCTCGACCTCATGGCGAGGTTCTTCGGGAATGCGTTCGCCGTGCTCGATCATGCTCTCGACGACCATGCGGGTGACGCTTTGGAGATTTTGGAGCGCCTCGGCTTCGGTCGGACCCCACGTTGAAGCCCCCCGTTCTTCGAGCACCGGGCAGTAGGCATGCCACCCCGAAGGGTTCCCGTCGAAATGCTCATCCGGTTCAATGACGGCCCTAAAGTTGTAGGTTTTCATGCTCATTACTACCGTGGATAAATCGTTCGCTTTCAGTGTAGGCAAAGGAGCCGGACCGGTCAATTTTAGTTCCGCGTTTAAGGTCGCAATTTGCGACCTTAAACGGCGCTCCCCTTCGCGATCATGCTCCGGTCGGATTGCTGCTGATCCGAGAGATTGGGGCGACGGCCCCCGAACCGGCCCTCCTGCCGGGCAGCATCCAATCCATAGTGCTAATTGGGACAGTTTCCATCAATTCTCGGTTGACATCCTCGCGAGATTGTCCACCACGATTGTTTCGATCGGCGCCCTGGTTTGCTGAAGATTGAGTCCAAGTTTCTGCACGGCTTTGAACAGCATCGAGAGTGATCCATCCGAGTCGCCCGCAGCTTCCAGGCATTTTCCCAAGCCTTGGAGTGGCGCTGCTGATCTTGGATCCGAGCCTGGTGGCGGTGGCGGAGGTGGTGCGGGTCCTCCAGGACCGGGACCTTGCTTACCGTCGCCACCGCTCCGACCTCCTCGGCTACCACCAGCGGGCAGTCCTCGGCCCCGCATCCTGTTTCGATCCATCGCGGTCATAGTTTCCACGTTGATGTCCAAATACACTTTGTAGTCCCCTTTGAGCTTGGTCTCGTCGATCACCGGCTTGTCCAGGAACATCGTAAGCGCATCGACGAACGCCGACATCGGCAGCGGCACAAATTCCCAACGCATGCCGCAATTGGGCTGTTCCAGGATGCGTCCGGAGACCACGTCGCCGCGAAGGAGGCCACCAAAGTCGAAGCCCGAATAAACGCCGTCCCATATTTTGAAGTCACCAGGGTTCGACGCCTCAACCTTTAGCCCTCCGGCTGCCACCACCAATTGATAGACCTGCTGTTCTCGTTTTTCGTGACGACTTGCGAGTTTGAAGCGCTCCGTTAGGAGCGCATGCATCATATCCGGCGCTTGTTCTTTCGATGTACCTTCGGGTAGGTTCGCCATGATATTCCAGGTCGAATCGCGGGTCCACTCCGGTCGAACGATCTGGAATTCCCTAACTCCGAACGCGTAGGGGAGTAGTTCCCATAGGGATATGTAACCGAAATCAAGATGAGTTCCTTCAATCCTCGCGCCACTATGGAATTGCCCCGCACGTAGCGCCTCAAGCGTTGGAGGGCTTGCCTGCCGGATCGAGGCAACCTCGAAAGCCAGCGTCTGCGCTGATGCCAAGCCACTGGCGAACGCCATGATCGCGACGAATCGCCCACTAACCCGTGTCTTCATTTGGCGGATCCTTGCCTGATGTTTTGATATACGACGAATCCAGTTGCGGATTCCGACGATGTGAAATAACACGAACTACCAGAGCACGGCGCGTGCTCAGCCGTCCCGGCGTCGTCTAGCCATTCCCTTGCCATCCGCGCCACTTCGAATTTTGGTCCGGGCGCAGGAGTGTGCTGCGCAGCGGCGGAAGGCGCATTTCACCCAACACCCCCAGTGTCCAGACGCCGGCGAGCGACAGTCTCTTGCCGCGACCATTCGCACTATTGTTCAAGGTTAATTCCTTTCTCCCTTAGCAATACGTGCAGCCTCTTCAACAAAGCATCGGGAAGAAGCTCTTCGGCAGTCAGCCTGCCGTCGTGGTTTAAATCGAGGCGCTCCAGCGCCGACGCCGCATTACGAATTTCACTTCCTGAAATGACGCCATCGTGATTCGCGTCGAGCACCGCAAGCGCTGGGTTAAGCCGCATGAAATCCCCGGCGAACACCTTTCCGCACTCTTCGGCATCGAGCACACCATCGCCGTTCGCATCGAGGGATCGAAGCGCCTGCGGCGCATTCGCGATCTCATCCGCGGAAATGACCAGGTCATGGTTGAGATCCAGCGCATCCAGCACGGTAACATCTGCGAAATACCCGGCAACCAAGCGGCGGATGGGGCCGATCTCCAATATGTCCGCGGAACTCATCGTGACCTCGGTACTCAGATTCGCCGCCGAAGAGCCGCTGTGGACGCGAACGCCAGATGGGCTGGTCTCGCGAGAGCCAATCACCGGTTGAAGATGACTCCCGCCGTGGGTAATCAAGAAGCCCGCTGCCGCGAAGGTGAGCAGCGAGAGCGTCACTCCGCCCATCCATTGGTTGCGAGTGAGCCGGGGATCATCGTCTAAGAGAGGAACATCGGAACTCCGGCCAAGTATTCTCGGGCGCAGGGTTCTGGCTCGGGGCCCGGACGCAGGAGCCGTTGGCGCAGCAGAGAGAAGACGGCATCGCCCACCAAAGCAAATCGGTCCGAGCTGGGCCGCGTGATCGAAAATCGAAAGCATCTCGTCGCCGAAATGCTGCCGGAAGGAACGCGGGTGGAGCTGAACAAGGGTTGCGTAAACAGATCGGATCATCATGCCCTCCTCGGCCGGGCGGGGCGCATTTGCAGCCTGGCATCCCGGACGACGCTTTCTAGTCGCGAAATTTCAGCGGCAAGCACACTGCTACCGAGCGCCGTCAGGCGATAGTAACGCCGGCGGCTGTCTTCGTCGTCAGTTTTCGCCCCGAGTTCCTTGACCATGCCTTGACGTACGAGCTTCTGCAGATTGTCATAGAGAGTGCCAGGCCCGAGCTTGTACAGTCCTTCGGATTGCCGCAACACATCTTGCATAATGGCGTAGCCGTGCATATCGCCGGCTGTAAGCGCCAGCAGGATGTGTAGGGTTGCGGGCGAGAGGGGCAGGAACTCCTTCGGATCGTCCTTCATAGTCGGTATACATTATATCGGAATCCGACTAGAAGTCAAGACGCTGGGCTTATGGTGCCTAAAGAGCCCCGCCGATAATCCCCTTCAGGTCACCTTGACTGCAATGCCCAAACTGCGGTCCTGAACCTCTTGCGCGCCGGCAGAAGTGAAATCTCCCTGTCTTCGATGGGTTTTCTAAGGGTAGCGACCCGCTCCCTCGGGCGCTAACTGAACGATATTGGGCCTAAGCCGGCCTCCACCTAACAATATAAAGGTCTTCTAATGACAAAGTACTTGCCAGTTCGCGAGATTAATTAATATTAATCGCGGCCCCAAGGAAACCTTCATTCTGTTTCACTCTGCCTTCATTTCCCCAAATGTTCGCCACCAATCGACCGCGGCCTACGGAAAATGTTCCACGTGGAACATCATTCAAGCATTCAAGCATAGACATTCAATCGTTAACTTACGCAATCCATCGATCGCGGCCCGCGGGAATCAACGATGGAAGCGATCTTTTGGAACTCCACCTGGTGGCCCCCGCCCTATTCGCTCGCGGAGGCTCAAAAGCAGAATCGCCGCGCAGAGGTTTTTTACGGTTTGCCGGGCAAGGGGGCGATGCCGCCGGCTGCCTGTCCTTTGAGCGACCGTGTCCGTGCTAACCGGCTAAAAGCGCCAACGGGCTGGGCTGCCAGCCGCCGAACCCGTCCTCAAGTCGCTGAGCAATGCGCAGGGCTACATCTTCACGCCACGGGTGCGCGGCGATCTGCACGCCAATGGGCAGGCCCGATGCGGTCTGACCGCAGCGGACGACGGCGGCGGGCCAGCCAGTGAGATTGTAGGTCATGGTGTAGCTGAACCCTCGGAAAGTGCGCTCCTCAGTCGATGCGCCGTGCGGCAACGCGGCGTGAGCGCAAACCGGCGACAGGATGGCATCGTAGTCCTGAAAAAAAGCGAGCATTCTCGCGCGGAAGCGGTCCAGGGCCGCCCAATATTCAGCGAAGCCGACAAGCGTGGTGCGGTATGGTTCGAGTTTTTGAAGCCATCCTTCGAGCAGCGGATGCGTGCGCGTGCTCCCGATGGAAGCCAGGTAAGCCCGCAATCCATCGCCGCCGTCCGGGCCGATCCAGCGCATCTCCAGATCGTAGCTTTCTTCGATGCCTGGCGGGCGCCGCTCTTCTATCTGTTTCACTTCGTCGTCGATCGCGCAGGCAGCCCGTTGGACGACTGATACAGTCTCCGAGTCCGCCGGTACGATTCCGTTGTCCGTGAAGAATGCGACCCGCAGATTTTCCAGCCGCACTGCCCCGGGATCTCCGCAGGGCATCCCTATCACGGTGTGATCAATCCCGTCTGGCGCGGCGAGCAGCGGCATCAACAGACACAGATCCTCGACGCGGCGCGCCATGGGCCCGATCTGCCACAGCGTCTCAATCCACCCTCCAGCGCCCGGGACATGGCCTGTTCGGGGCATGCGTCCCGAAGTTGGTTTGATGCTCGCGATTCCGCAGAAATGCGCCGGCAGACGAACGCTGCCCGCGGCGTCGCTCCCAAGGCCGAAAGGAGACCCGCAAGCCGCGATCAGAGCCGCTTCGCCCCCGCTGGAACCGCCCGATGTACGCGACAGGTCGTAAGGATTGTTCGTGCGCCCGCGGATCAAGTTGTCGCTCTCGAAGGCGAACAGGAGATCCGGCAGATTTGTTCTGGCGATCGGAATGGCGCCGGCGGCTCGCAAACGCGCGACCAGCGTGGCGTCCCGGGGCGAAGGCGCGGAGTCGCGCAACCCCAGCGTGCCGGCCGTGCAAACCGTCCCTTCGACCTCGATCGAATCCTTGATCGAGAAAGCAACGCCCGCAAGCGGACCCAATTCCTCGCCTCGCGCCCGCTGCCGATCCACTCTCGCGGCGGCTTCGCGCGCCGATTTTTCGAGCACTTCCGCCACAGCATTCAAGCTTGGATTTACCGCCTCAATGCGCTTCAGATGCGCGTCCACCAATTCCGACGCTGATAAGTCGCCGTCCCGGATCAGCCGCGCCTCCGCCATCCCGGACAAAGCTAACCGCCCGTCCAGCGAGCGATCGCGCGTCGGACTCCTGACTCCTGACTCCTGACTCCTGTCTCCTGTCTTCAGATCCGTCACTGCTGTTTGATCACCAGATGCTGTCCGGCCGCGATGTTCTCCAGAGCCTGCCGGCCCCCGCCCGGCCATTCGATCTCGATGCGTTCGGCTCTGTCGTCGCGGCCAAGCCCGAACGTCAGAGCCAAATCGCTTGCGGAACAGTAACTCGAGCCGCTGTGGACCGTCTGCCATTGCGTCCCTCCCGCGCTCGTCACGCGCACCACGGCGCCGATGCCGTCGCGGTTCGCTCGCGTCCCTTCCAGCCTCACGCTCAACCAATGATTCGCGTTGCCGCCGTCGTTGCGATACAAGTAAGCAGGTCCGTGATTGGTAGCGATGAGTACGTCCAAATCACCGTCGCGGTCGTAGTCGCCATAAGCCATGCCGCGGGCCACCATGGGCGTGGGAAACGCGCCGTCTATTTCCTGGAAACTTCCCCCTCCTCGATTCCGCAAAAGCAGCGGCGTTTGTTTATATCCCACCTTTGGCTGTATCCGCTCGATCTCTCCGTCCAGGTGGCCGTTGGCGGTGAGGATATCGGGATACCCGTCGAGGTCGTAGTCGAAGAAAAACAAGCCGAACGTCAGCTTCAGAAGACTTGCGCGGCCAACAGCGGACTTAGGCGCTTCATCGACAAACAGTCCGTTGCCTTCGTTGTGATACAAGCTCAGCATCTGGTTCGAGAAATTGCCGACGATTAAATGAGGCCTTCCGGAGCGGTCATAGTCGGCGGCGTCCACGCCCATCGCCGCGCGCGCTACGCCATCTTCGCCGAACGCCACGCCCGAAGCTAGCCCCACTTCCTGAAATCGTCCGTTCTTCAGATTGTGGTACAGCTTGTTGGGCTGAGTATCGTTGGCCACGAACAGATCGGTCCAGCCGTCGCCGTCGTAGTCAAACGCCGCCACTCCCAGCGATTTGCTGTTGGGATCGCCCAGCCCGGCTTCCTGCGTGACGTCGACGAACTTTCCCCCACCCAGATTCCGGTACAACTTCGAAGACGAGCCTTTGTATGATTCCGGCGTGCAATATGACTTGGTGGATCCGTCCATGGAGCACCATAAATCCGCCTGCGGACTCCATTGCACGTAATTGGCGACAAACAGGTCGAGCTTTCCGTCGAGATCGTAATCGAGCCACGCCGCGCTCGTCCCGAAACTCGCGTTGTGGATTCCCGACTCAGCCGTGACATCGCGAAAATGGCCGCCGCCTTCATTGTGAAACAGGCGGTCACCCTCGAGCGCCGTGATGTAGACGTCATCACGGCCGTCGTTGTCGTAGTCGCCGATGGCGATTCCCAGGCTGTAGCCTTCAAAATCCAGGCCGCTGCCCTTGGTGATGTCTTCGAATGTCCCATCGCGGCGATTGCGATAGAGGGCAGCGGTAGTACGGTGGCCACGATCGTTCCAATCCTTCCCGTTCACGATCAGGATGTCGAGCCAGCCGTCCCCGTCCGCGTCGAAAAATGCGCAGCCCGGTCCCAAAGTCTCCGGCAGCCACTTCTTTCCTTCACTGCCGGAGTTGTGCTGAAAGTGAATGCCGGCTTGGGCGGTAACATCCGTGAACCGCACTGGCGCTTCCACCGCGGCTCGCCGGGGCGCATCCCCGCAGCTCACGAGAAACATTAGGGCGCAGGCCAAAGGTGGGACAAGCTTGTCCTCGCAGGCTGAAGCCTCGCGCGGGCTCAAGCCCGCGCTCCGTATAAGAAGCCGCATTGTGCGAATGGCCAACGCACTGGAGGATTTTCTTGGCGTTCTTCGCGTCTTTGCGTGAAATTCTTTTTTCTCTCTCGCAAAGACGCAAAGATCGCAAAGAAACAAGCCATCTTTGCCTCTGCTGTATTCCGGCGTGAAGTGTCTGAGAACGAGATCATTTGGTTGCGGCTACGCCGGACTGTGCCACCATCTTGCCCCCTGACTTGCAGCAAAAATGTAGAAACTCCACGCGCTCACCTGAGTCCTTGACTCTGCGCCGTGCCGGCCTCAAGTTGTGCGCTCAAGTCAGTGGAGAGCGGCTCCGAAGCGTGATCGTGAATCGGCTGCCTTTCATTGTTATCCTCGGGACTCAACTGGCGCGGGCGAGCCGTCAGTTGCTGGGAAGCCTCATCCGCCTTGAAACGTTTAAATAGGGCTTCCTCATGCGTGGCCTCCATCGTTTTTCCCAAACCACGGTAGCAGAGCATCAAAGTATAGTGGGCCTGAACGTCTTCGGGATCCACGGCCAGCACCTGCTCCAGTGTGACGGCGGCCTCTTGGTACTTTCGCTCAAGAAACAAGATCCGGCCTATCTGATTCAGCACCACCCGGTCGCGCGGATATTGCTCCCGAACAAGGGCCAAGCTGTTGAGTGCGGCGCCATAGTCTCCGTCCGCCTTCTGAATCATGGCTTCAAAGAAGTGGGCGCGCGCCAGCTTGGGACTCAAACTCAATGCTCGACTAACGAAGGGCCGGGCCGCGCCGGTTTCGCCTTCCTGGATCAGCGCGCGTGCGACGTTCACCCATCCGTCGGGATACTCCGGTTCGATTTCGGTGACGCGGCGAAAAGCGTACTCGGCGCCTTTTAGGTCGCCCTGAAGAAGCAGGCCGATGCCCCAATCGTTCCAGCGTTCGCGGTCCTGCTTGCGCGGAACCGGCCGCCAACTCGGTTCGCCCACCGCTACCCGCACACTGGATGCGGCGAGGGTAACAATCGGCACCTGCGGAACGGGCGCCGAATCGAAACTGTATTCGCGGCTATCGAAGTCCAGGCCCGCGCGGCCGGATTGCGCCACCCCGGCGAATGCATATTTCGTGTAGTAGTCGCTGAATTTGCGGTAGTTCAGACGCGCCTCCAGCGTCAGGGGACCTTCGGCGTCTTTGGGAACGGGCAAACGGAAATGCACGGTGTCGGCGGCGCCGGGCGGAATCAGCCGCACGTACAGCACGCTGCGGGCTTGCCAGGCATTGCGCTTGTCGATCGGGTTGCCCTCGCCATCCAGCAAATAGGCGCGATAAAAATGCGCGCCCTTCTCCACGGGACCGCGCCCGTTATCCTCTACCCTTCCGCTCCAGGCCAACACGCGCCCCTTCGCGTCGATAGCCTTGAACTCCAGCCACACCTCGAATGCGTCCACGGTTCCCGCAGGGAAGAAATGTCCGATCTTCCGAGTCCGAACCACTGCGTCCACGCGCACCGTGGATCCGCGAGCGAAGCTCACTTCAGGCGCATCCAGGGGGGCTGCGACTCTGCCAACCTCGCGGATCAGCGCGGGACCCGTCTGTTCGGCTTCTTCTCCGACGGCAAACGTCGATGCAATAGCCGGAACGTCGGACGTCCGCCGTAGCATCTCCGCGCGCCCTTCGTGGCCTGTGACTTCCCTCGCCGCAAACAGATCGACGGTGATGAACCCGGACTGGAGAAAGTCTTCCTCGGCTTTAAGCTGCGCCGCATCCTTGTTCACCGATGCGACCGCCGTGTTTGCGCCTGCGAAACGATGAGAGTGAACCATGCCTCCGCGATTGCCGGGATCGTGCGAGGCGACCAACGGCATGTGGCAATTGCCGCAGGCCGCCGATTGAGCCGGATAGTAAAAGGAGCGCGCGCCCTGCCCCGATACGCCGCTGGCCTGCCAGTTGTCGTACTCGTTGAATCCTCGGAACCAGCGGTAATGGTTTACGGGCTCATCGAGGTGAACCTTGTGACACGCCGAGCAGAATTCGGCGGAATCCTGCCGCATGAAGGCTTTCATGAAGGTACGGCGATGGGGTTCCGGGTTCAGGTAGGTGATAAACTGGTCGAATTTCTTGATCCACGGATTCTTGGCTGAAGCGAGCCGGTGCAGCGGCGGATATCCAATCGTGAAGCCGCCGTTTCCCACCGAGCCATCTACGTGCACAATCGAGTGGCAGGAAACGCAGCCCAGACCGTTTTGCGCCTCGGGCGTATCCACCTGCTCTTTAATCGGGCGATCAAAGCGGCCGTTGAAGAATACGGCATGGTCGTGGCATCCGGCGCACCACTTGCTGCCCTGCGTTCCGCTCAATTCCTGCATGTGTTCGATCGTGCGGCGGTAGAACTGGTTGTTGAACGACGCGAAGTGATGCATCGAGCTTTTCCACTGCTGGTAAATATCTTTGTGGCACTCTCCGCACAGCGCCGAATCCATGAAAAAATCCGACGGGATCAATCCACCGGTATTCGTGTTTGCCGCCGAGGGCCAGAACGGCGACTTAGGTCCAGCGCCTTCTCCGCTCATCGACTCCGCAACCACCTTGCTGTTGCGGATGCGATCCGGGGGCATGCCGAAGCGCAGCGCCACCGCCGCAACCGCAAGTAGGGCCAGTCCCGCGCGCCAGCGCGGGGACGGCAGAAGCATCGCCAACCCGGTTACCGCCAACACGATGTGTGCCCACAGTGCCCAGCGATGATCGGTGGTCGCGCCTTTCGCGAGCAGAAATCCGCCAAGCAGAGCCGCCGTCAAAAGGAGCGCGATCTTCGGGTAAGCGCACAGCGAATGCGTTGTGCGCGTCAAGGGAATATTCCGCCACTGCCAGCACAACACAACCACGCCTGCGGCGCCCAGCAATACATGCAGGAGCACGTTCGCGACGTAAAAAACTGTCGCAGATGGCAGCGCCGCAACGTAAGCAGCGTTGACTAGCAAAACAGCGATTAGCCATCTCGATGGAGTCACAGCGGGGCCAATTCTTATTAACTCAGCGCGGAAGCAGCCATGATATCGCGTCTTAAGGGCCGCTGCTGGATATGCGACTTTCAGGCGCATGTCGCCCACGTTCGCGGCTCGCTTGAAGACGGTATGGGAGGGCGGACTTTTCAAGTCCCGCGCGGGCTTGAGTCCCGCTAGGGGAGCGAGGCTGAAGCCCCCCTCCGTGCCGTGTGTGGCCCTCGCCGGAGATGGCAGAATGAATCCTTCAGTGTCAAATCCGCTCAATGAACACAGTTCGGCATTTTCGTTGCTCACTGGGGCGGACGAGGGCGCGGCTTTCGACAGTTACATCTCCGATCCAGCGCATCCGGTACCGTACCGTCATCGTCCGATTAGCCCGACGTACCCGGCCGGCGGATGGCCTACCTGGCTGATCGAGGACCAATGCTTCGTGGATAACCGGCCGGATGTCCTCACGTGGCAAACGGAGCCGCTGACGAACGACATCAAGATAGCTGGCGACATCGTGGCTCAGATCTTCGCGTCGACTTCGGGTACCGATTCCGATTGGATCGTAAAGCTAATCGACGTTTATCGAGAATATCTTCGCCGCGCAAGCCGGGGATTACCACAAGGCCACGCAGACAATCCATCGTTCGGCGGAATCCGCTTCTCACATAGTTCTTCCAATTGTGCCCTAACTCCGTTGAAGACGCTTTTGGTGGAGCGAGCTTCAGGTTGCAACCTGGGCTTCAGCCCAGGTCCGAACGGAGGCTGAAGCCCCCGTTGCAACCTAAAGCCCGCTCCACCTAACGCCGCGCCGGAATCCGGTATATGATGAGACAGATGAGACCAAGATTCCCCGCATTCTTACCGGTCATCGCCGCTGTGGTGGCGTTGGCGCTGGTCCTGTTCATGCCCCTGCCGGTCGCGGTTCATGCTCAGGACAAAGGCCCCGATCAAGGCGGCAAAGGACAGCCAGGGTTCCAGGGAAAGCAAGGCGGACGCGGAGCGCCTCCGGTGATCTTGGGTCCGCCGGCCGGCGTTCAGCCGTTGCCTCTGGATTTGTTCAAATCGAAGAATTTCTATACGGACAAAGCGCTGTGGATGGACAAACGTTATTACCGCTGCAACACACCGCGGCAGTTGTCGGAGATGTGGAACCAGCGGCGCATTGGTCCTAACCCACCCGAGTCGGCCTCCTGGGGCGATTGCAACGCCGATCTCACGCGCGAAAGCATTCTCAGCCCTTATCCGTACAAAACGGCCAAAGAACACTACGAAGCTCTCCTGGCGGCCGCCAAGGCGAAGGGCGGCCCAACGGTTTACACCAAGGCGACCGTGCCCGACTGGGACGGCTACTATTCCCGCGACGCGCAGGCCGATCACGGCGCGGAGTGGATCTGGGGAGTCAGCCAAGCCCCGACCGTGCTTTCCGTGCTCACGCCGGAGTATCAAAAACGGATGGTGCAGTTGATTTATCACGAGGCGGTAACCAACGCTCCCCAATGGAACGCTTCTTTCTGCTATCCGGAAGGATTCATCCGTTGGTGGGCGCAGCCTTCCCAGGCCGGAAATTTCCAGCTCACGATGAGCACCTGGAACATAAATTTCTTATCCGGGATCGCGGACAATTTCTTGCGTCAGGTGATGGTGGGCAAAGAAACACACGTGCAAAAGGTGCCGCAGTGGTATGGCGAGACTATCGGGTTCTGGGATGGAACCACGCTCGTGACCTGGACCGCAGACATCCAAGGCTGGACGCTGACGCATTCGATGTTCGAAACCAGCGACAAGCTGGAGACGGTGGAGACGTTCAAGCCGGCTTATGACGCCAACGGCAAGTTCGTCGGCCTGGATCACGAGGCCATGTTTTACGATCCGGACGCGTTTGTCGCACCGGTCCGCGCCAGCTATCGCTACGCTCGCCGCGCGACGCCGGACGACCCCAACCGCCGCTACACCTTCATTGAGTGCTTGAGCAATATCGTGGACGTGAACGGCAGACCGACGCAATTAAGCCCCGACGATCCTCGTTTCGTCGACTATTACGGACGGCCCTGGGCCAAGGATTGGGAGAAGTACTTCGAAGTCGGCTGGGACAAGCCGCAGGACGACCTGCCCAAGGAAATCCTGGATATATTCAAATAACGACATTTTCAAATAACCAGCCGCG
Source organism: Bryobacteraceae bacterium (assembly GCA_036521975.1). GTDB lineage: Bacteria > Acidobacteriota > Terriglobia > Bryobacterales > Bryobacteraceae > Palsa-187. The sequence continues at coordinate 85,486 of DATDGT010000389.1, forward strand.
CGCCAAGTCGTAGAATGGACGCCAGCGCAGACGGATTTTACGATCTTTTCGCGGCTCATTACCATCTCCTGTGGGAGAACTGGGAAGCGTCGATCACGCGACAGGCGGCTGCCATCGCAGCGATTCTCGAACGTGAATCTGTTGCGGCCGGCGCTACCGTTCTCGATTGCGCCTGCGGCGTCGGGACTCAAGCACTTGGGCTGGCGAAGCTTGGTTTCTGTATCACGGGAGCCGATGTGAGTGAAGCCGCCGTGCAGCGCGCCCGCTCTGAAGCGGCGATGCGGAGGCTGGAGATTCCGTTCCACATCGCCGATATGCGAAACCTCAACCAGGTGCCGGCCGCCGGTTTCCACGCAGTCATCTGCATGGACAACGCGCTCCCGCACATACTCGCCGAGGCGGACCTCGCGCAGGCCGCGGTGCAGATCCGGACAAAACTCCGCGCCGGAGGAACGTTTGTGGCCAGCATCCGGGATTACGACGAGATCCTTCCGCGGCGTCCCCTTGTGCGTGGTCCGGGTTTCTATTCGGACGAAGGAAAGCGCCGCATCGTGTTTCAAGTTTGGGACTGGCAGGACGAGCGCCGGTACAAATTTCATATGTACCTGACACGCGAAACCTCGGTTGGCTGGACGACGGTCCATGGGACGTCCAGCTATCGCGCGGTTTTGCGCGAGGAGATCACGGGCATTCTGGAGTCACACGCATTCACAAACGTCCGTTGGCTTTTTCCAAGCGAGAGCGCATATCACCAACCCGCGGTGATCGCAACCGCGGCGACATTGTGACAACGCATACCCTTTATCAGCTTACGACCGAGCGATGGACCTGCTAACGGCACACCCTGGAAGGCGACCATGGCCTGCCGGTCTGGACTCAGCGGTCATGGAAGCGAGGCACGGGGTCACTGCCTACTGAAAATGTAAGTCCGATCGTGACCGTACAGAGTCCTGGTGTAGTTTAGAGAATTGCCGTCGGTGGATACCCGATAAACGTACTCTATCAGCATCCCATCGTCCTGGGTGACTCGAATCGAAATTAGGGTCGGGTACGTTCGCCCACAGAAGACCTTCCCGCCCCCAGGAGCGGAATCTGCCTGGCTCAGTGGTCTTGACTTTCCGTCGCATGTAATCGTCATCTCCTCCGATACCGCTCCTCGATCTGCCGTCTGAGTGTCGAACCGGATGGTGTAGGTCCTGAGCCCAGTCTCTCTGATCGTCAAAGTTACAGCCAATTCGTCATTGTTCGGTGGACTGGTTTTCGATACGTCGGCCTTCCAAGTCCCAGCAATCGCCGGTTGGCCGGCGGCACGCAGGGGAAAGAGTGTGAATACACTCACCATGAGCAATTGCACTCCGGCTCGAAGCAGCCCCGCGCTTCGAAGTTTCGATTCAGACAGTATTGTGAGACCTCCTTCCGGGAGACGAAGGGATCGTGCCTGAAATCCCTGTCCATCTCGGATGACGGCGCCGCCGCGCGAAACGTGCACTTTACCCTGCAACGGGGCCTCGCCGCATAAGGCGCACGTCAAGCTCCGCCAGCTGCGGGCTAAGGTCTACTGCCCCGGCTACGGGTCTATTGCCCCGGCTACGGGTCTACTGAATGATGAGCGGGTTCTTAGCCGCTACGATTTTCGGCTTCCAACGGACCGCCGTAGATTCCAGGTTGGATACCTCATCGAACGTCAGCTTCTTCTGCTTGAGTAGCTCGTCGCGCTGCTTTTCCGCGGCTCGCAGGTTCTGTTTCGTCGCAAGCGTGAGCCAAAAGTAACCCTGCTTGGTGTCTTGAGGAACGCCCTTTCCCGAAAGGTACAGCTCGCCCAGCCGCATCTCGGCCTGAGGGTTTCCTTGGTTGGCCGCCGCCATATACCACTTCACCGCTTCGGCTTCATCCCGAGGAGTGCCGCGCCCCTGCTCGGTGAGCCGCCCCAAGCGGAATTGCGCCTCGGCCAAGCCCTGCTCCGCCGCTTGTCGATAGCGAAAGACGGCGCGCTTCAGGTCCGGTTCCTGCCCGAAACCGTCCTCGTATAATTCAGCCAGCTTTTCGGCCGCATCGGGATCTCCCGCGTCGGCGGCCAACTGGTACAAGCGCTGCGCTTCGCCGTAATTGGGAGCAGCGCCCCAACCTTTCTCCCGCATTTCGCCCAGGCGATACGCGGCTTGCGGGTGCCCTTGATCGGCCGCAAGTTGGAACAGGCGAACTGCCTCATCCAGGTCTTGAGTCACGCCCAGGCCGTTCATGTACAGCATGCCCAAGTTGTACTCGGCGTTCTTGTCGCCCTGATCGGCTTGCGCCTTCCAAGCCCGGTTTGCGGCTTCGTAGTCCCCCCGGCGGAACGCGCGCAGACCGGCATCTTGATCCTGCGCGATAGCGACCGGAGCGGCCAATGCGCCGGCAAGCGCGATCATAATCGTCGTGGCCCCGCGAAAAGCGCACAGCGAATGCGTTGTGCGCGTTAAAGTGAAACCGGGCCGGCATCCCCTTTCGGCGAATTTTGATGGAAATCTAATTGAATTGTTCATAATATTAAACTCATCCCCCTGGCAGAAAATATACCGCTTTGCGGGGCCCTTGGAAAGGGGCTTCCCGCTACCCCCTTAACCCGCTAGCGCGGAGGACTCTCGTTCGGAGGCGCACCTTCCGAGGAGTCATCGAAGTGCAGCGTGCTTTCCGCGCCATATCTTTGGTATCTCACCACCTCCGTCTGGTTCCGTTCGAGCGAACCGTCCACCCGCGCTGTCACTTCGGCTTTCAATGGTAAAAGGAACTGCCGCTCAGAAATCGTCACGCCGCCAAAATCAATTTTGATGACGCCATCCTGGATCACGGATTGCGCGGGAAGCTCCATTTGAAATTCGAGGCGGCGGACCAGAAAGGCGGCTGCGTCAACATAGATAAGGCCATCGATCCCAGCGACCAGCGATTGCTTGTCAGTGGTGACGACGAGGCGCGAGTCCGCGGCCGGTACGCGAACGGAAAACACGTGCACCAATCTGCCGTCGATGTCGGACCAGTTCCGCCATTCGAATTTGGCTTTCGATTGCGGGCCGAAGATCCACCTCGGAAGAAAGCCCACCGAATGCAACACCGTCTCCGACAGAAGGCCTGTGAGCTGTTGATAAGTCTTATGCGGATCCCTGCCGTTGAACATCAGCAATTTGTGATTGAGAAAAGGGTCGACGTAAGCGTCTTCTACTTCGAGCCGGTCGCGCCGTTTCCAATGTTTGCCGGTTCCCGTCTGGTCCACGCTCCGGACGGTCAACTGCGTGCAAACGAGATTAGGCAGCTCTCGCTGATAGCGCAAAGACTCGAGGCCCACGCGAGCGAGGATGACGCGCTGTTCGTCGAGAGTAGGAGGAGGGCGCAGAGACGCGGACGGTTCTTGCTGAGCCGCGGCGTGGAAACCGGCGGCGAGAAAGAAGAGCGCGAAAGATACACGCACATACCGCCCGCCGTATCCCATTTTTTTTAATCTATCACGTTCACGCTTATCGGGACGCGCTGGCCGCTACAGAGGAAGCTTTAAAATTGCGATCGGGTCAAAACTGCCCTGCTTGTCGTCCTGAACGTTGGCCATATAGAAGAAGTCATCGCCTACAACGACCCCGGTCGTTATTCCTTCAAAGAGGGGATTGCGGCGCTCTAGAATCTCGACTCGTTCGATGGCGCGAAGATCGCGGCTGAGGCTGAACCGGGCCACCCGAGGAGTCATGAACCCATTCTGTATCGCGATCAGCGCGCCACGGTAAAAGTAGAGACCATCGATAGCCGCGAGGCATAAGCCACTGGGACGTCCAATCGGCATCGCGGCGTTGGTTTTCAGATCGACGAGCGTGATGCCATCGGGGAATCTCGATACGTAGAGCAGATTCCCTTCGGCCGAAAGCGCGATGCCATTGGCGAATTCGAACCGGTCCGGAAGTCGCGTCAGATTATCGGCGCCCTGCGCGAGGCGCCAGACCGCGCCCGCGCGCGTATCGGTCAGGTACACATCGCCGGTGGAAGCGATCGCAAGATCGTTGAAGCTATGACCCGACCCTGTCACCGCATACCTACGAATCAGCCGGCCGGATGCGAGGTCGTAGTGAATCAAGGCCGACTCCGTATCCGAGTTGTTGAGGAGCCAGAGCCCGCGTTGGTATACCTTGAGGCCGAGGACCGTGCCAAGGGCACCGGCAAATTGCGCGCAGTCCCCGGCGCCTGAGCAGCGAATTACCTTCCCTTTTTTCATGCTCCCGAGATAGAAGCTTTTGCGGGTTGGATCGTAAGCTATGCTCTCGGGAACCAAATCACCTTCGGGAACCGTGAATGCCGATCTGCTGTGTGAAATCGGCGGCGTCGCCTCGCGTACAGCGGAGACGATGGAATCGAATTCCCGCGTGCCGCGCAGCTCGGCGAAGACGGAATCGCGGGTGGGATCAATTCCAGCTCCGGGTGCAACCGCCTTCCGGAGCCACTCGACTGCCTCAGGCCATTGCTTAGCCGCCGCCCAGGTCCGAGCCATCTGGTATGTGACGGCGGCTGTCTCGGGAGCGGATGTCAGCAGCCTCTGAATCCTTCCGACCTCAGCCAGGAACAGAGGCCGTTCCTGATCGGAAAGGGCGCCCGCCGCTGGCAACTGCGCGAAAGAAGGCGATACAGCCAGCGACCACGCCCACACGACAAGCCAACGTGGAATAAACGTCCTCCAGCCGCGCCTGTTACTTTCCCACCATATGCGCGGGGTCGCGGTTGTTTTCCTCGCAGATGCTCTCGATCAACTCGGCGTCCGGCAACAGGCTCCAAGGCATGTTCACATTCCAGGGCTTGGTGTATGCCTGCGGATCGTCGATGGTGACCGCGACATCCATGTGCCCGATCTTAGGACGGAAGAAACGTTCCGTGACTCGCATGGCCTCGGTCCCCGGCAGCCCTTTCATATCGAGCCACGTTTTACCGTTCTGTCCGATGGTGTCCACAACCAGCGTGTCTTTATCCCAATGCCCGACCGAATATCCCATCCACGCCGGCTGCGGCTCTTTGGGAAGGGGCCGCCCGTCCGTGAAGATCTGCCGGTAGATCGTGCGGGATTCGTGGAGCAGGAGCACCAGGTCCTCCGTCTGAACCAATTTGAGACCGTCGGGGATATTGTCTTTTTCCGGAATGCCGGATGGAAGACAGGAAACACCGGGGTGATCTTTGCCGTTGTTCGCGATGCGCTGGTTGTAGAGGTCCCGCCACCATGGTGTGAGTGGGATGTCTTGTTCCTTCATGTCGGCCGCCAGGCTCAGGAGATATTTCGTGCGATCTTCGGGCATCCAGAAGCCGGACAGATCGGGCTTGCCATAGGATGTGCGCTGGGTGGGCGCATTCAAGTCAACCTTGCCATCGGGCGTGCGCGGCACATGCTTCCAGGGATACGGCTCCCACTGCGCGTGGGCCGCCACGGCCAGGGTTAGCGCTAAAGCTACGCCAGCCGTGATCGTGATCTTCGCTGTCGCCATGCCACTGACCATACCACACCTCTATCTGAGCATTTCAGGCAAACGCCATTGTGACGCTAAATGTCGCAGGATGGTGGCCGTCTCCATTCACGATCTACGCTATCGTTTCCCAAAGGTTCAACGTTTGTTGGATCGCGGCGAAGCCGCTCAAATCACCAGGCGCAAGCGCGTGATCGCCACGCTCACGCTGCTTCCTCCACCCTCCGCCCCTCCAAATCCGCCCGAGTTCCTGACGCGACTGGAGAAGATCTGGAAGAAGCCTCTGCGAGTGACGATGACCGAGGTCGTGGCCGAGGGCCGATTACGGGCGGCCGAAACCAGCGCGGCATCACTTCGGTGATGGCGAGGGATCGGAAGGCGCGGTCTGGAACAACTGCTCGAGGCTCGAATCCGGCGGCGCCGGCGCTGCCTGCTTGGCCTGGCTGGTGGTGAACCCGATGAGACGGCCGGCGAAAATCACGCTGATCCAAATAGCCAGCGATAACACCGCAACGGCTCTTCCCATCGGGGGCGCCGCCGGAGCTCGGTCCCAGCGATGCGAGGCGCGGCCCAGAGTCAGCTCGAAGGAGAGCATGTTGATCCCGGCCAGGAGTAACAGCAGCATCTTCGTCCGGAAGTAGAAATTGTGGTAATACACGCTCGCATTGGTGGTAAACATCAGCGATCCAGTCAACGCGGTCAGTGCAAATGCCGCCCAGGTCCATTTCAGAATGTCGGACGACATTCGCTTGAAAGGGCGTTCACGAGAGGCGATACCTAAAAGCCTGAGATCGATGACGGCAATGGTGCCGAAAACCAGCGACAATCCGATCACGTGAACAGATTCCAAAATGGGAAAGACATAGAGCGACTGGCGAATTTTCGTCGCCAGGCCGGTGGATTCAATCCATTGGAGAATCGTGGGAATATCCATGCGCCGTCAGGCCTTCTCCGCAGGCGACCAGGAGCCCCACACGTGGTCGTAAGCAATCAGCCGTCCGAGAATAATGATGCATGCCCAAATCAGAAACGTCAGCACGGCCAGCCACTTCACCGCCCGGCGCTTCCCGGCCATCGCTTCCCAGTGTTGTTCGTTCCTCCGCACGGCCCTCAAGAACGTCACGGCGATCAAAGCGCCCACCGCGACGAGGAACATCTTCAGCCAGAACGAAATGGTGATCAATTCGCGCACCGGCTCGCCGATCACCATTAGGAACCCGGTTGCGAGCATCAACCAGAGCGCGCCTGTCAGCCAGGGGCCGAATCGCTCCGTGGTTTGGCGCAGTGTCTGATCCATGCCTGCCCATCCCAGCAGCCGGAGATCGATCATGAATACGCTTCCTAACACGATCCCAATGCCCACAATGTGAATGGATTGAATCGTGGGGATGGCCCAACTGTTATGGTTCTGTAAAAAGACGCTGAGAAATGTAGTGGATAACCACTCGGCGAAATGCTTCAAGCTAGGGTGCCTCGGCTGGGAGCAGGACTGAAGTCCCGCGCGGGCTAAAGCCCGCCCTCCCTAAAACGTGTTTCCGCCCAGCAGCGTCATGCCCGGAACCGAGTCGCAGTCCTTACCGGCCTCGGGCAGCTTCGGCTTGTTGGTCGCCGGATCCATAGGGCACTTAGCGAGGGCGCCGATGCGGGATCCGAAATTACTGCCGTCCCGCAGAGGATTCATCTTGACGCTGAATACGGTGCCGACCGGAAAAGTAGCCGCCGTAATTCCCTGCTGCGCGACTGCTGCCGCGCCTGCCATCTCGACGCCCCACTCGACGTATTTTCCATCGGGGGTTTTGGCGAATCCCTTGCGGTCGGGCGCGACGAGAACGAAGTGCAGTTCGGCGTGGTTGGCCTGGGCCACGAACTGTTTGGCCACTCCGGTCAGCGTGACAGTCTTGTTCTGATCGTACATGGCGAAAGAGTGGTGAGATAAAGCCGGCATCGCGAATAGCGCCAGCAACACGGCGCCAGCCGCGGTCATCGTCAGGGCTTGCTTGTTCATCTGTGCTCCTACTTAAAAATATCTAAGATTTCCTTGGGAAGTTCGTCTTGCGGTTTATCCCAACCAACTTCGAAGTATTTCTCCCAGTCCTTGGCCCACGGCCGGCCGTAATAGTCGATGAAGCGGGGATCTTCCGGACTCAATTGCGTCGGCTTGCCGTCCACGTCCCGAAGATTGCTTAAACACTCGATGTAAGTGTATCGCCGGGTGGGATTATCCAAGGTCGCGGCCCGAAGGAACCGCATGTTCACATGCACAGGCGCCACGAAAGCGTCGGGGTCGTAGAATACCGCCTCGTGATCCACGCCGATGAACTTGCCTGATGCATCGTAGGCCGGCGCGTAAGTTTCGACCGTCTCCAGCTTGTCGCTGTATTCGAACATGGAGTGTGAAATGGTCCATCCTTGGACGGCCGCGGTCCAGGTCACCAGAGTGGTTTTGTCCCAAAACCCAACCGTCTCCCCGTACCATTGAGGGACCTTTTGAACGTGCTCCTTGCCAATCAGAACCTGACGCAGGAAGTTGGCCGCAATTCCCGACAGGAACTGTACCTGATTGACGTTCATCACAAGCTGGAAATTACCGCCTTGCGAAGCCTGCGACCACCACCGCACGAATCCCTCCGGATAACAGAAGGACGCGTTCCATTGCGGCGCATTACTCACCCCTTCGTGATAGTTCATCTGCACCATGCGCTTCTGATATTCGGGAGTGAGTAGCGACAAAATCGTCGAGACTTGGTTGATCGTTCCCCAGGTCCACTGCGAATCCGAGTACGAAGGGTCCCGGCCATACCAGCCATCCCAATCCGGCACGGTCGCCTTGGTGTAAATCGTCGGCCCGCCCGCGGCCTTGGCCTTGGCCATCAACGCTTCGTAATGTTCTTTGGCCGTTTTGTAGGGGTACGGACTCAGGATCTTTTCGCGCGGATAATCTATGTTGCAGTCGCCCCAGGAAGCCGAAGTGGGCGGATTTTTGCCTATACGGGCGGACGTCCAGATGTCGGTGATTTGCCGCGGAGTATTACAGCGAAAGTAGCGCTTGTCGGACCAAAGGTCCTTGTCTTTATAGAAGTTCTTCGATTTGAACAGATCGAGGGGCAGCGCTTCCATTCCCGCAGGCGGCCCCGGAAATGTCGGCGTGTTGCCGCGTCCAAACCCGCCGCCTCGCCCCTTGCCCTGCGGGGGCGCCCCGTTCTGCTGGGCAAACGCACGTTTGGGCGAGACCGGCAGCAATACCAGAGCGGCTGAGGCGGCGAAGGCGGCCAAACCAACGAACCAGCGAGCTTTCATCCGATCTGTATCATAATACACCTTTCAATAGGCTCGAAAGGTTCAGCAAACCGCTTCCTGCGGTCGCGCTACGGTCAGCGACGGAGCGAAGTCCGGCGATCTTCGAGTTCCTCCAGCGTGCGCGGCCAATCCTTGCCCAGCAGGCGGCTGAGTGCGCGATCGGCCAGCAGCTTTCCGCCCGTCTGGCATCGCGCGCAGTAGTTTGTCTCGTTATCCGCGTGGCGGATCCTTTGAACTTTCTCTCCGCAGCGGGGGCAGGGCTCGCCATAGCGGCCGTGGACCGCCATGCCCTCGCGAAACGCGGTGACCTTTTCGGGAAATTTTCCGCCGGCTTCGGCACGCAGGCGAATGATCCATTCCTCCAGCGTCTGTTTCACCGCGTGGTGAAGCCGGGCGATTTCCTCGCTCGAAAGCCGCGAGGTGAGCGCCACCGGCGACAGGCGCGCGCGATGCAAGATCTCGTCCGAATACGCGTTGCCGATTCCGGAGAACAGCCGCGGATCGGTGAGCGCGCGCTTGAGCGTGTGATTTTCGGATTGAAGCGCATGCCCGAACGCTTCCCGCGAAGCGGTCATGACATCGATTCCGCCCGCATCGAGCGAGGCCAGGCCTTCTTCTCCACGCAGGATATGCAGCGCCGCCCTTTTGCGCGTTCCAGCCTCGGTCAGGGTGAGGCAGCCGGAATCGAACTCGAACGCCGCGAGCGTGCGGCGGCCGTCGGGTCTCTTCGCTTTCTCGCTCCAATGCAGCCGCCCGGCGATCATCAGATGGAGCACAAGCCAGAATTCATTCTCCAGCCCGATGGAGATGCGTTTTCCGATGCGCCGCAGCGCGGTTACACGGCGATTCTCCACGGCTTGAACGGGCGGATCGGCTGTGCGCAACAACGAAGGGCCGGCGATCAGCGCGTGCTCCAACACGCGGCCCATGATGCGGGGCTCTAGGGCTTCTAAGTAGACCGTGACGTCAGGCAACTCGGGCATCAGTCGGTTTCTACCGCCACAACACGTTCAAATCATAGGATAGAGTGGCCAGTATGACCGCCGAAGAAGCCCGTTTGCTCATTCGATATTCTGGCTGGGCCTCACGAAAGCTGGTGGAAGTGGCCGGGAACCTGACCCCCGAGGAGCGCACGCGCCCCATGAATGTGTCCCACGAGAGCCTGCAGCGAACCCTCGGCCACATCTATCACGCCGATCTGATCTGGTACATCCGTCTGGCCGATTCATCCTTGCCCAGACCCGATTGGGACGCGCTGCCTTCGATGGATTCGCTCACCAACGAGTGGCCGGAGCTGCAACGGAAATGGGAGGCATGGGCCGATTCGCTCGCGAACTCCGATCTGGATCGCGTGGCCCAGTACAAGCTGCTGAACGGATCTCCGGGCGAGACGCCGGCGTGGCAAATCGTGGTGCACGTGGTGAATCACGCCACGCTACATCGCGGCCAAGTAGTCGCCCTGCTGCGGCAGTTGGGTGCGAAACCTCCGGCGACGGACATTCTTTGGTATTACCGCGAGAAGGCCGCCGCCGCGCCGTAAGATCAGTCAAATCGGGGAATCGAGCAAGACGCGAACCTCTGGGGGAACCAACCGCCGTAAATCGGGGCGGGCTTCGAGCAACCGCTCAATGTCCAGGAGATCTTTGCGCCGCTTGCTGGGGCGGCGCGCGGCGTCCTGCACCGCCCAAATCTTGCCCTGAAGAACGTCCTCGGCCGCGGCAACCGGCGCTCGAAGCCCGAGCACTTCGCGCACCGATGCACGCTCCGGAAAATCGGCATAGCGTGGATCTGTCTGGATCTGCACACGCAGGTTTGAACAGGGCGCGGACACGTTGAGGCTGTGAGCGAATCGCTCGACCTGGAATCGCGTGCGAACCATCTCTTCCACTAATGGGAGTTGATCGACGGCCACGACCAGGTCTAAATCCAGGCTCACTAACGGCTCGGCGTAGGCGTTGACGGCTTGGCCTCCGATCAGGCAGTAGCGGATCCGGTGCTCCTCAAGCAGGGCAATCAGGTCTTCCAGGAAATTGGATTGGTCCATGGCCACAGCCTTCCAGAATGCAAGGGCCTGCATGAGTTCAGCTTAGCGCCGTCCGCTCAATTGAGCTGTAACAGCCGCATCGCGTTTTCTTTCAAGATGAGCGGCCGCACTTCGTCCTTGATCGCGATGCCGGCGAAATCCGCCATCCAGCGATCGGGCGTCAACAAGGGATAATCGGAGCCGAACAAAACCTTACGTTTTAGCAGCGTATTCGCGTACTGGATCAAACTCGGCGGAAAATACTTTGGCGACCACCCCGATAGATCGATATACACTTGCGGCTTGTGCAGGCACACGGAAAGCGCTTCATCCTGCCACGGAAACGAGGGATGCGCGAGGATGATGGGCATGTCCGGGAAATCCACGGCCACGTCGTCGATATCCATGGGATTCCCGTATTTCAACCGTATCCCGCCGCCGCCCGGCATTCCCGTTCCTATGCCGCTGTGGCCGGTGTGAAAGATCACCGGCAATTTGGCCGCGGCCACGACTTCGTAAAACGGATAAGCGGCCTTATCGTTGGCGTGGAACTGTTGCAGCGGCGGATGAAGTTTGAATCCGCGAATGCCGCCCGAGGCGATCAGACGTTTCGCTTCGGCCACGGCTTCGGGCCCGCGCGTGGGATCCACACTCGCGAACGCAATCATGATGTCGCTGTTTTCCGCGGCGAACGCCGCCACTTCGTCGTTGGGAACCTGCGGCCGTCCCGTCAGCCGCTCATCCACGGAGAAGACCACACAACCGATCTTGCGCGAGCGGTAGTACTCCGCGAGTTCTGCCCGGCTGTACCCCACGCCGACGTTCCCGAAATACCTGCGCGCCGCTTCACCCGCCGCCCCTTGATCCTCCGATTCGATATGGACGTGCGTGTCGATAGCCACCAAATCTCGAATGTTCATCACCTCAGGGTACGACAGCTTTCAGCGATCAGCCATCAGCTAGACGCTGAAAACTCTGCGGACGCCGCATTGTGCGAATCGTCAACGGACTGCAAGGTTTTCTTGGCGGTCTTTGCGTCTTTGCGTGAAATTCTTTTTTCTCTCTCGGTAGAAACTCCAGACAGACTTTACAATCCCGATTCGGTCAAGAACGCCGACGCGACTTCCGCCGGCTGGCGATGCTTCAACTCCACTTCCGCCGCCAGCGCCCGCACTTTTTCGGTCGAGAGTTTCCCCGACAGATCCGAAAGCACGGGCCGAAGATCCGGATTGCCCGTCAAAGCATCCGCCCGCACCAGAAGCGCCGCTTGATAAGGAGCGAACACTCCCCGATCGTCGGCGAGCACGGCGAATTTCGGTGAAACCAGATGGCCGTCCGTCGCGTAAGAGGCAAGCATATTCACCTGGTCTTCTTCCAGCGCGGGAAACAGTTGCGCTGGCTCCATGGCACGAGCGCCGCGGTCCATTGGAAGCCCGTAGGCCTTCAATGCCGTCAAGCCGTTGCCGCGCTGCTCGAAATCGTAACTGATCCCCACTTTCCAGCGAAGGGTCCCATGGGCGGCGTCGCTTAGAGTCTTGAGATTGTCTTTCTTCGCAACCGCGCTCTTCACCACCACCACTGGCGTGCTCTCGTAACCGAGCGGTTCCAGCAAGATCAACTGTGCCCTCCGCTCCAACTCATTGCGTACGCGCTCCCGCACGATCGCGGGATCGAGGTCCGGGGTTTCCTTCAGAATCGCCGTCTCGAGGGCGGCCGCATAATCCGGATACAGCGTCACGTTGCCGCTCACAATCGCCTCATAGAGTATCAATTCGTCGCCCATGCCGAGCCGGCGGTCGATCTTGCGATGCAGGCGATGTTCGAGATGCTGCGCGACGATTTCGCCCACCACCATCTGCTCGGCGGAATTTCCGGAGCCTATTATCAATGGCTTAGGCGGTTCCGCGCAACCGCACACCAGGAACGCGGCCAAACAGAGACACGACACCCCACCCACGCGGGCGTACTGGCGCTTCGTCATCTGGACCGGCTATTGCCCTAGAAGTTCGTTCACCAGCGTCTGCGCGCCGTACAACTTGCTTAGAGCTTCGGTCATCGCGGCCGTATGCACGGCTACGGCGCGATTGGTTTCGATATCGTACACAAAGTCTCCGACTAGTGATTCGATGTTTCCGTCGAAAATCAATCCGACCAACTCGCCCTCGCGGTTCACCACCGGCGAGCCCGAGTTTCCTCCAATTATATCGTTAGTGGTGACAAAATTGTATGGCGTCGCCAAATCCAGTTTGGTTCGTCCCTCCGCATAGCGCGCGGGAAGATCGAAGGGGGGGTTGAAATCGAAGCTGTTGGCACGATCGTAAAGCCCAAACAACGTTGTCTTATAAGGAGCGATAGTGCCATTCATCGGGTAGCCTTTGGCCTGCCCATAGCTCAAGCGGAGGGTAAAGGTGGCGTCGGGATAAATCGTTTTGCCGTACACGGCAAACCGCGCCTTGCCCAACTCCTCGCCCGCTCTTTGCTCCACGCTCGTGACGTTGGTTTCCATCCATTTGATCAGTTCGCGTCGCATCGGATCCAGCTTGCGGGCCAGCACGATCATCGGATCGTTGGATGCGTCCACAGCAGCCTCGCCGCCGTCAATGAGTTTCTTGCGCACGTCCGCATCGGCCAATTTCGAGCCATTCACCAACTCCGTGGCTACTTCCTTAGGCGATTTTCCGTTCAGCACGATCTTCAGGAACGGGTCGTTCGGACCGACTCCCGCTAAATCGAACTCCAGCGCCCCCGTGAGGCGCGCAATTTCCATATCGCTGTAGACAGGAGCGCGCGAGAACAGTTGAAATTTTAGAGAATCGAGCTGGGAGTCGTGGTAACCGGGGAGCCGGTCGCCATCCGGCTTCTTGATCTCCACTACGTACTGCACAATCTCCGAGGCTAAACTCGCGAGCGTGGAATCGAGCCCGTGGTAATACTGCTCCTTGGTGCGAGTCGCCGCTTTCTTTTCCGCTTCGGCGATTTCGGCCCAGGCGTTTCCATACGCCGCCTTCCATTGCGGATTCGCCATTACTTTGGCTTTGAATTCGTCCTCTTCCTTTTGTTTCTTAGCGAAGATCGCAGGATCTTGCAAACCCTTGATTCGCCCTTCGTAAGCCTTGCGGCTGTTCTCCAGTCCGAAGATGCGCGCTGTCGATTCCTGCGCCTGCGCCGCTCCGCGCGCGGCAAAATCCTTCAGCGTGGCGATTCGGGCTTTGAGAAGTTTTAGCGTTATCGAATCGGCGATATCGCGCTCATAAGTGAGCTGGGAAACGGTGTACATCCGCTCGGTCGATCCCGGATGGCCGGACGTAAACACCAGCTCGCCGTCGGCGGGGCCTTTGGGATTCCATTTCAAATAATCTTTGCTGTCGATAGGTTTCCCGTTTTCATAAACCCGGAACAGCGCCATATCCAGGTCGTACCGCGGATAGGTGAAATTGTCGGGATCACCGCCGTAAAACGCGATCTGCTCTTCGGGCGCGAAGACCAGCCGCACATCGGTGTATTTCTTATAGCGGTACAGCCAATACTCGCCGCCTTCGTAAAGCGTGACGACGTCGGAGCGCAAACCGGTCTTCTGCTCGCTCTCGCGCGAAATCGCGGCGATCGCCGCCTGGCGGGCTTTATATTGCTCCGAAGAAGTCTTCGTCTTGTTCACTGCATCCTGCACGCGCGTGGTGACGTTCTCCATAGACACCAGCACGTTAATTTCGAGGTCCGGCGATTTCATTTCCTGGTCTTGCGTCGCGGCGTAAAAACCGGTGCGCACGTAATCGTGCTCCGGCGTGGAATTCTTCTGAAGCTGCCCCAGCGCCATATGATGATTGGTGAGCATCAAACCGTGCGGACTCACGAACGATGCCGAGCCGCCATCCTGCATTCGAATGCTCGACAACCTCACATGGTCCAGCCACGCTTGAGTGGGAGTGAAGTGGTACTTGTCCTGAAGCTGCTTGACGGGAGGATTGTCGAAAGTCCACATGCCCTCTTCTGCGCGGCACAGACCGGCGGTCAGCGCGCCGCAAAGAGGCAGAAGACAAAGCGGATGAAGCCATCGTGTCATAGTTGTTATTCCTCCGGGGGCGTTATTCCTCTATCCACCATCCTACAGCCAGCCTGACGAGCATATACTAATAGGAGGAAAAGCGCAGCAAACCGCTCCCTGGCGGTCGCGGCTCAGTACCAAAGCTTCCGAGCCGCGACCGCCAGGGAACGGTCGCGCTACGGACAGATTACGGAAGCGCGAAACGGTTTTCTCGATCGCGCGTCTAGCATGTCACGGAGGTGCGGCGTGGTTATCAGGCGTCGTCTTCTCACCGTCGCCGCGGCGGGCGTTACGGCCGCGGCACTTTCATTCCTCGGAAGCGCCGAAGGACGCTTCGACCAGAAGCTCCCGGCCGACCGCCAGATCCTGCAAGCTTTAAACCGGCTTACCTTTGGCGCGCGGCCAGGCGACGTCGAAGAAGTCCGGCGAATGGGCGTGCAGAAATGGATCCAGCTCCAGCTTCACCCGGACCAGATTCCCGAGAATCCGGCTCTCGAAGAGAAACTCAAGCCGCTGGAAACTTTGCACATGGCGCCTGAAGAGATCATCAAGGAATATCCCACTTTTCCCCGCGCTGTGTTGGCCGCCCGGATTCAGCCGTTGAACGCGCTGGTCTCGGGGGAGCAGATGCGCAAGATCCAGACTGGCACGGCGGAGGAGCGCCAGTCCACACTCATGGCTCTCGACCCGGAAAAGCGCGATAAAGTGCTTGCAACCATCGCTCCGCCGCTAATCGAAAATTTTCCGGAGTTGAAGAAGGAAGCCGAAGAAGCACGTCGGATGCAGCAGCAGGAGCGGCAAAAAGAACAGCGGCGCTTGAATCCGACCCTGGAAGACCTGTTGAATCCCGATCAGGCGGCCGCCGCGCGGCGCGGCAATCGCGAGCAGCTCGCCGACTTGTTCAGCTATCTGGATCCCGAAAAGCGCGAATTAGTGGCTGGGGCTTTGCCTCCTCAGGCATTGGCGGAATTTCCAGAAATGCGCCGCCTGGGAATGAAGCGAAGGCAGCCGCAGCAAGTAGTCACGGCCGATTTGCGCGAAGGTAAGGTGTATCACGCGCTGTATTCCAATCGGCAGCTTGAAGAAGTGCTGGTGGATTTCTGGTTCAACCACTTCAATATCGATGAAGCCAAGAACCTGATGAACCCGCAGGCCTCTGAACGGCCACTGCTCGGAAGTTTCGAACGCGACGCCATCCGCCCGCATGTGTTTGGGCATTTCAAGGATCTGCTGCTGGCCACGGCGCAACATCCCGCCATGCTGTACTATCTGGACAACTGGGAATCGATGTCGCCCGACGGCGTCGATCAAATGCAGGTAGGCCCGTTCGCCACTCCCCCGCCCCCTCCCGGCCTTCCCATTCAACCTCAGCGGCAGGCGCATGGATTGAACGAAAACTACGGCCGCGAGTTGATGGAGCTGCACACGCTTGGCGTCAACGGAGGCTATACGCAGCAGGACGTCATCGCGGTGGCGCGTTGTTTCACGGGTTGGACTATCAAGCGTCCCTTTACCGATCCCCAATTCGTGTTTGCCGATTTCATGCACGATCGAGGAGAAAAGACCGTGCTTGGCCATAAGATCGCCGCCGGAGGAGGCGAGCAGGACGGCCTCCAGGTGATCGACATTCTGGCGCATCATCCTTCCACCGCCAAATTCATCTCTAGAGAACTGGCGCAGCGCTTCGTGGCCGACGACCCTCCACCGGCGTTGGTCGAGCGGATGGCTCAAACGTTCTCAAAAACCGATGGCGATTTGCGCGCCGTCATGGAAACGATGTTCTCTTCTCCGGAATTCTTTTCCGAGGGAGCGTGGCTGGCGAAAGTGAAATCGCCGCTGGAGATGGTGGTGAGCGCAGTGCGCGCGGCGGGTGGCGACGCCATCGACACCTCGACGCTGGCGCAGAAGATCGGGGAGTTGGGCGAGCCGCTCTACGGGAAAATCGATCCGGCCGGTTATTCAAATAACGGCGTTGGCTGGCTCAATACAAGCGGCGTGCTGGGCCGAATGAATTTCGCCACCGCACTGGTTTCCGGTCAGATTCCGGGAGTGCGGCTCGATTCTTCGCGATGGGAGGGCCAGGATGAGGCGGTCATCGTGCGCGACATCCTGGGCCGCGACGCCTCGCCCGAGACGCAAGCGGCGATGGAGAAAGGTTTGGAAGACAAACAGGCGAGCGCCAGGCTGCTGGTCGGCCTGGTGATCAGCTCGCCCGATTTTCAGAGGAGGTGAATCCAATGTTTACACGGCGTGTTTTTGTACGCGGCTCGGCGATTGCGATGGCGGGATTGGGCGCGGCTCCGCGATGGCTCGCGCGAGCGGCATCGGCCACGGAGGGTAAGCGCAAAATCCTGGTAGCGATTTTTCAACGCGGCGCCGTCGACGGCATGAATGTGGTGGTACCGTTCTCCGAGAAAAGCTACTACGAGCTGCGGCCCTCGATCGGCATTCCCGCCCCGGGCAGCAACACTGGCCCAATCCAGAATGCCGTGATCGATTTGGACGGGCGCTTCGGACTGAATCCCGCGATGCAGCCGCTGAAGGAGCTGTGGGACAAGCAGCTTCTGGCGATTGTCGAAGCCGTCGGCTCGCCCGATCCCAGCCGCTCCCATTTCGATGCGCAGGATTATATGGAATCGGGCATGCCTGGCAAGGCCTCGAGCGATGGATGGCTGAATCGCGCGCTGCCTCCTGCCGGACCGGATGCGTCCCCGATGCGTGCCATCGCTATGGGGGCGCAGTTGCCGCGTACTCTTCGCGGCGATCGCTCCGCCGTCGCGGTCAACGACGCGCGTCAATTTCAAATCGGCAATCCGGACGCGGAGGCGATCGTGGAAAACATGTATGCCGGCACAGCCGACGCGAAATTGGCCCGCCCCGGCAAGGACGCCTTCGCCGCGCTGAAAATCGTCCAGAGCCTGGGTCAGCAAAACTACGCTCCTTCCGGTGGCGCGCAATACGGGCCCGGCGGTCCCCTCGGCCAGAGCTTGCAGCAGATCGCGCGTCTGATCAAAGCCGACGTGGGCGTGGAGGCGGCATTCGCCGAAGTGAACGGATGGGACCACCACGGCAACGAAAATCCTCAGCTTTCCAATTTGCTGCGCCAGTTTTCCAGCGCTCTCACCGCTTTCTGCAAGGACATGGGCGACCGCATGGAAGATATCGTTGTGGTGACCATGTCGGAATTCGGACGAACGGCGCAGGAAAATGGCAACGCCGGCACCGACCATGGCCATGGGGACGTGATGCTGGCGCTAGGCGGGCCGGTGCGCGGAGGCAAAATCTACGGACAATGGCCGGGACTCGAGAAAGAGCAGCTCTACGAGGGTCGCGACTTGGCTGTGACCACCGATTTCCGCACCGTGTTGGGGGAATTGGTCAGCACGCATCTGGGGCAGAAGGATCTGTCGCACGTATTTCCGGGATTCGAGATGGGTCAGCCGCTAGGGCTGCTGCGCACATAGAGATGCCGATTCCGAGCCGCGCGCGCCAGCAAGCGGTTTTAGCAAACTGTCAGCCATCATGTGCGGCTTCCGGTGGGGCAGGCCCTCGGCCTGCGGCGGCCTCCCAGGCCGCCTGCACCACATTGCTCTCGAATACGTGGCCGGATTTTTGAAACGGAGTACTTAGCTTCCGGCTGAAAGCTGACGGCTGATTGCTGATAGCTACTTTAGGCCACCCCCTTTGTGCCGGTAGTCCCGCCAAAACCAACTTGCCTCGATCAGCAGTATGATTCCGCAGACCGCGGGACCGAACCAGGTCAGCAATAATGGCGGAACATCCGGATAAATCCACGCCTCCAGGTAGTGGATGATGAAACTGCCGTGGTAGGCAGTCTCGCCCGCCCGAGCCTCAAACGACTGCTCCAGGAGCGTCATCGGGCAAGGCCACGGCCCAACCTCCACCACAATTCCCCAAATTAACGACGCGACATGCACCCAGCGAAGCCAGAGACGCCGGCGAGTCAGCAGCCACCCGAAAAGAATCCAGAGAATCCAGGCCACGTGCACGCTCAATGCCGTCGCCGCCAGAACGGTGAAGACATTCATCCGTTCTCATGATAGTGACCAGTTGTCGGTTGGCAGCTATCAGCTGTCAGTCGTCGGCCTGCGAATTGCTGCGCTACGATTTCATGCTAAGCTCCGTGGAGTGAACGCGACAAATGCGCTTGGCGGCGCGAAGGTCGTGGCTTTCGTGGGAACGCTGCGGGCGGATCGCGCCCGCGCTTTCTATCGCGACACGCTCGGTTTGAAACTTGTAAGCGAAGACAATTTCGCGCTGGTATTCGACGTGAACGGGACGATGCTGCGCGTGACGCTGGTTCCCCATTTGACGCCGGCCGGTTTTACCGTGCTGGGATGGCAGGTGCCGGACATCGCGGCTACAGTTCGGAATCTGCAAGAAGCGGGGGTGGCGCTGGAGCGCTTTCGCGGAAGGGCACAGGACGAGCTAGGCATATGGACGGCGCCGGGCGGCGCGAGGGTCGCATGGTTTAAAGACCCGGATGGAAATATTCTGAGTGTGACGCAGTTTTGAATCCAAGCGTTGCGGACGATCCTTACACAAGCCGGTATCACGAGAGACGAATTCCTGCGTGCCTACGAGCGCACTTGAGGCGCCCACCTTTCGTTCGTATCGCGAACGCGAGGGAACCCGCGCTGTTTCGCCGCACAGTGATCAACCGATACCCACCACGCGAGTCCCCAAATTCAGTAGAATGGCGTTCGGTGGCCCACCTGTTCGGCTTGATGCCTGCTGCAGTTGCGATATTTCAATGCACAACGTAAAGGAACGTCGAAAGATGATCCGGCCGCTCATCATGGGAATATTCTGGGGAACGGTTCTGCCAGCCCTAATCTGCTGCGAGTTCGCCATCGGGCAGGTTACGGACCGGCGCTGGGAGTTTGAGGTCGCTTCGGTCAAGCCGGCCGCTCCCGATGGAACTGGGGATCCCACCGCACGCGGCGGCCCGGGGACGAGCGACCCGGGACAGGTTACTTATGAGCGTACGTGGCTGCAAAGGCTGGTGGCAGACGCGTACGGAGTGCGCGTCGATCAGGTCTCAGGCCCAGACTGGATGAAATCCGAAGGCTACAGCGTCGTCGCCAAGATTCCGCCTGATACGACGGAGGACCAGTTCCACGCGATGCTGCAGAACCTGTTGGCGGACCGATTCCATCTAACATTCCACCACCAGACCAAGACGCCCCCCGTTTACATCCTGTCGGTAGCGTCGGGCGGGCCGAAGTTGACGCCAGCCTCTGCGGACCCCAATGCCGCCACTGCACCGCCGGCTCCCTTGACCTGCCAGGCCAGCGACAAGAATCGTTTCCCAGCGCTGGCGCCGGGAAGAACAAAGGCACCCCGGTGGTGTCCCAGCATGGCGTACTACACCTATCGGCAGACGATGGGGGAATTCGCGCTAGGCTTGGGCAACTTGTTGAGCATGTCGAATGGCGACGGCGTTATAAGGGGAGGGCCGCCCGCACCGTTCGTGGTCGACGAGACCGGCCTCGCCGGGAGATTCGAGTTCAAGTTGGAATTCGCGGGCACGGTGTTTCCTTCGTCTCCGGCTCTAATCTAATAGCGGCGATGATTGCGAACGGCTCCATGCAGCCCGCAGACCGCACCCAACTGCCCCCAGACCCTAACCAAATGGCGGAGGACGTCGCCAAGGTCCTCGGTGGCGGCCCTAACATCTTCACTGCGCTGGAAAAGCAGTTGGGCCTAAAACTGGAAAAGGGCAAGAGGCCGGTGGATTTCCTGGTAATCGATCAGGCCGACAAAGTTCCGACTGAAAATTGATGAGTTGGCCTGATCCACTCTGGAGCGCAGCCTCAAGAAGTTTGCCGGCTGGTTAATACCGCCAGCTCGTCAGATCCGCTCCCGGCGGCGCGGTCTTTTGCATTCGCTCCAGCATTTTCGGAACGTACATAGTGTGGTAATGCAGCCGCGACAGATAATTGGGCAACGAAGGATCGCCGTTCCAGCAATGCTCCGCGCGATCTCCGTACTTCACTTCGCCTTCATACGGTGGGTCCGCGCGCCGCAGAAAATCTTCGAGAAAGTACACCGCGTTGTTAAGGAAGTAGGTATCCGCACTTCCGACATAAATGTGCAGTTTCCCGCGTAGCTTCGGACCCAGCACGGCCCAATCGCGCTCCAGAATATAGCGCAGGTCATAGTGCTCGCGCCAATATTGCGCAACCGCGGGATCGATTTCGCCGGTCTCCTTGTCGAAAATGCGCTGCGGATAGCCGTCCGGGCCCACGGGCGAAAACACCGCTTCCCAGATATCGTATTGCCCGCCCGAGCGGCTCTTGGTGCCCAACGCCAGCTCGTAATAATTCATCTCGCGCTGCGATGCGGTAACGCGGCCCAAATAATCGCGCATCGCGGGTTGCTCGACAGATTTGTGTGGACCTGAGCGGAAATATGCGTTCTTGTCCGCGTACAGATCGATATTCGTGAAAGCCCTGAAATCCACCGGATCGGGGCAAGCGACAAAGGCGCCATTGTAGCTGTCGGGATGGAAGACTTGTACGGCCAGAGCTTCCCAGCCTCCAGTCGAGCCGCCATACGTGAATCGCGCCCATCCTTGGCCGATCGCGCGGAATTGTTTTTCGATGTACGGGAGCAGCTCGGTTTCGACAGCGTCGCCGTAGGGGCCCAGATTGGCCGAATTCACCGCGTAGGAGTCGTCGTAATAAGGATTGGCGTGCTGAATCTCGACGATCAGAAGACGCGGGAAGCCCGGAGCGGCCCATTTCTGGTAAAACGCATAGGCCTCCTGTTGTTGAATACGGTTGTAGCCGGAGATGTGAAAGCGTTCGCTGTAATCAGGCTCCAGGTTCGGATCGGGGGGCTCGCTGCGGATACCGTCGAAATCGGAGGGGAAATGGCCGTGCGATACGACCAGCGGATAACGAGCCTGGGGATGATCGTCGAAGCCCTGAGGCAGGAGGACGTGCGCGCCCAGATACATCGGACGGCCCCAGAACCGTGTTAGTAGCTGCGACTGAATCTTTACGTGGCGTACGTACTTGGTGTCCTTCGGACGCTCGATGGGCGGAATCTCTCGATCCAGCGAAATCGATACGGACGAACTTGAGTCGATCCGGAGCTTTTGCGGATCGCTGTAGAGATTGCCGGGAGCGAGGTTCCAATGTTGACCCTCGCCACGATCCATGGGCAATTTGACGGTGTGGCCGTCGGCTCGATGGAATGTCTCATACCGATGCAGCACGGCTTGAACGTAGTAATCGCCCGGCTTAAGCTCGGCAAGGCTGCGAACCGGATAACCGAAAGCCGAAGCGTCGATAGTAGCCGCCTGGCCCGGGCGAAGCGCGTCCACATCGAGGCCAAAGACCAACTCCGTTTTGAGCGTATCGTCGACTTGCATGCGCGGCTCGGCGGAGGCGTCGGTCGATAAGAGCAGCAGCAACCGGCCGTCCAGCGGAGCGGCGCTGCGTTCGGCCGGAAAGGCGATTTGAAACACCGGCGCGGCAGTCACTGATATTGTCAGAAACACGGCCGCCAACGGTACGTTGGAGCGGCGCATTTCACGATTCTACCAGCGACGCAATCACTCGATCACGCGCGCAGCGCGTTGATCGCGGCGCCGATCACAGCCGCCTCATCGCTCTTGGGGACCACTTCGAACACGTAGTTTTGCAATGGGCTCAGTTTCACCATCTCCTGCACGCAGCGATTCAAAAAACCGAGGTTCACGAAGCGCGCGTTCATTCCGGTGATATAGAACTTGCCGGGGCCTTCTAGATGAATGCTGGTGGCCGTGGCTGCGGCCAGCGCGCGGTGCCACAGGATGGCGAATTCGGCGCAACGCGGATCTTCCCCGGTTTTCGCGGCGGCAAAAACTTCCTCCGGCTCGCGATCGAGAAAGCGCAGGCGCATGGCGCGATGGCCCATGATGCCCTCCAGATGCCCCCGCCCTCCACAACCGCAGAAATTTTCGTTCGGATCGAGCGATACGACGGTGTGGCCGCCCTCCCAAATTCCGTCGGCGACAGGATAGTGGCCAAACCCAATCCCCGCGCCCAGCGTCCAGACGCGAACTAACTTGTCCAACCGTCCTTCCGCGGCGGCGATGCCCGCGGCGACCACGTCGGCGTCGTTCGAAATCGCTACCTGGCCGTCCAGGCCATGCCGCGCCAGCGCCGCCACCATCGCTTCCTGCATGCTGAATCCCTTGAGCTGTTGCAGATTGGGCGAGTCTTCGATCACGCCCGCGCGCACGATTCCCGGCACGCCTACCCCGATCGCTTCCACGCGATGGCCGCCCGCGAGCGCTGCGGCCTCCCTCGCCAGCGCTTCCACCATTTCCTCCGCGGGTGTGGCGCGCAGGCCGTCGATGCCTTGCTCTTCTTCGATCCTGCGGTGCACTTCACCGGACAGGCGATTGTCTTCCACCAGCCCCGCCGCCACATGCTCGGTGACCACCAGGCCGATGCTTCGCTTCATATCAGAACGCTCCTAATATCGGATCGGCCTATATCAAATCGGCCCATTAGATACGGGTCAGCTTGTTCAGACCGTTGAAAGCCGCCGCCTTGTAACATTCGGCCAGCGTGGGGTAGTTGAAAACGGTATCGACGAAATAGTTCACCTTTCCGTTCAGGATCATTACCGCCTGTCCGATGTGCAGCAGTTCGCTGGCGCCTTCGCCGATAATGTGCACGCCTAGCAACTCCAACGACTCCCGATGAAAGATCAGCTTCAGGCGGCCGGTGGTGTCGCCGCGGATCTGCCCGCGGGCGATCTCGCGATAATAGGCCACGCCCACTTCGTAAGGCACGTCTTCATCCGTCAACTGTTCTTCGTTCTTTCCGATGAACGAAATTTCGGGGATGGTGTAGATACCGTAGGGGTAGGTTGCGGGATTGGAGTGGACCGAGAGGTGGTAGGCGCGCGCGGCGGCGATGCGGCCTTGTTCCATTGAAACCGACGCCAGGCTGGGAAATCCTATCACGTCGCCGGTGGCGAAGATATGCGGCTGCTTGGTGCGGTAATCGGCGTCCACCTGGATGCGCCCGCGGCTATCGGCCTCCAGACCCGCGGCCGCAAGATTCAGCTCATCCACGTTGCCCTGGCGCCCGACCGCGTACAGCAGCACGTCGCCCGCGATTTTCTTCTTGCTTTCCAGATTCGCCACCACGCCGCCATCGCCGGTCTCTTCCACCGACGAAACTTCTTCGTTCAGCCGCATCGTCACCCGCGCGTCGCGCAGATGATACGACAGCGCCTCCACCATTTCGGAATCCGCGAATTCCAGCAGCCTGGGCCTCTTTTCCACGAGAATCACCCGCACGCCGAGCGTCGCGAACATGCATGCATATTCCACGCCGATCACGCCTCCGCCCACCACGATGAACGTTTTGGGAATCACGGGCATTTGGAGAACTTGATCGCTGTTGATGATGTTGCGATTGTTGAACGGCACTTTGGGCGAGACGGCCGGTTTCGTTCCCGTGGCTATGACGACCGTTTCGGCGTGATAGTCGATGAGGCCGCGCGCACTCTCCACGCGGATGGTATGCGGGTCGATGAAGCTCGCGACGCCGGGTATCATCTCGACGTTGTTGCGGGAAAGCTGCGCCAGCGTCACGTCGATTTCGGTTTTGATTACGTGTTGGACACGGAACGCCAGATCCCCCATGGTGATCTTTTCCTTCACCCGGTAGTTGACGCCGTAGATGTTCTGGTAGTTGTAGCCCGAAAGGTGCAGCACGGCCTCGCGCATGGTTTTCGAGGGGATGGTGCCGGTGTTGATGCACGCGCCGCCCACGCATTCGCGCTGCTCCACCACGGCCACGCGCTTGCCGCACTTCGCCGCCTGAATCGCCGCGCGCTGCCCGGAGGGGCCGGAACCCAGCACAATCATGTCGAAGCTTTGCATGGCGATTCTCTAAGGTTCGCATATTGTTCATCGGCCTTTTTTCGCAATTCCGTTACAGGGATCAAGGGCAGGGGTTTAAGCGATTCAGCCGCAGTGTTCCGGCGTCCCCGTTCTGACCTGCAAACTTTAGTATGATGCTTCTGGTAGAGGGGCAGGCAAAATGAAAAGGTTGTCAGTCGTCAGTTATCAATTATCAGTTGCTATGGCGATGCTGCTGGCTTCGAGCGCCGCCGCGCAGCCATTACAGAAGATCACCGTCAACTTTCCCACCCGTAGCGGAGCTTCCTGGCCGATGTACATGGCCAAGGAGGGCGGCTATTACCAGAAAAACGGTCTGGATGTGGACCTCCAATTCGGCGTTCATCCGCAAGGCATCGCGATGCTGGTGAACGGCGAGGCTGCCGAGTCGAACTATTCGCTCGAACAATCCATGGACGCGAGCCTGAAGGATTCCAACTTCGTCATGATGGGCAGCTCCTTGAACAAGGCCCTGTTTGCGCTGATGGCTCGCAAGGACATGAGCGATATCTCCCAGGTGAAGGGCAAGCGCGTCGCGGTGGGGCAGATCGGCGACGCGCCGTATAACTACACCGTCGCGCTGCTGGGCACATATAAAATCGGCGTCCGCGATGTGCAATGGATTCCCGTCGGCACCGACGTCAGCGGCCGCGCCGCGGCTCTGGTATCCGGCCGCGCCGACGCCACGCTGTTGACCGCGCCGAATTATTTCCGTCTGGAAGAGCAAGGCTTCAAGAATCTGGCGAATCTCGCGGATCACGACGACATCTACGCCGCCACCGTCTATCTGTTCCGCCGCAACACCATCGCCGCCAATCCCAAGCTGCCGGAGCAGATTATCAAGGCTCAGGCCGAAGCCATCAAGCGGTTTTACGACGACAAGGCCTTCGCGGTGAAAGCGTATCTGGCTTTCGACAAGCAGCCGCAGGCCGACATCGAGCGCATCTACGACCGCTACGCGCAAGGCCAATTGTTCGAGCGCGTCCCCTACGTGCTGGCCGGAGCGGTGAAATCGGTGGTCGCGCAGCAAGTGGACGAGCAGATCGCCGTCCCCATGCGCAAGTTCGATTTCCATAAGGTGATCGACAACAGCGTCGTGGACCGGCTGGTGAAGGAAGGCTATTTCGAGCAGCTCTTCGGACCATCGGTGAAAGCGGAAGAAGCGAAGAAATCGAAACTCGCGTTCCGCTAGCCCATTTGGCCGGACCATGAGCGACGTCTTCCTCAGCTACGCGAGCGAGGACCGCTCACGTGCCGAAGTCCTTGCCAAGGCGCTGCAAGCCGAGGGGTGGTCAGTCTGGTGGGACAGGAACATTCCCGCAGGCAGACGATTCCGAGAGGTCATCCACGAAGAGATCAGCAGCGCGCGTTCGGTCGTGGTGTTGTGGTCTGCGGCCTCCATTAAAAAGGATTGGGTAATTGACGATGCCGAAGACGCCAAGAAACGCGACGCCCTGATTCCCGTTCTCGTCGAGCAGGTTCAGCAACCGCGAGGGTTCCAACAGATCCAGGCGGCCAATCTGTCGGCTTGGATCGGCGATCCGAACGACGCAGCCTTTCGCGCTCTATGCAGGGATCTTGCGCTAATGCTCCGCGCACCGGAGGATGTTACGAGCTATCTCACCACCCTCTGGAACCTCACTCGCCAGATCGAAATTAAGAACCTCCGCACCAGCGACGCCTCCGCCAACGCATTCGACATCGACGAGCTCTACACGCCGCTCACCACGGTCCTCCCGCACGAGCATCGCGCAGAAGCGGGCGAAGCGGAGAGCGCCGCCGTGAATCTGGAGAAAGCGCTCACCGAGCCGCGCCTGGTGTTAGTCGGCGATCCCGGCGCCGGCAAAACCACCTTCCTGCGGCGCATCGCGTTCGAAGCCTGCCACCGGCTGCTCGCGAAAGACAGCGAACGGGCCGTCGAGCGAATGCTTCCCGATCCGTGCCCCTTTCCCATCCTGATCTCAGCGGGCGAGTTCGCCACACACGTCCACCACTGCGCGGACAGGACCGGCGCGCTCGCAGATCCCAAGTCGCCAGAGTGGCTGCTCCATTATCTGGGCAGCGTCTATCCGAAGCTCGGCGCAAACTACTTCCGCGCGGAATTCGAAAAGGAGTGCCTGCTACTGCTAGATGGCCTGGATGAGATCGCCGGTGAAACCGCTCGCGGCGAGATGACCGAACTGTTGAAGCGCGCCGCGGACGGTGCCCCGCGTCTCCAAATCGTCGCCACCAGCCGGCCCGGCGTCTACGGCGGCGTCACCAGCATTCCGGGATTCAAGGCGCATAAGATCGCCCCGCTGGACAAGAAGGCGAGGGACACTTTTGCGACGAAATGGGCCCGCGCAGTTCATCCCCATGACGAACCCCGCGCCGCCGAATTGACTCGTCGTCTTCTAAAGGAAATCGATGGCAAGCGCGAAATCCGCCTCATGGCTGAAAATCCCGTGATGCTGACGGCTCTCGCCTGCCTGCATTTCTCGAGCGCCACCTTGCCTGAGCAGCGCAGCGAATTGTACGATTCGGTGCTCGAATGGCTGGCCAAAGCGAGGCACGGAAAGACCGGCCTGAATCACAACGTCCTGCTGACCCGCCTGCAAAAGCTCGCCTACGCGATGCACGCGGGCAAAGAGAACAAGCGGACCGAGATCGAGCGCTACGAAGCCATCGGCCTCCTGAAGAACGACTTTCGAAACGAGGAGGACGAAGCCGCCAAGCGCCTGGCGGCCGAGCGCTTTCTAGAAGAGGAAGAGGTCAACAGCGGCATCATCGTCAATCGAGGCGAAAAACTCCGTTTTTGGCACGCAACGTTTCAGGAGTATCTGGCGGCCGTCCGGTTGGCCTACGATCCGGCGGAACGCGAGAAGCGGCTCTTCGATGAGCGGCTTACGGTCCGCCATCCGGATTGGCGCGAAACCGTTCTTCTGCTGGCCGGCTGTTTGAAAAAGCAGGGCAACGAACCGGTGGACGAGCTGCTGAGAAAAATCATGTCTGGCGGCGCTCCCGAACTGCCGGACTGTGCGCGGACGGTCGGGTTGGTTGGTGCTCTCCTCAACGATCTCACCGCCTGGCAGTACCGCCTCCCGCGCGGGCTCACTGGAGGGTACCACGGGCTGCTGGAGCAAGCGCTATCGATTTTCGAGAGGGAATCTGTGCGAAGCATCCCTTTCGAAACACGCCTGGAGGCGGCCGAGGCGCTGGGACGCGCCGGCGATCCGAGGCTTGTCGAAGGCGTGGATAATTGGGTGCGCGTGGAGGGAGCCGAGTTCGCGATGGGCGGGACGAAGCGTCGCGTGAAAGTCGCGCCGTTTTATATCGGGCGATATCCCGTCACCGTGACGGAATACGAACGCTTCGTCAACAGCGACGCTTTCGCCGAACTTCGCAAGCCGGAAGGGTGGAATAAGCAGCTTCGCTATCCCAACCGGCCCGTAACCGGGGTGAGTTGGTTCGAAGCCTCCGCCTGCTGCAAATGGAAAGGAGTTCGGCTCCCGGCTGCAGAAGAGTGGGAGTGTGCGGCGCGCTGCGGGCGCGACGGAGTGGAATATCCCTGGGGATCCGAAGAGCCCGACGAATTCCGCGCCAACTATTTCCACGAAGGCTCGCCACAAGCTGCGACTCCCGTCGGAATGTATCCGGAAGGGGCGACGCCGAACGGTATTCAGGATCTCGCTGGCAACGTCTGCGAATGGACAGGTAGCTGGTATGTAGACGACCGCTATAGGAGGCTGTGTGGGGGCGCCTGGAGCGACGATCGTCCGGGGGATCTGCGCGTCTCGAAGTGGGCCGGGGCCGAGCCGGCGGGCCGCCGCTCCGACTGGGGGTTTCGTTGCGCGCGGGAATTACCTTCTTGAGTTTTGGCCTGTAAGTGGAGTTTCTGCATTCACTGGCATTCCCTGGGCGCCGTTCTTTTTGTGACCCGGCGGTTGGCAGGCACCCTCCCGAAACTCGAGAGGACTTGTCACGACGGCCGCACGTTTGTGATCCGAGACGATCTGCTGGGCCGGGCGATCGATGAAGGTGCCAGCCCTTACTTACCCAATCCTACCGGGCGAAGGCCACCTGCTGATAAGGCTCGCCCTTACCGCGGCGACTGACCTCGATCGTCACCTTCCGGTCGAGGCGCTTCAGCAAGTCGAGCGGTTTGTCGGTGGTGAAGCGGCTGAAATGCCCGTTCATCAGGGCCTAACCCGCAATGGAGGCTGAAGCATCTTGCCATGCAATGTACTCTGTAATACAGAGCACTTCGCAACCAATTGGCCGCGGCGCACATTCATTCTGGTTCATTCTGACTCATTCTGATCCCAAAATTTCATTTCCGCGATCAATTCACAGGCTAAAGCCCGTGCTGCCATCCTGCCCAACCGAACTCCCTCCACAGGGTGAAGCCGGTGCCACCTGCGATGATGGTTTTGGATGAAGATTTTCCTGACCGGCGCGGCGCTGCTCGCCGCTAGCGTCGCGGCTTTCGCCGTCGAGACCAAGTGGTGGCAGCAGAGCGGTGACGATTTCCAAAAGGGCTCTCTGACGCGCCTGTCGCTATCGAGCGACGGCAAACTTACCCTGGCCCCCGCCGTAAAAGAGGTGTTCGACGCTTCGACGGCCTTCCTTTGGGCGGTCGCGCGCGATTCCAAAGGTAACGTTTACGCCGGCGGAGGCGGACTGGGCTCCAGCAAAGCCAAGCTGTTCGTCGTCGATCCGCAGGGTAAGGAGAAAATGCTCGCGGAGCTCGACGGTATCGCTATACAAGCGATCGCCGTGGACGCATCCGACCGCGTTTACGCGGCCACCTCGCCCGACGGCAAAGTTTATCGCGTGGATTCGAGCGGGAAAGCCGAAGTCTTCTACGATCCCAAAGCGAAATACATCTGGGCGCTAGCCTTCAACCGTGCGGGGGATCTTTATGTCGCCACCGGCGATGAAGGCGAAATTCATCGCGTCAGCCCTAAAGGCGACGGCTCGGTTTTCTTCCGCACCGAAGAAGCTCATGCGCGATCGCTCGCGGTGGATTCGAGCAGCAATTTGATCGTCGGCACCGATCCCAGCGGGCTGGTTTTGCGCATCACGCCGGCGGGCCAAGGGTTCGTTCTTTACGAAGCGCCGAAGCGCGAGATCACGGCAGTAGCCGTGACTCCGGACGGCGGGATCTACGCGGCCGGAGTGGGGAACAAGCAAGCGGCTCCGGTGGGAGCGCTTCCCGCTCCGGCGCCAGCTCCCGCGCAGCCCACTCCCGCTCCCGCTGCTCCTTCCACCATTACTGTCACGGCGGCACAACGTCCCAACGCCGCTCCTGGACCCGTTGCGGCACCGCAAACCGTCACCGGCGGCTCCGAAATTTATCGCATTCAAAGCGACGGCTATCCGCGCAAAATCTGGAGCGATTCGCAAGACGTCGTCTACGCCCTGGCTTTCGATAGGTCGGGAAAACCTGTCGCAGCGACGGGCAATCACGGTATTCTCTATCGCCTGGATTCCGACTATTCGTACACGCAACTCGCCACGCTCCCCTCCACTCAGGCGACCGGTTTGTGCTCCGCGCCGGATGGAACGTTATTCGCCGTCACGGGAAACATCGGCAAGCTGTTTTCGGTCGGACCGGGACTGGAGACGTCCGGCACGTTCGAAAGCGACGTGTTCGACGCCGGCGCGTTCTCTTACTGGGGCCGCGTGGGGACGAATCCCGAGACCCAGACTGGGCTGACCATTGAAACGCGCAGCGGCAATTTGAATCGGCCGCAGCAGAATTGGAGCCTGTGGCAGAAATTGAACGCGGGCCGCGCCGCGTCGCCGCCCGCCAGATTCATCCAATACCGTTTGACGCTCACCGGAAACGCATCGGCCGATGAAGTGGATCTCGCCTATCAACTGAAAAATGTCCCGCCCACGATCAGCGAGATCGAAATCACTCCGGCCAATTACAAGTTCCCTGCCCCGGCGGCGGTTTCGAGCGAACCGAACCATCCGTCGGCTCTGAGTCTGCCTCCGCTTGGAAGGAAGCCGCCGGCGAACAACTTCGGCGCGGGATCGAACGCTGGCTCGACGCCCGCCATGACGTGGGCGAAAGGCTATATCGGCGTGCGATGGCTCGCCGGCGACGATGATGGCGACACGCTGGAATATAAAGTCGAGATTCGGGGCGTCAAGGAAACGGAATGGAAGCCGCTGTGCGATAAGCTTCGTGAACACTATTTCAGTTGGGACTCGACCGCTTTCCCCGACGGCCAATACGTGGTGCGCATCACCGCTTCCGATGCGCCCTCCAACCCTCCCGATCAAGCCCTCACCGCTTCCCGCGAAAGCGATCCGTTTTTGATCGACAACTCGCCGCCGGAAGTCGCTTGCTGCACCGTATCCGGCTCGGAAGTGCGATTTCGAGCTAAGGACGCGTTGAGCGATTTGGCCAAGGCCGAATATTCGATCAACGGCGGGAACTGGATGGTCGTCGAACCGACCACCCGCCTGACCGATTCCAAGGAAGAGGAATATCGCATCCCGCTTCCGCGCCTCCAAGGCGAAACCACCGTCGCCGTGCGGGTGGAGGACGAATATGCGAATCAGGCCGTAGCGAAAACGGTTGTTAATCCGTGAGTCAACCCGTGACCATCGGCCAGATCGCTCTCACCGTGCGCGACCTAAAACGCGCCGTTGCCTTCTATCGCGATACGCTCGGCTTGAAGATGCTATTCGAAGTCCCCAATATGGGCTTCTTCGATTGCGGCGGCATTCGCCTGATGCTGGGTCTGCCGCAAGGCAGCGCGGAGTCGTTCGGCGCGGGATCGGTGATCTACTTCAAAGTCGACGATATCGAGCAGGAGGCGGAGAAAATGAAATCCCGCAGCGTCGCTTTCGAGCAGCAGCCGCACCTGGTCGCGCGCATGCCCGACCATGAGCTGTGGATGGCCTTCTTTCGTGACCCCGACGCGAACCTTCTGGCGCTAATGTGTGAGAAACGGTAGCCGTGCGACGCTCAAGCCCTAATGGGCTCGGCGCCTGCATCCTGACGCCCTCCTCGTGCATCTCCCTAATGTTGACGGAGATTGGGGAGTATTTCTACAATTGGAGTGTATCCTTTCATGGCCTTCGCCGCGCCTAAACCAGCCTGCGTTCCGCTATCCACTTCTTTGCTGGATCAGATTGGCAACACACCACTTTTGCGTCTGGCGAAGCTGGACGCGGAGCTTCCCGGGGTCGAAATCTACGCCAAGGCCGAGTTTTTCAATCCCGGCGGGTCGGTGAAAGACCGGGCGGCTCGCAACATGATCGAGGACGGCGAGCGCACGGGAAGGCTTTCCCACCATCGCATTCTCATCGACTCCACCAGCGGCAATACCGGCATCGCCTACGCCATGATCGGCTCGATCAAAGGCTTCAAGGTCAAGCTGTGCCTCCCGGGCAACGCCTCCCATGAGCGCAAGCAGATCCTTAAGGGATTCGGCGCCGATATGGTATTTTCCGATCCCGGCGAGGGCTCCGACGGCGCCATTCGCCTCTGTCGGCAGCTTTATGAAGCCGATCCCGACGCCTATTTCTATCCCGACCAATACAATAATCCGGCCAATTGGAAGGCGCATTTTGACGGCACGGCGGTGGAAATCATGAAGCAAACCGACGGGGCTATCACGCATTTTGTGACCTGCATGGGCACCAGCGGCACGTTTACCGGAAATTCGCGCCGCCTCAAGCGCGATATTCCCGGCATCACGTGCATTTCCGCTCAGCCTTCCAGCGGATTCCATGGACTGGAGGGGTTGAAGCATATGCCCAGCGCCATCGTGCCGGGCATTTATGACGAGAAGCTGGCGGATGAGAATCTGTGGATCGAAACCGAAGACGCCTATCGCATGACGCGCTGGCTGGGGCGGAACGAGGGACTGATGGTGGGGATGTCGTCGGGCGCCAATGTCCATGCGGCTCGCGAAGTGGGTCGGAAATTGGTGAAAGAAGGACGGAAAGGCGTGATCGTCACGGTTCTGGCCGACGGAGCGACAAAGTATTTGAGCGAGCCATTCTGGGATGATCAAGATTGATAGCGGGATGATCCGGATTGACAACAAAGCGTGGGAAACGATGGTGGCGCATGCCGAATCCAAGTTCCCGAACGAGTGTTGTGGCGCGATGATCGGAAATATCGACGGCGGGGAAAAACGTGTCACTCTAGCGGTGCCGCTCGAAAACGCCTACGCGGGCGCGCAGGGGGCGCGGTACGAGCTTCGGCCTCAGGATCTGCTGGAAGCCGACCGCAGCGCTCGCTCCTCCGGCCTGGATCTGATCGGCATTTTCCACTCGCATCCCGATTGCGACGCCTATTTTTCGAAGACCGATCTCGACAATTCCTGCCCCTGGTATTCCTTTGTGGTCCTGTCGGTGAAGAGCGGAAAATTCGACCATGCCGCCAGTTTCCTCCCTAATGCCGATCAAACCGCCGCCGAGAAAGAAGAATTGATATGCCTAAAATCCTGATTCCCACGCCATTACGGCAATATGCCGACAAAAGAGACTCGGTGGAGCTGGAGGGAGGCACTGTGGCCGAAATCCTCACCGAGTTGATCTCCCGCTTCCCCGACCTCCGCAAGCAAATATTCACCGAGGAAGGCCGCCTGCGCAGTTTCGTGAACGTGTATCTGAACGACGAGGACATTCGCTATCTGGAACGGGAGGCGACTCCCGTGATGCAAAGCGATACCGTGTCGATCGTACCGAGTATTGCCGGCGGCGCGACCCAGGTCGCTCCGCCCGAAGCCGCTCCGGCGGGCGAGCCGATCACGCCGGTTTCGCTTTCCAACGACGAGATCCTCCGCTATTCCCGTCACCTCATCATGCCCGAGGTGGGCATGCAGGGCCAATTGAAGCTGAAGAACGCGAAGGTTCTGATGATCGGCGCCGGAGGGTTGGGCGCGCCCCTGGGTTTGTACCTCTCGGCGGCGGGTATCGGACGCATCGGCGTCGTGGACTTCGACGTGGTCGATTTTACTAATCTCCAGCGCCAGGTGATTCACGGCACTAAGGACGTGGGCCGCCCGAAGCTCGATTCCGCGGCGGACACTATGCTGGACATCAATCCGAATGTGCACATCGACCGCTATGAGGTTCCGCTCGACAGTTCCAACGCGCTGGAGATTCTGAAGCCTTACGATCTGGTGATCGACGGTACCGATAATTTCCCCACGCGATACCTCGTCAACGACGCGTGCGTGATTCTCAAAAAGCCCAACGTCTACGGCTCGATTTTCCGGTTCGAAGGGCAAGCCAGCGTCTTCGCCTATCCCGGCGGACCGTGCTATCGCTGCCTGTATCCCGAGCCGCCCCCTCCCGGCTTGGTGCCGAGCTGCGCCGAGGGCGGAGTGCTGGGGATTTTGCCCGGCGTCATTGGATTGATTCAGGCGACCGAAGCCGTCAAGTTGATTCTCGGCGCGGGCGAGCCGCTGGTGGGCCGGCTGTTGCTCTACGATGCCTTGGCCATGCGATTCCGCGAGCTGAAGCTGCGCCGCAATCGCGACTGCCCGGTCTGCGGCGATCACCCGACCATTACGGAATTGATCGATTACCAGGAATTCTGTGGAGTACCCGTGCAAGAACCCATTCAGACGCCAGGTGTGAGCGAAACGGAAATCAACCCCGTCGAGGTGAAGGCCAAGATGGAGCGCGGCGACAATTTCGTCCTGCTCGATGTGCGCGAGCCGCACGAGTACTTGATCTGCAACATTCCTTTCGCCAAACTGATCCCTCTGGGCGACTTGCCCAAGCGAGTCAACGAACTGGATAGCGCGGTGGAAATCGTGGCGCATTGCAAGAGCGGCGTCCGCAGCGCCAAGGCTTGCGACTTTCTCCGCCAGGCGGGGTTCCGCAAAGTCAAGAACATGAAGGGCGGCATCACCGCGTGGAGCGACAAAGTCGACCCGCACGTGCCTAAATATTGATCCGAGCCGCGTAGACGACCGTTTTCGGCGTGAAATTTGACTGTTGCGGTGTCGGGGCCCAAGATCTCAGTGAAGGCCGGGCGCGCTCAGCAAAGTCTTAGGAGAACGCCATGGAAAGACGGCTCAAAGTCGGCGATCACGTTAGCTGGAACTCCGAAGCCGGTCATGTCAGCGGCAGGATCATAAGGATCCATACGCGGGACGTGGATTACAAAGGGCACACGCATCACGCCAGCCCCGACGAGCCTCAATATGAAATAAAGAGCGACAAAACAGACCACATCGCGATGCACAAAGGGTCGGCTTTAAAGAAGGTTCAGCCGGCGTGAACGGCTGTAGGCGCAGTCACTTGTGCTCGTCAGAAGGCTCGATGAGAGCCTGCATGACCGCGTTCTCGAAATCAGGGTTCATTGAGCGGTTCGGGCCACTGGCCTGGATCATGAATAACCCGACAATCTTCTCTTTCGGATCGACCCAGAAGTGAGTCCCGTATGCGCCGTCCCAGCCGAAGCTTCCGTTGGAGATTGGCGTGTCGGCCGCGATCTGGTCGGTGATGACCTGCACGCTTAAGCCGAATCCGCGGCCTTTCGCGCGGCCCGGCAGCGTGTCTGGAACGAACACCGACGACATCAGCTCAACGGTTTTGGGTCCCAGCAGGCGTTTGCCGTTCAGCTCGCCTTGATTGGCCAGCATCTGGCCGAACTGAAAGTAATCTTCGGCGCTGCTCTCCAGTCCGCCGCCGCCCGACAAATAGGTCGAGCTGTTCAGGAAGATCGGCTTGTCGTCAACCCGGTTGAGCGCGCCATTGGCTCCACGGTACTGCGTGGCGATTCGCTGAAGCTGTTCGGGCGACGGACGGTAGCCGGTGTCCTTCATGGCGAGAGGATCGAAGATGCGCTCACGAGCGAAGCGGTCGAAGGGCTCGCCGGAAACAACTTCGACCACCCGCTCAAGCGTGTCGAACGCCGCCGTCGCACTATACTGCCAGCGCGTGCCCGGCTGGAAATCGAGCGGGGTCGCGCCGAGGCGAGGGATGTAGTTCGCCAGACTCTCACCGGCTTTGAGCGCAACCTTCGCCACTTCTGCGCTGCTTGCCGGTCCACCGCTGTTGAGACCCGAAACGTGTGTGAGCAGGTCCCGAACTGTGATCTCACGCGTCGCAGGGACAGTGTAGAACAGCGGCGGCGTGCCTGGGGCCGGCGCGGCTGCGCCCGCGGGCCGGTCCTGTATCACCGCCACTTTCATGCCTTTGAATTCCGGGATGAATTTCGAAATCGGATCTGTGAGGCGCAGTCTGCCTTCCTCCATCATCATCAGGACCGCCGTGCCCACCACCGGCTTGGTCATGGACATGATCCAGAACAGCGAGTCTTTGGACATGGGCCTCTTTGCTTCGACATCGGCCAAGCCGTGGGCTTCGAAGTGCACGACTTTGCCGTTGCGGGCGACCAGCGTCACCGCGCCCGAGATGTCATGCGCGTCGATGTGCCGCTGAACCATCTCGTGGATGCGCGCAAGGCGCTCCGAAGAAAAACCGATCTGTTCGGGTTTTGCGGTTTGGACAGACGCCGGTAGCGCAGGCACGGCAACGGCGAGGATCGCGGAGAAAATAACTGTGGAACGTTTCATAGCAACTCCTGACTGAGGCGGAGTATATCACGATTTCGACGGTCGGGTCGTAAAGTGCGGTTGGGACAGACTTGGTTCAGGCGTCGGCCACCGAAGCGGAACCACAGGCTGAAGCCTGTGCCACCATCCTGCTCAACCCAACTTCAGATAAGGTTCGAGTAACCGCTCCCTGACGGTCGCGGCTCTGTTTTTCAAATCACTTCTTCTCTCCGCCCTCCGGGGCCGCCTCGGGGTTGGCGTGGAGTACTTCGCCCGCGGGGGCGGTGCCGGGCGCGAGCGGCATGCCGGGTACGGGACGAAGGTTCGCCGGGAGATAGTTATTGCGCGAGCTGAAATCGAGCAGGGTGAACATCAGGAAGATGCCGAGGAATAGAAATCCCGCCATGGCGATGATCCTGTTGACGGGTTTGTCCCACATCAGGTGCATGAAGAACAGCACCACCAGCGAGCCTTTGATGGTTGCGATGGTCAGAGCGATGACTACGTTGCCTTGGCCGAAATCGATGCCGGCGGCAATGATGGTGAGGGCCGTCAGGATAAGCAGCGCCAAAAGCGTGAAAGCGTAGACTTTGGTCCCGCCGTGCTCGTGTTCATGGGCGGGCGAGGTCGCGGCAGCGGATTCAGTATGGGTGCTCATTGAATCAAATAGTACAGCGGGAAGAGATAAATCCAGATCAAATCGACCAAGTGCCAATACAAACCCACCAAATCGACGGGGGTGTAATACGCGGCTGAAAACTCACCCCTTCGGGCGCGCAGCAGCATCCAGGTCAACACCACGATGCCGCCCAAAATATGGATTCCATGCAGGCCGGTCATCATGAAGTAGAAGGAAAAGAACGTAGCATAGCCGTTCGTGCAGGGAGCCTCAGCCGCAGTCAAACCCTGGGCCGCGGCGGCGGCCTCCGGTCCCGAAAGCTTTGGATGGCAGGCGGGTATCGAGTCGTGTTGGTAAGTATAGAAGCGCCCGGGGAGCCAGCCTTCCTCGTATTTATGGGCATATTCGAAATATTTAACGACCAAAAAGATGCAGGCGCAGGCAATGGTGAGCGATAAAAACAAAACCTGTTTGGTTCTGATGCCCTTCTTCGCCGCTTGCACCGCCAGCACCATGGTGAAGCTCGAGACCAGCAGCACCACGGTATTGAGGCTGCCTTGCCAACGAACCAGATGGGTATGCGCTTCCACGAATTCACGTGGATAGCGCGCCTGCATCATGCCGAATCCCACGAACAAGCCTCCGAACAGCAGAACTTCCGTTGCCAGGAACAGCCACATCCCGAGCTTGCTGGTATCGAACTGCTGCTCCATCGTGGTGAAGTGATGCTGATGGTGCGGGTCGTCGATGTGGCCGGCGTGCGCGCTTGCGTGGCCGTGGGATTCAAGATCTACGCTGGTTGTGCTCATGAGTTATTTCGCGGCCAAAACGGGCCGGTAGTCGTAAGGCTCGCGCTCCACCACAGGCTGCTCCTCGAAATTGTGCGCGATGGGAGGCGAGGACGTCTTCCATTCCAACGTGGTTCCGTTCCAGGGATTGTCGGGCGCGTCCATCGGCTTGCGGAGCGAGGCAATCAGATATCCCGCGGTGATGAACATGCTCAAGCCCAAAATCCACGCTCCCACGCTCGAAAACGCGTGCAGCGGCTGGAATTGATCCAGGTAGTTAAAATAGCGGCGCGGCATGCCCTTGCTGCCCAGGAAGAACTGGGTGAGGAAGGTCATGTTGAAGCCGAGATTCCACAACCCGCACCCAATGCGGCCCCAGAATTCCGAATACATCCGCCCGGTCATCTTGGGCCACCAATAATGCAGGCCGCCGAGGAAGGCCGTCACGGTGCCGCCCACCATCACGAAATGGAAGTGCGCGACCACGAAATAGGTGTCCGTCAAGTGCACGTCCGTCGCCAGCGTTCCCAGGAAAATGCCGGTCAAGCCGCCGATGGCGAACAGGACTATGAACGACAAGGCGTAGAGCATGGGCGTATCGAACTTGATATTGCCCTGGTACATGGTCGCGAGCCAG
This sequence comes from Bryobacteraceae bacterium, assembly GCA_036521975.1. Lineage (GTDB taxonomy): Bacteria > Acidobacteriota > Terriglobia > Bryobacterales > Bryobacteraceae > Palsa-187. The sequence continues at coordinate 123,810 of DATDGT010000389.1, forward strand.
TTATACAGCTTCACCCCGGAAGGTATGGCCACCAGGAAGGTGAGCGCCGAAAAAACCACGGTGGCAAGCTGCGATTGCCCCGCGACGAACATATGGTGGCCCCACACGATGAAGCTTACCAGCGCCAAGGAAACGCTGGCATAGGCGACGGCGCGATAGCCAAACATCGTTTTTTGCGAAAACGTCGGGATCAGTTCGCTGATGATCGCCATGCCCGGGAGAATCATAATGTACACCGCCGGGTGCGAGTAGAACCAGAAGAAATGCTGGAACAGCACCGGGTCGCCGCCGATGCGGGGATCGAAGATGCCGATGCCGAAGCTGCGCTCGAGCATGAGAAGCACCAGCGTAATGCCCAACACCGGCGTCGCCAGAACCTGAATGATGGCGGTGGAATAAATGCCCCAGATGAACAGAGGCAGGTCAAACCAGCCCATGCCGGGCGCGCGCAGTTTATGCGTGGTGGCGATAAAGTTCACACCTGTGAAGATCGAGGAAAAGCCGAGCACGAAGACCGCTCCCACCATCAGCGTGACGGTCCCGTCCGTGGTAGTGGAATAGGGCGTGTAAAACGTCCATCCCGTATCGATCGCCCCGACGATCATTCCGGTGATAGCCATGACCGCGCCGGTGACCCACAGGTAAAAGCTAAACAGGTTTAACCGCGGAAAGGCCACATCTTTCGCGCCGAGCATCAGGGGCAGAACGAAATTGCCGAGCGAAGCGGGAATCGCCGGAATGATGAACAGGAACACCATGATGACGCCGTGCAGCGTGAACACGCGGTTGTAAACCTCGGCGGGGTCTTTCTGAACTCCGAGGGTCTTCAGTATTCCGAGGAATATTTTGTGGTTGGCGCTGAACAGCGCCAGGCGTACGAGCATAGCGAACATGCCGCCCAGGAAGAACGCGAACAAAACGCCCACCAGGTACATGATGCCGATGCGCTTGTGATCCAGCGTGCCGGCCCAGCTCCAGAACCCCTTGGTCTCGTTCAAATAGTTCTTCTTGGGACGCGGACGGTCCCCGATGCGCGGCGCGAACGTTACTGCGTTGTCCATATCTTTTACCCTATCAACATCCCTGACCGCTCCCTACGGTCGCGGCTCTGTACGCCTACTGCAGCGTCTGTACGCCTACTGCAGCGATTGTATAAACGCAAGCAAACCCTTGATCTGGTTCTCCTTCAACAAGCCCTGGAACGACGGCATGATCGGCTCGAACCCGCTTATGCAACGGTCTCCGTCGCGGACCTGGCAGACGATTTTGGCCTGCGGATACATCATCGATTCGCGAACGTAGGCCTCGTCCACCAGGACCTTTTGTGAATTGTTCATTAGTTCCATTTTGCCCCAAATGCCTTTCCAGCTCGGACCCTTGCTCTTGTTTCCGTCGATGGTATGGCAAGTGTTGCAACCTTTAGTCTCGTATTGAACCCGGCCCCAATCAGCGGGCGTCTTCTTGGGATCTTTTCCATTGAAATAGTCTTCCCATTCCGTGCCGCCGGTTTCGAGGAATTTGGCGAAATCGGCGTCGTTTTCCACGGTTAGATTGTAGGTCATCTCCGAATGGCCCTTGCCGCAGTATTCGGCGCAGGTGAAGACGTGCTTGCCGAGCACCTCCGGAGTAAACCAGATTTCCGTGTAGCGGCCGGGAATGATGTCGTGTTTCACGCGCATATCGGGAACGAAGAAATCGTGGATCACGTCCTCGCTGGTCATCACGAATCGCACCGGTTTGTTCACCGGGAGGTGCAGATCGTTCACGGTGCGCGAGCCGTCGGGATATTCGAACTTCCACAGCCATTGTTTGGCCGTGACCTGGATTTCCATCGCCTCGCCGGGCGCCACTGAGTATTTGATCCAGCCGTTCAGGCCCCAGAAGAAGATTGCCACGCACAGCAGCAGGGGCAGGATGGTCCAAACGATTTCCACCATGGTGTTGTGGGTGACGTGCGGCGTCACGCGCCCCGGTTTGTAGCGATAGCGCCACATGAAGTAACCCATCGGGATCACGATCGTCAGGAACAAAAACACGCAGAGCCAAAACAGGCCCATGTACATGAAGTCGATCTCTTTGGCGAACTCCGAGCCCGCCGGCGGCATCATGATTCTTGTCAGCCAACCCATCTAAACCGTTCCCTCTCTATGAACCCTCGCGTGCACTGCTCGCAGCTTTTCGCTTCGAAACATTCGCCAGATAAAGAATGCCAGCAGCGCCACGGTCAAGACCCCGCCCCCTTTCATGAGGTTCGAGGCAAATAAAACGTAGCGATTGGCCACCGGGTCATAGTGATAACAGAGCAGCAGGATTTTCTGGATCGTTAGCGTCATCCGCCCTTCGGATGCTTCTGCCAGCGCGAAGCGCAGATCGACGGGACGGAAACGAATGCCGTAAAGATAGCGCGCGATTTTGCCTTCAGGCGTCAAGACCATGATGGCCGCAGGGTGGGCGTATTGATCCTGGCGGCGATCGTAGCGGTAATGGAAGCCGATTTCCTCGGCCAGTGTCTTCGCATGGCCGTTGTAGTCGGTGAGAAAGTGCCAGCCGGGCGCGGGCTTTTCAAAATCCTTTAGATAGGTGGCCTTCTTTTGTTGCGCCGTTTGCTCGGTTTCCCGAGGATCGATGCTGATGGTGACCACCTCGTATTCATTACCCGGCGTCCAGGGAATCTGGCGCATGGTCTCGGTCTGGCCATTCAGAATGAGATTGCAGAGCATCGGGCAGCGGTAGTAGACCAGATCGAGGATTACCGGACGGCCGTGGTGGAAGAAAGATTGGAGCGGGACCGGACTGCCGTCCTCGCCAGTAAAGGTCAAAGTGAGATCCACGGGGAGGCCCAAATGTTCGTCGACGCCGACTCCTTCCAAAGCCAGCGGCTTGAAACCCGGGGGCAGCGTCGTGGGGTCGCCGATCTGGGGACCTCCCACGGTTCCCGAATCGTAGCCCCCGGCGAAAGCGCAGGAAGCCATCACAAAAATCGCAAGAATAGAACAATATACTTTGCGGCCTTTGCGTCTTTGCGAGGGAAGAAAAGAAATTTCTCGCAAAGACGCAAAGGCCGCAAAGATGTTCATGAGGGACTTCATTTCTTTCCTTGGTCGGCAGGCGCCGGAGCCGCGCCCGGCTGAGCTGCTGTCGCGCCCGGCTGAGCTGCTGTCGCTCCCGGCTGAGCCGTCTTGTCGGGCTCCTCCGGTTTCGGAACCGTCGGCTTGCCGGGATAGAACGGTTTTCCCGCCGCAATCTCCTTCATGAACAATTCCTGCGCGCGATCCAGCGGAAGGCGGATCTGGCCCGTCTTCTGGTTCAGATATTCGTAATGCGTCAGATCCCAATCGTCGCGGCCACGTACGAAGGTAATATCCTGGTTCGGGGCCAACTGCACCTTCTGGTACACGGCCCGGTTCCAGACGCCCTCGAAATATTGCTGCAGCGCGAAAATCGTCACCACCAACACGATGACGCTGCCGACCGCAAAAGCCCATATCGATTTCGTGCTGGGATCGGTGTGGTCGAAACCCTCGCTGGGATCGTGATGTGCCCTGGGATGTTCGTAGGAGGATTCGCTCATATTCTAAATCTCAAGCATTTTCAAAATGCAAACCTTGCTCGAAGCGCAGATTGCCCACCGGAACCATCTTATTGCGCCGGAAGCGGCCCCAGAACTGAAGACCGCAAATGCTGAACACCGCGGCGAGCGTGGCGAAATCGAGCCAATGCAGGCTCGGACCCTCGGCATAATGCACCGGCATGGTCACCCAAAACAGATCGATGAACTCCGCAATCAAGCTCCACGCAGCGACCAATCCGAGAATCGTCAGGCTGCGTTTCGCCGGGCGGCATAGCAGAACGAAAAAGGGAATGAAGAAGCGAATGAAGGGCAGAGCCAGGCTCAGCCATAGCCATCCGCCCTGGGATCGCACGCGGTAAAAACTAGTTTCCGCGGGAATGTTTGCGTACCAGATCAGCAGATATTGCGCGAAGCCAATGTAGGTGTAAAATGCCGTGCAGCAAAACATCCACTTGCCCAGATCGTGGTAATGCTCCGTGGTGATGGCGTCTTTGAGAATTCCGGCGCGGCGGAAACCGAGGCAGATCAGAATGCTGACGGCCATGAACGACAACGCGCCGCCGGAAAGATAATAGAGGCCGAAAATGGTCGAATACCACGTGGGCTGAACCGACATCAGCCAATCGTAGGCCGCCAGCGTCCCGACCACCACCGTCAGCAGCAGCCCCGGCGCGCTAAAGCGGGAGATGATGTGCATCTGGCGGATGGAACGCGTTTTGTCCTGCTTGGTGCTCTGCCAATACATCGAAAAAACCCAGATGGACCAGAGCAGGAAATACCCGTAGGTGCGGAGCACGAACCAGAATTCGGTAAGATACGAGCCCTTGGCCTGGATGTCCTTGGTCGCGGCGACAATGTCGGGATGGCTCCAGGGATAAACGTATTTCAGCCCGAATGCCAACGGCAGAAACAGCAGGGCGCAGACCGGCAGCGTCACCATGATGTTCTCCTGGATGCGGCGCACGGTGAGGTTGGCGGCCGAGCCCGATAGATGCTGCGCCGCGATAAAAAAGAATGCTCCCAACCCGATGCCCGCGGCGAACGTGAACGCGACCAGCCACGATTGGAAAAAGCGCTCGGGATTTTGGATATATCCGAAAGCGCACAGCGCGAGCGACACCAGCGCGACGAACATCAGCGCGTTTCGTCCGGCCGACCAAACGCCGGCTTCCATCTGGTAGTTTTCGGGATTAATCGATTCGTGATTCATTTGACTTCGATGGAGGCTTTCATGTTTTCCGGCACGTCCTGCATGGTGCCGTGCGCGGCGCGCTGCAGGAGCCGGACGTAGGCGATGATGGCCCAGCGGTCCGCCGTGACGACCTGATATTTGTATGAGGGCATGGTGCGGCGGCCGTTGGTGATCACGTTGAACAGGTCGCCGTCAGCCGCTTCCACCAACCGGTCTTCCATGAGATTGGCGGGCTGCCACGCGATGCCGTCCGCCGCGATTCGCGTGGGAACCGTACCGCGGCCAGAACCGGTGCGGTCGTGGCAGGGGGTGCAATACGTGGTGAAGCGCAACTGGCCCTGGTGGAGCAGCGCCGGCGTGATCTCTACCGGCATACGTCCCACGTACTTGTCGCCATCCATGCCGGTGTAATACGGCGTGTCTTCCCATTGCGATCCGCGCACGACGGTGTCTTCGGGGATCGGCCGCGTGTTGCGGCCGTCGGGGAACAATCCGGTCTCCCCTTCGGTGCGGAACTTCAACTGGCGCTTCATGTCCCACCAGACGATGATGGGCGGATCGCGCTGGATGCCGGAGCACGCCGAAAGGGCGAGCAGGGAAAGGATCGCAACCGCTGTCAGCTTATGCCGACTCCTGACTCCTGACTCCTGACTCCTGGGGGTCATCCTTCTACTACCTCCACGTCCCGCGCGCCCACGCTGCGCATATCGTCAGAGGTCTTGGCCGGGCTAAAGCGGGGATCGTCCGCCTCGACGATCAGCAGGAAGCGGTCGTCCGAGGCCCGATGCGCATTGCGATAATTCATCGACGGGTGATACAACCGGGGAAGTCCGTTGATGGCCCACATTCCGATAAACGCCGCGAAGGCCGTGAATAGAACCGTAAGCTCCCAATCGACGGGGATGGAATAGCTGAAATCGAAAAACGGCTTGCCGCCAACCATCAATGGGTAGCCGCTCAAGCCGAAGCGCAGCAGCAGAGTGTTCATAGGCCCGGCGCCGGCGAACCACTGCAGCAGCAGGGCGATCCCCAGCCCGGTCATGGAAAAGACAACGACAATCCAGCCCAGCTTGGAGTAGGGAATCCCGAGGGCGTCGTCAATTCCGTGAACGGGAAACGGAGACATCGCGTCGATCTTGGTGTAACCCATTTGGCGGATTTTGCGGCCCGCTTCCAGCAGATCCTCCGGATCCTCGAACTCGCCCATCACGGCATAGACTTTGTCGGCGCCGATGCCCAGCTTGTCTTTTACTTTTTCGACATCGAATTGCATCGGCATGTCAGTGAACCTTCTCCGCTCCCGCGGCGGCGGCCGCTGCGAACGCATGCTTCTCATACGTCCGCACGCCTTTCACCTCCGACATCGCAATCATGGGCAGGAAGCGCGCGAACAGCAAGAACATGGTGAAGAAAAACCCGACGGTTCCGGCGAACGTGCACATATCCACCCAGGTGGGATGGTAGGACCACCAGGAACTCGGCAGAAAATCGCGCGTCAGGCTGGTCGCGATAATCACGAACCTCTCGAACCACATTCCGATATTGGTGGTGATGCTAATGATGAACATCACCCACAAATTCGTCCGCAACTTTTTGAACCAGTAAAGCTGCGGGATGATAACGTTGCAGGTGTACATCGAACACGCCGCCCACCAATAGGGCCCGAAGGCGCGGTTGAGGAATGTAAAGCGCTCGTAAACATCGCCGCTATACCAAGCAATGAAGAACTCGGTGCAGTAGGAGTAGCCGACGATCGATCCGGTCACCAGGATGATCTTGTTCATGTTCTCCAGCACCTTCATGGTGATCAGATCCTGGAGATTCAGCGTCCAGCGCGCCACCAATAGCAGCGTCATCACGCAGGCGAAGCCAGAAAAGATCGCGCCGGCGACGAAATAGGGAGGAAAGATGGTGGTGTGCCAGCCCGGAATCACGCTGGTGGCGAAGTCGAAACTCACCACCGAGTGAACCGAAAGCACCAGCGGCGTCGAAATGCCCGCCAGAATCAGATACGCGGCTTCGTAATGGCGCCAGTGCCGCGCCGATCCGCGCCAGCCCAGTGCGAAAATCCCGTACGCCCATTGTCGTACTTTGGTGACGGCGCGGTCGCGCAGCGACGCCAGATCCGGAACCAGCCCGGTATACCAGAACAGAACGGAAACGGTGAAATACGTCGATACGGCGAATACGTCCCAGATCAGCGGGCTGCGGAAATTCTGCCAAACGTTGTGATCGGTATTGGGAACCGGAAACAGCCAGTAAGCGCGCCACGGACGACCGGTGTGGAATAGCGGGAACAGGCCCGCGCACATCACCGCGAACAACGTCATGGCTTCGGCCGAGCGGTTGATGGAAGTCCTCCATTTCTGGCGGAACAAAAACAGAATCGCTGAGATCAGCGTGCCCGCGTGGCCGATGCCGATCCAGAACACGAAGTTGGTGATGTCCCAGGCCCATCCTACGGGACGGTTGTTGCCCCACACGCCGATGCCGGTCAGCGCCAGATAGGTCAAGCAGCCCACCATCAACACCGTGAAGGAGGCGGTGGTCCCCAAGGTGATCCAGTATTTGAGGGGCGTATCGCCAACTTTGCGCTCGATGATGCTGCTGATCCGATCGGTGAGATGGTGCAAGCTCGGCTCGCCCGGCATCAGGGGCGGATTGGTTTCCATCAACGCCGGATTTTGCTCGACGACGACACTCATAAATGTTTCCTCTGTGGGGCAGGCTTCAGCCTGCCGCCGGCTTCAGCCCGCCCGGCACCAAGGCGGACTAAAGTCCGCCGCAGGCTGAAGCCTGCCCCACAAGATTTCCTCATACGCCCAGCTCCGGATTGGGATTGCGCAGACGCGCCAGATATGTGGTGCGCGGCTTCAGGTCCAGTTCGGCCAGCATGGCGTAGTTGCGCTCCTGTTTCTTCAATTTCGAAACCTTGGATTGCGGATCGTTCAGATTACCGAACACGATCGCGTTCGCGGGGCAGGTCTGCTGGCAGGCCGTTAGAATCTCGCCCTCGCGAATCGGGCGGTGACCTTCCACGTTCGCCTTGATATGGGTCTCCTGAATCCGCTGCACGCAATAGGTGCACTTTTCCATGACACCTCGCATGCGCACAGTGACATCGGGGTTGTACACCATGCTCAGGATTTCCGCTTCGTACCTATGCCAATTCAAGAAATTGAAATGCCTCACCTTGAACGGGCAGTTATTAGCGCAATAGCGCGTGCCCACGCAGCGGTTGTACACCATGTCGTTCAAGCCTTCTTTGCTGTGCGAAGTGGCTTCGACGGGGCAGACGTTTTCGCAGGGAGCATTCTCGCATTGCATGCAGGGAACGGGCTGCTCCACCGCGCGGGGCTCGTCTTCGGAGCCGACGTAGTAGCGATCCATCCGCAGCCAGTGCATTTCGCGCCCGCGAATCACTTGCGCCTTTCCGACGATCGGAACGTTATTTTCGGCCTGGCAAGCCAGAACGCAGGCGTTGCATCCGGTGCAGGCGCCCAAATCTATCGTCATGCCCCATTGATATTCGCCGTCGTAGGCGCGCTCGGGATATACCGAGTGGAGCTCGGGAAGCTCGTTCATGGCTTCGATAATCTTCGGGTTCTGCCGGTACTCCTCGATGGTCGTTTCGCGATACACCGGCCGCCCGTTCATGTGCTCGGCGTCTTGCTCAGAGCCTGCCTTGAATCGCGCGGCAAGGCCATGGCTTTCTGGGAATCGGCCCAATCCGCGCTCGACTGTACTGGCGTGCTCGAACGTTTTGCCCGTTTTCGAAATTTCGAAGCCCGGGCTGTACCAGAAGCCGCCGCTGGTGCGGATCTTATTGGCGTTGAAGCCGACGTCTCTACCTACACTGCCACAGCGCTCGCGGCCATAGCCGAGCGAAAGGGTGACGGTATTGTCGGCGTGGCCCGGCGCGAGGAAAACCGCGGCTTCCACTTTGACGCTGCCGCGCTGAAGGCTGATCATATCGCCGTCGCGCAGGTCGTGGGCGCGAGCCGTCGCCGTGCTGATCAGGGCTCCATTGCCCCAGACCAACTTGGTCATCGGGTCGGGAGCTTCCTGCATCCAACCGTTGTTGGCGTAGCGACCATCCCAGGCGGCCGAGGACGGCACGAAGCCGATTTCGACGCCGCTGGGGGCAGCCTTCGGCTCCGCCGCAACCGCTGCGGCGATCTTTTTGGCATCAGCCGTAAGCTTGAGGGGCTCGGGAGCCTTCGACGGAATCACTCCGTCATTCAGCACCTTCCGCCAGGTCTTGTCGCGCTCGGCGGCGGGCCATTGCGTTGTCCAATAGGTCTTGACGATGTCGTGGGCCTTGGTGACCTTCGATCCGACGATCAACGCGACGACTTCGGCCGAGGTTCTTCCGCCGAAAATTGGCTCGATCACCGGCTGTTGAATGGAAGCAACGCCGGTTGCGGTGACGCCATCTCCCCAGCTTTCCAGGAAATGTGCCTCGGGCAGGGCCCATTTCACCGCCGCAGTGGTTTCATTCTCATCGGGGCTGAGATGAATGGAATTGGCGACTTTTGACATGGCCGCGACGAATGGCACGTCGGCAGGCGCGGTATAGGCGGGATTGCCGCCGAGAATGACGAGCGTCGAAACCTGTCCGGAATTCAACTCGCCGGTCAGATTACTCAGCGCCTGGACGCCAGCCTCCACGCGGTCTTCCGTGGATGCCTTGGTCAAAGTGGTCACGTTGCCGAGCGAACCCAGCTTCTGATTCATCAGAAACGCGAGCGCGTGAACGATGGGAGGCTGGCGGGGGCTGGTAATGACCAGCGCTTCCGGGCCGGCGGCTTGCAGATCTTTTACCGCCGCGTTGAGGAATTTCGTGCGCCGATCGTCGTTCAAAACCGGCATGCCTGGAATGGCGCCCAGCTTCACTGCAACGTCGATCGCGAACTGTTTGATATCCGAGCCTTGCAGCCGCAGCCGGTGATCGGCGTTCGCTCCGGTGATTGAGAACTGGCTCTCGACGGAATACAGGCGGTTGAGCTTTTCCAGATCCTGTTCGGTTTCGACACGCCGGCGCGAGGAGAATTGTTTGGTGGGAAGAGGAGTGGTCCAATCGAGGCCCAGGAAATCGGAATCCAGCGCCAAGATCACCTTGGCTTTGTCGAAATTGGTTTGAATACTGACGGGCTGGCCGAAGGCGATCATCGCGCCCTCGCGGCCGTTGTTGCGCTGGAAAGATTCGTATTCGATCCATTTCGCCTTGGGGAATTTTTTGAGCGTTTCCGAGCGAAGCGCCACAAGCGACGGCGACGTTACGGATTCGCTGAGGAACCGAAGCCCGCCTCCGTCTCCCAAGTTCAGCGTCTTTACGAACGCTTCGAATTTTGGCCAGGTTCCCTCGCCGGCTCTAACGCGGTCGGGATCGTAAAGATTCAGCAGGGACGCTTGCGCTAGAGCCGTTGCGGCGCCCTGGCTGAAAGGATGGTCGGGATTGCCTTCGATCTTGGTCGGACGGCCATCGTGAGTTTCCACCAACAGGCCCGCGACCTGGCCGCCCAGTGACATGATGGTCGTGTAGAAATAGGCTTCGCCGGGGGCGTAGTTCTCGACGTTCTTGGAAATGGGGAAAATATGCTCCACCGGGCGGCTGCAAGCCGTGAGACCGGCCAATCCGAAAGACGCCGCCATCAGCTTCAGCACAGTGCGCCGCGAGCTTCCGTCCATTTCGAGCTCGGTCACGCTTTCGGGAAATTCGCGCTTCATCCAGTCGCGAAATTGCGGCGTATCAGCGAGCTGATCCAAAGTGCGCCAGTACCTGGGGCCCGTTTGGTTGCCGCCGTTCTTTATCGAAATCAACCCCACGTTCTGACTCCTGTCTCCTGACTCCTGGCTCCTATCACCGGTGGCACCCCGAACAGTTCAAAGGCGGATCCAAATGTTTCTGCTTCACGATTTCCTCGCCAATCGCCCGCGGGTCGCGATCCGGGACCCAATCGAGTTTAGTCACCAACTCCGGCGAACGGATGTTCGGCGCTGGGTCGCTGTGACAGGCGATGCAAAACGCCATATTCAGAGGTTTCTCCTGATGGACCTCGACCATCTGATCGATGCGGCCATGGCAGCTCACGCAGCTTACACCCGCAGTGACATGGGCTTCGTGGTTGAAGAAGACGAAATCGGGAAGACGATGAATGTGGACCCAGGGAATCGGCTGGCCGGTGCGGAAGCTGTCGCGCACCAATTCCAGCCGCGGGCTTTGATCCTTCACCTTGGTGTGGCAGTTCATGCAGACCTGCGTCGGCGGGACGGCGGCGAAGGCGGCTTTATATACGGTGTAGTGGCAGTAAAAGCAATCGAGGCCCAGATCGCCGGCGTGGAGCTTGTGGCTGTACGGCACCGGCTGCACAGGCTGATAGCCGGTGTCAATCACCGTAGGATAAGAATAGTAGGCGTATGCGGTCGCGCCAAGGACGGCGCCGAGGCCGACGACCGCACCCGCGATCTTAAGAATCAGATCAGAGGACTTCGGAAAAACAGCAGCCATGCGGGCTTTTCAATGGATAAGCTAAAGCTTAACATACCTTTCTATGGCTATCGCGGGCCTTTCTATCACGACCGTAGGCCTTCCGCAATCGGAGCAATCATTCTTGCCTAAAAAGAACGCATCCAGTATAACAAGAATCTTTGGAAACCTCAAGGTCCGGCCAAAATTGATGGTGCTCCACAATCTTTTCTTTTTAGTGTTGACTTGCGCGACGTATTTCACGCTCATTCCGCTGTATGAAAAACAAGTTGCCGGCGCCCAGGACCGCGAGGTCACGATTCTGAATCAGGCGCGGAGCGCAACGCCTCACAGCGATCTTCACAATGATCTTATCGGGGGCCAACCCCCAAACGGTTTATACCGGCGAGCGGTAGCGCGCGCCAAACTGACGCTTTTTCTGGTGTTGGGAGTGATTTACGTGCTGGCGGTGCTGCTGCTGGAATCGGCGATTATGCCGCTCTACGTATACCGGCCGCTGCGCAAGATGCTGGAAGCCGACGCGGCCACGCAAACGGGCGATCGCGCGCGCGAGCTGATTCCGGAGGGCGAAATCCTGGGCGACGAAATCGGATACTTAATGAGGTCGCGCAATAAAACGGTCGCTTCGCTGCGACGGCAGGAAGACGAACTGGCGGCGGCGCTGCGGCGCTTGGAAGAACAGGACCGGTTGGTCAGCCTGGGTCTGCTTTCGGCCAGCGTGGCGCATGAGCTCAATACGCCCTTGGCAGTGCTCGCGGGGTCGATCGAAAAGCTGCTCGAGACTTCCGAAGACCCGCACACGCTGGATCGATTAGCACGAATGCAACGCGTCACCGAGCGGCTGCGGCGCATCAGCGAAAGCCTGGTGGATTTCGCGCGCGTGCGGAATCAGCGCCTGGAGCCGCTGGATCTGCGGCATTTGATCGATGAAGCGTGGTCGCTGGTGGCGATCGACGAAAAGGCTTCAACGGTCGATTTTGTGAACGAAGCGGGCGCCGAGCATCGCGTGGTCGGCAACTCCGGCCGGCTTGTTCAGGTGTTCGTGAACCTGCTGCGCAACGCGCTGAACGCGGTTGAGCCGTCGCGCGGATGCATCGTCGTGCGCTCGTGCCCGGCCGAGCGCTCCGGCGAGCCGGGCATCGTTGTGCGCGTGGAAGACAACGGTCCCGGCATCCCCGCGGATCTACTGCCGGACATTTTTAGTGCTTTCGTGACGACGCGGCTCGACGCTCGCGGCACAGGCCTCGGCCTGACCGTCGCCGAAGGCATCGTTACTCAACACGGCGGCGCGATCGCGGCGAGCAATCGTGGCGAGGGGGGGGCCTGTTTAGAGGTGTGGCTACCGGCGGCCTAGCGCGGCAGGTGGCGGATCTGGACACGCCGCGCCGTGCAACAATAGCGGCAGACCCAAGGATGGCTGGGATTTTCATCAGCTACCGGCGCGAGGAGACCATCGCCTACGCGGGCCGGCTATACGACCGTCTGCATGCGCACTTCGGCGCACAGCATCAGGTCTTCATGGATCTGGACACTCTACAACCCGGCGACGATTTCATCGAAACCCTCCGACAAACCGTCGCATCTTGCCAGGCCCTGATCGCTGTGATCGGCAGGAACTGGCCTTATATGACGGACGAGGGCGGGCGGCCACGGTTCGAAAACCCGGAGGATTTCGTCCGCGTGGAGATTCAGACTGCGCTGGATCGCAAGATCCGGGTGATTCCCGCTTTGGTGGGCGGCGCGCGGATGCCGCGGCCGGAGGATCTGCCGGAAGCGCTCCGCCCACTAACGCGCCGCCACGCCATCGAGATCTTCGATACCGGCTTTCATCAAAGCGTGACTCGACTGATCGAAGGCCTGGAGCGAGCGTTGGCCGCTTCAGCGCCAGCGCCGCCCTCTGCACCCGCCCCGGCGGCCACCCTGCAGCCGGGCACGACTCGCGTCAACCCGAAGGACGGGCTGACCTACGTCTGGATTCCGCCGGGGAAATTCGTGATGGGCTGTTCGCCAGGGGACAGCGAATGCTTTGACGACGAGAAGCCTGCGCGCGAGGTAACCATCGCCGAAGGATTTTGGCTCGGTCAAGCTCCCGTGACGCAAGAAGCGTTTGAGCGCGTGATGAGCGAGAATCCGAGTCACTTCAAGGGACCGGAGCTCCCAATGGAATCCGTGGATTGGAACAAGGCGAGCGAGTATTGCGGAAAAATCGGTGGGCGTTTGCCGAGGGAGGAGGAATGGGAGTATGCGGCGCGGGCGGGAACGACGGGCGCTCGTTATGGTCCGCTCGACGAGATCGCCTGGTACCAGGGCAATAGCGACGGGACGACGCATCCAGTGGGATTAAAACAAGCGAATGCGTTCGGTCTTTACGACATGCTGGGGAACGTTTGGGAGTGGACCTCGAGCGACTATGACCCGACAACCAAGGTAGTGCGCGGGGGCTCGTGGTACGGCTATGCCGCGGCCGTCCGGGCCTCGTATCGTTACCGCTACGTGCCTACGCTCCGGTACGTCGGTGTCGGGTTCCGTTGCGTGGGGGAATTGCGTTAGGAGTTTAGGGCCTTTGTGTTTAACGGAAGATTCCAAGGCGGCAGCGCCCTCGGCAGCGCCCTCGGCAGCGCCCCCTTCGGGATTTTTTTCGTGGTCGCGTCGTCACGGCATGCGCAGCGAGCATTCCCATCGCCGCGCCTGGTTCGACGGCCGCAAAGGCCGCCGCGCTTGCCTCGGCGTGTTACCTGAAGGACGGGTGCCGAATGACAGGAACGCGGCTGGACGATCGCGGCGAGCAATCGCGGCGAGGGGGCGCGTGTTTAGAGGTATGGCAACCCGCGGCTCCGTGTTAGCCTGATGGACACATGGGCGCGCTCCTCGACACGATCATTACTGGCCACGATCTGACGTTCAATTTGCAATTCGAGCGAGACGAAGACAGTGGGTGGTTCATCGCTCACGTTGTCGAGCTTCCCGGTTGTGTTTCCCAAGGCGCGACGCTAGAAGAAGCGAAGAAGAACATCGCGAGTGCCTTGGAGTCCTGCATTGAAGTGCTGCTCGAAGATGCCATCCGAAAGCAAGGTTCGCGTGAGGAACCTGTTTCCGTCAAGTCAACCGCGACTGAGACCGCGCAGGTGCTTGTGCGGCCCAGGTTCGAGGTTCGCGTCTAGGTTCCGTGTCCCTGTCGGATCTGCCGCTCGCGAGCGGTCAGAAACACCGCAAGGTCTTTGAACGGAAGCTCGGCTTTGTTTGCCGAAGAAATGCCGAGCACATCGTACTTGTCAGCCCCGCTGGGGTGGTTGTCTCCATACCGAATCATGATGAGGTCAAGCGGCCTACCCTGAAACAGGTTCTCCGAAGCTGCGGCATAAGCGACAAGGACTACCGCCAGACGTTCGATGAAGTTTAACGGCAACCAGCGCGAAAATATCTATCGGTTAGCACTCGCGTCCGAATTAGCCGTTTGAACGTCCAGGTGGCAATGAAAACTCAGGAGATAACCCCGGTTTGAGCCGAGGCGCACGCATGGCGCTTCAGCTTGATCCAAAGTAAGTGCCTTCGGCGTTTTTGAGCGTCTGCT
>DATDGT010000390.1:0-6639 GCA_036521975.1 Bryobacteraceae bacterium
TCCCACCGGTCTCAAACCGAACCGCCGACTCATCTCATCGCTCGCCCTCAAACCCGGCAAGATATTGCCGCGATGGAACTACACCATTGCACCCAATCTGTGAGAATCTATGGAAGTTAATTTTGCGTGGACCCTAAGGCCGTCGGCCCGAAGCAGACGACGCCAAAGCAGACGACGCCGAAGCAGCCGGCTTCGAACCAGCCCGCGCCCGTCCCGTCCACCGGGCCCGGCCATTAGAACCGACTCAGAGCACGCGGCTACCGTGGGTCGGTTAGGCGGCCGATGAAAAGGATCGCTCCGGTGCGCGTATCCCGGATCAGGAAGATGAACGGGTGATCGGCCCGGAAAACAACGGTCTGTTCAGGCGCGCGCGCGGTGGTGGCTGCAATAACCGCGCCGCTGGCGGCTGCGGCTTCCGTTCCCCGCTCCGAAACCTCGACCAAGGCTTTGTGCACGACCTCGGAGATCATGAGGCCGCGCTTCCCGCTGATTCCCGAAAAATCGGCCTGGTTGCTGAAGGGGGTAGGCATGCCCATGGCGGCAAGAGGCTTCCCCAGGGAGAATTCGGATTCCGCCCGAAACTTGGGCAGACTTAACTGCACGTCCCGTGCAGCAAGGTTTCCGAGCCAGCCGGTCAGCGCGTCCTTCGTCAGCGATCGCTCGAGTTCCGGAAGGCCCGCGGCGGTTTTAGGAAGGAGAATGTCGAATGCGGATCCCGTTCCGGCGTAGCCCATTTCCAGCAACTGGGCCGACGGCGTTTCGGTGTAACCGAAGTGCGAGGTCTGGTTCATAAACGCGGCCTGGGTGGTAGCGGCTGTCGGCAGCGTGAACGGCGCGGGCTTAGTTTTCGAGGTAACAAATGGCGCCTGCCACCTGCCCCAGAAATAGATGGCGCTGGCGAGAACCAGCCTTGTCTGGCCGTTGAGCGATCCTGCGCGTAAGAGATTTTTGATTCTGCCTTTGGTGCGTTCTTCGGTCCAGCGATTGATTCGAGATCGCACCGCTTCGGCATCCGTGATGAAATCGACTGGGCTCAGCGGGGCCCGATAGTTGGTTTCCATGGTCTTCTCGAAAGCAGGCTCCAGATCGAATCCCTTCTGCACCCAGAGTCCATCGGCTGTAAGCAGTTCATTGCCTCCGGCGTTGCCGTTTTTGGCGAGGCCTGCAAGAAGCGCTCCCACCGAGGCATCGTAACCGGGATCGTTCTGAACGCCCAAAACGGATCGGATCTCGTCCGCGGTTTGACCGCGCGCGCCGGCGAGAACCATCGAGAGCACGGTAGCGACGTTGAGTGGAGACAAGATCCGGTTTCCGTCGCCTTGGTTCAACTGTTTGTACGATTTGACGGTGAAACTGTTCAGGCCGGACACTAACTCCGAATCGGCGGCCGGTAGCATTCCCGCGAGCAGGATCGGAAGCACAAGTTTTTTCATTGGGCTGCCTCTGTCTGGTATGATGCCACCGCTGCAGGGGAAAGCCGAAATTATCAAGTGGAAAGTGCGGAGTAGCGCCTCCGCCCGGATGTTAACGGCGAATCCTACTGTCCAGTGGCGCTGGGGAGTTATCTGGCCGTCCCTGCCATAGGTGAGCTTCGCCCTTCGTTTCGAGGCACGCAAGAGTTGCGCTTTACGCAGGAGCGGCACGCCGTCTGGGCGCGCCCGGCGGCAGGTCTGCTTGCTCACGCTCCAAGTCGCGGGACAGCTCGCCCGTAAGATCGCTTTTCCCTGCCGCTACGTCAAGGTAACAGGCGAGGTGAAGGCTGGCGAGATTAAGCCTTTCGGCCGGTAAATATGCGCACGCCAAGACCACCAAACGGCGCAGGCGTGTTGTAGCTGACCTGCGCTTTCCCCGGAATGGGTTTGCGTTCTTCGTGTCGGTTTTCATTTACACCTCACTTCTATAGGAATAGTGCCAGCACCGGCGCGAAATTCTCTCACGTTTCCATGGCAACTGTTCGAGCACTTTAATCACCGGACTCTTAACGGTTTTGGAATCACAAGATCGGACAGAAAATCAGGGGGAACTTTTTGCCGCTGAGCTAGTAAAAACGCCTTTCGTGGTCCTTTAGCCTTTGGAGAGCCGCCGCGGCCCGGATCGCCCGAGTCCCGTCCGGTAATCATGATATTGGTGGGCTTCAGATCCCGGTGCACTACGCCGGCTGCGTGCGGCGCAGACAGGCCATCCGCGATCTGTACGGCCTGAACCAGCAGCTTACGAGCCGAGTCCGGAGCCGAGATGGGATCGCAGGGGAACCGAACGTCAGGCCGTGGCGCTGACGCGGAGCGACGCCACGCAGACGCACCTCGTTTGACACTCGCCGCACCGCCTTCTATGATGTTGAACAGCGTTAACGCATAAGGTCGCGCGTTAAGCCAGGAGATCGAAATGCCGAAATCCAAGAAAATATCCGTGGATCGCCGTGGTTTTCTGAAGGGCGCCGCTGCAGGTGGAACTGCATTGGCCTTGGAGCCGGTCGCAACTCAGGCGCAGCAGGCACAGGCGCCCCAGACGCAGGCGCAGCGCCGCGCCGCGGCTATCCCTTCCGAGACGGCAGTGGCCGCCGAAGTGTCTACTCCGCCGCGGGCCGTAGAAGTCCTGACGGCGGATCGCCCAGGTTCCGATTTCATGGTGGACGTGCTCAAATCGCTTGGTTTCGAGTACATCGCCGCCAATCCGGGATCGAGTTTCCGCGCGCTGCATGAATCGGTCCTTAATTATGGCGGGAACAAGAGTCCCGAGTTCATCACCTGCTGCCATGAGGAGCAGTCTGTCGCCATGGCAGACGGCTACGCCAAGATCGAAGGTAAGCCGATGGCCGTGTTTGCGCATAGCACGGTAGGCCTCCAACACGCCGCCATGGGCATCTATAATGCCTACGCCAGCCGGACCCCTGTGTTCATCGTGCTGGGGAACACGATCGACGCCACCGCCCGCCGGCCCGGAGTGGAGTGGCTTCATAGCGCCCAGGACGCCGTCGCCATGGTTCGCGATTATTCCAAATGGGATGATCTGCCGATCTCGCTGCCACATTTCGGCGAGTCGGCAGTGCGCGCCTACAGAGTCGCGATGACGCCGCCCATGGGTCCCGTCCTGATTGTGGCGGATAGCGATCTGCAGGAGACGCCGATCGAGAAGGACGCCAAGGACTTGAACCTGCGCGTTCCGAAACTAACCCTTTCGGCGCCGCCCGCGGGCGATGCCGCCGCGGTGGCCGAAGTGGCGAAGTTGCTCGTCGCGGCGGAAAACCCCGTGCTGTTGGCCGATCGCGCGGTTCGCACGGCCGCGGGCATGAAGCTTCTGGTGGAGTTGGCCGAGTTGCTGCAGGCGCCCGTAACAAGCGGGAAATTTCCGTCGCGCCATCCGCTGAGCCAGGCGGGTGGCCGCGGACTCATGACGAATGCGGATTTAATTGTCGCTCTGGAGGTTCCCGACCTTTGGGGGACGCTCAACTCCATGCGGGATCAATTGCACCGCTCCACGCAGCGTGTCGCAAACGCGAAGGCGAAAGTCGTTAGCATCTCGGCCGGCGAGCTGGATCTGAGGAGCAATTATCAGTACTTCCAGCGGTACACGGAGACCGATATCGCGATTGCCGCGGATGCGGAGGCAACGCTGCCATACCTCATCGAAGCTTGTAAGAAAATCCTGACGCCCGATCGCAAAAGAGCTTTTGAAGAGCGCGGCAAAAGGCTGGCCGCGGCGCACGCGCAGGGATTAGAGCGGGCGCGGACCGAAGCGACCTACGGTTGGGACTCCAGCCCCATCAGCACGGCTCGTTTATCGGCCGAGTTGTGGGATCAGATCAAAGGCGACGATTGGTCGTTGGTGAACGGCGGAGCGTCGCGCCTCTGGAATGTAGATAAGCACTATCAAACGTCCAGCGGCGGCGGCGCCGCGGGCGTGGGATACGGCGCTCCCGCCTCGGTGGGCGCCGCACTGGCGAATCGCAAATATGGGCGCCTTTCGGTCAGCATCCAGAACGACGGCGATCTGATGTATGCGCCGGGCGTGTTGTGGACCGCCGCCCATCACCGCATTCCGCTGCTCAGCGTGATGCACAACAACCGCGCCTATCACCAGGAGGTGATGCACATTCAAAGGATGGCGAACCGCCATCAGCGCGGCATCACCAACGCCGGAATCGGCACGACCATCACCGATCCGAATATCGACTATGCGGCCATGGCGCGATCCATGGGGGTGCATGGCGAAGGACCGGTCACCGATCCGAAGGACCTTGGTCCGGCGATCCGGCGAGCGCTGGAAGTTGTGCGTCGCGGCGAGCCGGCTTTGGTGGACGTGGTGACGCAACCCCGATAGGAGATTTTCTGCCATGCGTGCTCTATTGCTTTTCGTGCTAGTCGCCCTTGCGTCGGCCCAGAGTAAGTCCGGCGCCGCTCCCTCTGGAGACGCCCAAAACGGCAAAAAGATCTTCACCAGCTACGGCTGTTACCAGTGCCACGGATATGACGGTCACGGAGGCGCAGGGGCCCGGCTGGCTCCCAACCCAATCTCGTTCGAGGCGTTCTCAAAATACGTCCGGCAACCCACCGGGGAGATGCCGCCTTACACGGCCAAGGTGGTTTCTGAAAAGGAACTGGCCGACATTTACGCTTTCTTGCACACGTTGCCGGCCCCGCCTCCAGCAAAGAGCGTCCCACTGCTGGAGGGGAAGTAGCCACTTCGCCCGAGTTTCTCATGCTAGCTTCAGCCGTCAGCCTTCAGGCGGTAGAATCGATAGAAACATATGTCGCTGCGGGCAGGCGACAGGCTCGGTCCATATGAGATCCTTGCGCCGATTGGCAAGGGTGGCATGGGCGAGGTGTACCGCGCTCGCGATACCGCGCTCCAGCGCGATGTCGCCCTCAAGGTGATTCCGGCCGCATTCTCAAGCGATCCCGATCGGATGGCACGGTTCCAGCGCGAGGCCCAGGTGCTGGCCTCGCTCGACCATCCCAATATCGGCCACATATACGGTATCGTCGAATCCGATGGCACGCGCGCGCTGGCGCTGGCTCTGATCGAGGGGCCGACGCTTGCCGACCGCATCGCCGGCCGTCCTTTACCGCAAGAAGAAGCTCTGGCGATCGCCAGGCAGATCATCGAGGCGCTGGAATATGCGCATGACCGCGGCGTGGTGCATCGCGACCTGAAACCCGCCAATATCAAGATCAACGCCGACGGGGTGGTCAAGGTCCTCGATTTCGGACTGGCCAAGGTGCTGGAAGACGAGCCGCCCGCCGCCTCAATCGGCGACTCACCCACGCTGACGCTTGGGCCACACACGAGCCGGGACGATCCTGGGCACGGCGGCGTACATGTCGCCGGAGCAGGCCGTCGGGCGTCCCGTGGATCGGCGGAGCGATATTTTTTCCTTCGGCGCCGTGTTATATGAGATGCTCACCGGCGAGCGCGCGTTCGCGGGAGCTACCACCCCTGACGTTCTGGAAGCGGTGGTGAAGAGCGATCCGGACTGGTCGAAGCTCCCGGCGCAAACTTCGCCCGCGGTCGAAAGAGTGCTGCGCCGCTGCCTGGTGAAAGATCGCAAGCAGAGGCTGCAAGCGATCGGCGAGGCGCGGATCGCATTGGAGAATCCAGAGAGTGGAGCTGAAGTCCCCGGCCGTGCCGGCGGCCCGCCTCATGGGATACTTTGGTGGAAACTCGCTGCGGCGGCTCTGCTGCTCGCACTCTTCGCCCTCGGCTTCGTCCATTTCCGCGAAGCGCCGCCGGAGCAGCGCACCGTCCGCTTCCATATTCTTCCACCGGAAAAGGCGACCTTTCAGTTCCCCTCTATCTCGCCCGACGGACGAATGCTCGCTTTCACCGCTAACGGCCAACTGTGGATTCGAGCGCTTGATTCTCTGGAGGCGCGGCGGCTTCTGCCGGAAACGGATGTCGGCGGCATCACATTTTGGTCCCCGGACGGCCAATTTGTTGGGTTCGTGAGCCAGGGTAAGCTTCGAAAGGTGGCCGTGTCGGGCGGGCCGGCGCAGGTTCTATGCGACGTCAGCGGCGTGTTCACTGGAGGAACCTGGAACCGCGATGGCGTCATCGTGTTCGGGCAGGTTCCGTCCCTGTTCCGGGTCTCGGAGGCCGGAGGGGCGCCTGTCCAGGTGACCAAGGCCGGCGAGGCGGGGCAGGTACAAATTCTTCCGGAGTTTCTGCCGGACGGCCGCCACTTCCTCTACACGGCCTCCGCCCCAAAGGCTGAGGGAACTGGGATCTTCGTGGGCTCGCTGGATGGCGAACCCCCCGCCCGCCTGCTCCCCGATTTCTCGAAAGCCAGCTATGCGCCGGTTGGCCAAAGCGGCTACCTGATGTTTACGCGCGGCGATACGCTGATGGCCCAGCCTTTTGACCCTGCGCGACGCCGTTTGAGCGGTTCCTCGTTTCCCGCGGCCGAACGCGTTTCGAAATTGTTAACAATCGGCGGCGTCTTCTCGGTCTCCCGGAAGGGAACGCTGGTCTACGCTCCGGGCGGCGGTTCGTTCGCGACTCAGCCGGAAAAACGAAGTTCCGCCTCCGATCTCGGCCAAGAATCTGAGACAACAGGAGAATGGAACCAAACGCTACGGACAAACTAGTCCCGCGCGAGATCGACGCTTTATTGTCGGATGAGCGCTTGATCCTGCGCGAGAC
>DATDGT010000391.1:0-12954 GCA_036521975.1 Bryobacteraceae bacterium
GCCGAACGCCCCCTCCCACTGGGCCACCTGCCGCTTGTCGGATTCTCTTAATTTGAGCGAAACAGCTTTGCGGGACACAACCAACAGTATGCAGCAAAGCCGCATCAATAGTCCAGTTATTTATTGGACACTACACTAGGAGTCTCGATCATCACCGTAAAGCGCGACTGGAAGGTAGCCCGCGCGTGGCTAATCGGGAGGCTGAAATCGGGTTAAGTTAACGACGCCGTCGCCGCCGGTTCCGTTAAGTTAACGGTTCTTCCTCCCCAGGCGACCTTCATTCTGGTTCATTCTGCTTCATTCTGCTTTCATCTGCCTTCGATTGAGGCCCAGCGTCCTCTCTCGTGCGCAATACCGAACCCGAGGCCCACCTGGACGATCGACCTTCTAGATCTTGTGCAAGTGGGTACCGACGCTCTGGCCTGATCAGCTCTGGTCAACCGGCGATTGACTTCCAGTTCTTAATCAAATGATCCGCGGTGCGCCAGGCCAGCGCCTGGATGGTCAGGGTGGGGTTTCGAGCCCCATGCGATCCCATGACCGAGCCGCCCAGCACACCCAGGTTGGGTGCTTCATGCGAGAAGCCCCATTTGTCCACAACGTTGGTCTCGGGATTATCCCCCATTCGGGTGCCGCCGATAGCGTGCCAGGATTGGTTTGGGCCTTCGGCGGGGAGTGGGATTCTCATAACGTCTACTGCGCCGGCGGCGCGCAGCCACTCTTCAGCTTTCGCGGCAACGAATGCTCTGGTGCGCAGTTCGTTCTCCTTCGAACCGCTGGTGATGCGGCAAACGGGATCTCCGAGAGGGTCTTTCGCCTCAGGATCGAGATCCAACCAAGTGTTCTCGTAGGGCAGGGAAGTGCACTGAGCGTACACGCCGGCCCATCGAGACGCATTGCGGTTTACAAACGCTTTCCATTGCGATCCCCAGGCGGGCGCCCGTTCAAAAGCGGGCATCGTCCCCGCGGCTATCGGATGCAATTCATGACCTATGGTCAGGCTGGCGCCTCCAATAAATCCCAAGCCGGAATGATCGAAATTGTCATCCGCCCAATTGTTTACCACGACTGCCTGCGCATTCGCGCCGTACCAGAGGTTCAAGTCGAATGGAAACAGACCATAAGTCTCTCGCCCGTCCCAGTGCGCGATGTAATGTTTGCCCACCTGTCCGTGGTTATTGGACAACCCTTCCGGATATGCCTTTGACTTTGAAAGCAGCAGCAAGCGCAGGTTTTCGTAGGTGTAAGCAGCCAGTAGCACGACCTTAGCCGGCTGAACGTACTCTTTTCCCGCGCGAATGTACTGGACGCCATTCACCTTGCCCTGAGCATCGGCGAGGATGCGAGTCACCTGTGCGGTATCGGTGATGGCGAGGCGCCGGGTTTTCAAAGCCCGCGGAATCGTGGTGACAGCCGTGGAATTCTTGGCGCTGATATGGCATCCACCCGTATCGCAATACCCGTGATAGGCGCAGGGCGGGCGGCCTGCATAGGGCTGGGAATTTATAGCCGCCGGCGAGCGGTGGCCATTCCAGCCGAGCTTTCGCGCGGCCGCCGTCATCATGTTAGTGAAATCGGTATCACGGAGCGGCGGCATCGGATACTCGCGACGCCTCGGCCCTTCAAAGACGTTACCCAGCGGATCGATTGTTCCTTGAATGTTGCCTGCTTTCCCGGAAATTCCAATTTCGTATTCCACCAGGTCATAGTATGGTTCCAGATCATCGTAGGTGAGCGGCCAATCTTCGACGCTACATCCTCGAGGAATAGCCGCTGCCCCGTATCGCTTTTGGACCTCCCTGCGAATGCGGAAATCCCACGGGGCAAACCTCCAGCTATTGCCGTCGTAATGTGTGGTCGTACCCCCGATGGCATTCATCATGGTGCGGCCGCCGCCGGCGGGGCGGGCGCGCTCCTGAGGGCTGGTGCGAAACGTGGGAATTTCTTTTTTTGTTTTTGCGGCAGTCGTCACCAGCATGCGCACGTTGTTGTGGATCTCGTCGGTGTGGAAATCCTTGCGCGGATCGAGCCATCCCCCGGCTTCGATCGCGACGATCTTCAGCCCCGCGCGCGCGAGCGGCAACACGGCAATGCCACCTGCCCCGCCCAAACCGACAATCGCCACGTCCGTAGGCTTCAAACGGATAGCCATGCTCGTTCACCTCGCACTGATAGGGGAGTATATATCAACTCGTACGCGACCCCATCGTCGCTATCTTGCACTCCATGTATCAGGGCACGACTTTATGTCGTGCCGGCCAGCGGTATAGAGAGGCTGGGCTTTAAGCCCCTGCGATCGAACTCCGTGCCGCCAGCTTGCGCATGAACCTTCCAGGATAATGTCTACACAGTAGGAAGGCGGAGATCTAAATGCAGTTTCGTTCCATCGTAGGGTTCGGCTGGCTGATGTTTCTGGCGTACTGGTGGATCTCCGCTGTCGGGGTTAAGAAGGACATCCGGCGCCGATCCTTGGGGAGGGGAATTGGAGCCCGCATTCTCGCGATCGCCGTGATGATTGCGCTTACTCGCCTGCCGTTCTTCCAGCAACAGCCATCGACTGAAGTCAATCCCATCAAGAGCATCGCGGGCCTCATCATCTGCATCGCCGGCTTTGGCCTTGCCGTGTGGGCGAGGCTATATCTGGGCAGGAATTGGGGGATGCCGATGTCGCTCAAAGAGGGACATGAACTGGTAATGACTGGTCCCTACCGCTACGTGCGTCATCCTATCTACACCGGAATGTTGCTGGCCATCCTGGGGTCTGCTCTCGTCAATGGTCCGATTTGGGTGGTTTTCTTTGCCGGAATGGCAGTCTATTGCGTGTACAGCGCCCGAACCGAAGAAAGCCTCATGCAGCAGCAATTTCCCGAGCAATATGCCTTATACAAACGACGTACCAAGGCCATCGTTCCGTTCTTAATTTAGCGGCCCGGTGCACGGAACCATTCAGACGCACGCCGAAGTGCTAGCGACGCTTCACTCGAAAGGGCGTCTCTGGCAACTGAAAACTGAGAACTGATAACTGACAACTGACAGCTACATATCCCACAGATTCATTTGCCGTGACGGCTTGGGATCGGAATGCCTGCCGTCAAAAGCCGTCCGGCCATTCAAGCCGGGTGAAATTGCGCGCTCGTGGCGGACGAGCCTGTCGAAATCGGCGCTGGGCTCCATCTCCTGCTCGACCAATCTCACGAAGCGGTCGAGACGGCGAAACGCGTCTATTTTGGCGCCGCCATCAAGCTTCGCACGGTCGAGAGACCGGCGCAGCACCTGGATCGATTCATCGTATGTCTTTAGGGGCACCGGGAACGGATGGCCGTCTTTGCCGCCCAAAGCGAAAGAGAACCGCGCCGGGTCGGAGAAGCGAACCGGAGCGCCATGGACCACTTCGGCAACCAGGGCCAGGGTCTGCAACGTACGCGGCCCCAGCTTCTCCACCAGCAGCAAATCGGCGAAGCCTTTAAGGTCACGCTCATAAGCGACCGCGAGCACGGCGCCGAGACGCTTCAGGTCGACGTCTTCAGCACGAACGGAATGCCGGCGCGGCATTTTCAACCGGCGAACGTCCCGAAGCGTGGCATCGGGACCATCCCGGGCCATTCCACGTAATGCAGCCTGCGCGGGCGCGGCCTGAGCATCGACAAGATTCAAGATTGTTCCTTGATGCGCGCCGGCGATTCCGGTATGCGGATCCGCGAGGAAATCCCGCACCGTCGCGCTATGCCAGTGATAACGGCGGGCCATCCCCGATTCGTCGTTGAGCCCCTGCTGAACGATGGACCATTCGCCATCGGCCGTCAAGACGAAGGAGTGGAGATAGATCTGGAATCCATCGTTGATGCAGCCATCGTCGATCTTGGCGGTGAGGCGGCTGGCGCGTACCAGCGCTTCGCCATCCAGGCCACGGCGTTCTGCGATGGCCCGAAGTTCATCAGCCGTGTTGCGCGAATACCGCCCGCGTCCGCCGCAGACATACAAGCCAAGTTCGGAAGCGCGAGGATTCAGCCCGCGCTTCAGGGCGCCGAGCACGGAAGTGGTGACGCCCGAGGAATGCCAATCCATCCCTAACACCGACCCGAACGCCTGGAACCAATAAGGATCGCTGAGCCTGGAGAGAAAAGCCGGCCGGCCGTAATGAAGGACGATACTCTCCACGATGGCGGTTCCAAGCTGCGTCATCCGCGTCGCCAGCCAGGCAGGCACGTGCCCGCCGTGCAGGGGCAGGTCGGCGGTTCCAGAACGCTTCACATTTCCATTGTCGCTGGACTTCCCTACCGCTCCCTAGCGGTCGCCTGGAGTTGTGTGCCGAGCATGTTCGGCAGTTTGGAAGTGAAGGTCTTCTACCCAACCTGATGGAGGTGCAGGGTTAGCGAAGCGCAAGGGCGTCGTCGTGAGGCGGGGTCTGAAGGAAGCGTGGAACAAAAGTGCGAGCCGATGAATAAATCAGCGGATATGAGGCGTGAGAGTCAGACGAGCGGGCAACTCACCGCAAAGTCTGTATCCATCAAAGGCGCAGAGCGTAAATCCGACGGTTATGCACGGAAGGCTGTCGAACTTACCTCGTTGGGAGGGCGTGACGGTGGCACAGGCTTTTAAGCCTGTGATTCCCGGCCATGAGCCGGCCGCGACCTTTCACCTGATTCATTCTGCCTCCATTTCCCGCAGTTCTCGCACGCCCGGCGTGCGTCGGCGATCCGCGATTACGTCCCACGCCCCCCTCCGCGAAGCGGCCGAGCGACGGAGCCCGCAGCCGCGCTCATGGCCGCACCGCTGGCGAGAAAGTGGACAGAACACGGACAGAATCGGCGGGGAAAAGCAACGGAAACCAAGGAAATCATCGCGACGCTGCTGAGCTACCCGACTCGAGGCCGCGGCTAAGGCCACGCGAGCGGGGAGACGGCCGCCGCATTCACCGGCTCGAAGCGGCAGGAAACTCAATCCTATGCGCGAGATACGAGCTCGGGCCAAGGGCTAGGCCCTTTCGCCGCTATAGAGTTGGCACAGCGAGGCGGTGCCGCAGCGGGTCTTCCCCGCTTCGCGCGGCCGGAAATCGTCAATGTGCGAGAACCGCGGGAAACGGAGGAAGGATGAACCAGGCGAAGGGTCACGGAGAAAAGCGTAGCCGGAAACAGGAGCAGTTCATCGCGGCGCTGTTGAGCAACCCGACTGTCGAAGCCGCGGCTAAGGCGGTGGGCATCGGGAACGTGACGGCGTGGAAATGGCGCAAGGACCCGCCGTTCGACGACCAGTATCGGGAGGCCACCCGTGACGCGATGCACCGCGCCGCGGCACTACTTCAAGGTGCGGCGCGCGAGGCTGTGGACACCCTGCGAGAGATCCAGAGCGAGGGCAAAAGCGAGGCGGCGCGCGTTTCGGCGGCGCGCACAATTTTAGAGATGGCACTTAAGGCGGCCGACCTGGAGGACGTACAACGGCGCCTTGACACCCTGGAGCAGGTCGTCAAGGAAAGGAAAACCCAATGAAGGCTACACGGAAGAGACTGAAGGATATCGAGTCCTCACTTGGACCGAGCGATGAACACAGCGTCAGGGTCGAATTCTACGACATCTCACCGGACGGCGAGGAAATCCCTTGGCCCGGCAAGTCCGATAACCGTCCCGCGAAAAAGGTAATCCGCGTACGCTTTGACTACCGCGGTGCAAACGGCCCGGAGCTGTGGAAAGAGCGACTCGCAGAAATTGGCGCAACCGGCGAAGCCTTGAAACGCAGCCGCTACCGAAGAAAGCGGTTTGCCGAACCTTCGAAGCCTACGGACGGATCACAGTGACTATCGAGAGCAATTTGAAGTGGGTTACAGAAGAGATGGAAGCCACCTCCGGAAACATCGCCATTCACTAACGCAACGTTCAGGCGCCACCCCGATTGACGCTCAAGCGCCTCTAGGCTAGTATCGTCTCAGATGGATAACCGCGCACTCATTTTGAAATGCGTCTGCGTTGCGGTTTTTTCGAGCGGCGCATTGTGTTTGCGAGCGGACGATTCCGCAGCGGCAAAATCCACGCCGGCTACCACCGGCTTACAGTCTTCGCAAGCCGCGCGTGCTCCTCAAGCGAAGGCTGTGATTCAGCAGTACTGCGTAACCTGCCACAACGCGAAACTTAAAACGGCGGGACTGCTACTCGATACCGCCGACATCCAGCACATCGAAAGCGCACCGGATTTATGGGAGAAAGTGGCGCGCAAATTCCGCACTGGCGAAATGCCGCCCGCCGGACGGCCACGACCCGATCCCGCCACTTATCGCGCGGTAACCCTTGAAATCGAATCGGCGCTGGACGCGGCCGCGGCAAACAGACCCAATCCGGGGCGAGTCCCCGTGCACCGGCTCAACCGCGCGGAGTACACGAACGCCATTCGCGATTTGCTTGGCCTGAGAATCGATGGCAAAGCGTTGCTCGCCGCCGACGATTCCGATCAAGACGGGTTCGACAACGTCGCCAGCATTCTTACGGTGTCGCAGGTTTTGCTGGAGAATTATCTATCGGCTGCGCACACCGTCAGCGCCCTAGCCATGGGCGATCCGGCCTTGCCTGCTTCTGTGGAAACTTATAAGTACTCGAAGCTCCTGCTCCAGGACGGCCAGATGGACGACAATCTGCCATTTGGGTCCCAGGGCGGCGGGGTCATCCGGCATAATTTCCCGCTCGACGGCGAGTACACGATCAAGGTCCTGCTTCGCCGCCAGTTTTACGACTACATCATGGGCATGGGCGAGCCGCACCAGATCGACATCCGTCTGGACGGTGTTCGCCTCAAACGTTTCACAGTAGGTGGAGAAGCCAAAGGGATGACGAATCCCGAGAGCTTCGCCGGCAACACGCAGGGAAATCCTGAGTTCGAAGTGTACATGCACACCGCCGATGCAGGCCTAGAGGTGCGTATTCCCATAAAGGCCGGTGAGCACGAGGTCGGCGTCTCCTTCGTGAAGCGCCTCTGGGAGCCCGAGGGCGTGTTGCAGCCGCGCCAGATCGGTTTTGCGCGCACGACCAACGAAAACTATCACGGCAACCCCGCTGTGGAATTTGTGATGATCGGGGGACCTTACGGTTCCGCCGCGCCTGGCGATTCTCCAAGCCGCCGCAAGATATTCGTCTGCACGCCAAAGGGCCCTGCCACCGAGCCCCGCCCGTCAGGGCGGGGACCGAGCGAAGACGCCTGCGCCGCGCAGATCCTCTCCACCCTAGCGACCCGCGCCTACAGACGCCCGGTCACCAGCGAAGATGTCACTACACTCCTCGGTTTTTACCGCTCAGGCCGCGCTGAAAAGGATTTTGATACAGGAATCCAGAGGGGGTTGGAACGGATCCTGGCCGCGCCGAGTTTTCTGTTCCGTGTCGAGAGCGCGCCAGCGAATGCCGGTGTGCCCTACAAGCTCAGCGATCTGGATCTGGCGTCGCGTTTATCGTTCTTCCTTTGGAGCAGTATCCCCGACGATGAACTTCTGAACATTGCCGTTCAAGGCCGGCTGAAAGACCCGGTGGTTCTGAAACAGCAGGTGCGCCGGATGCTGCGAGACCCGCGCTCACAGGCGCTTGTCGATGATTTTGCCAACCGCTGGCTGGGACTGAGCAAGCTGGCTTCGCTGAATCCCGATACCGATCTCTATCGGGAATTCGACGAGAACCTGCGAGACAGCATGGCGAAGGAAACTCAGTTCTTCGTCGCCGATCAACTAAGAGAAGATCGCAGCGTCGCGGAATTGGTGACCGCCGATTACACCTTCGTGAACGAACGAATGGCGAAGCATTACGGCATCCCCAACATTTATGGACCACGCTTTCGACGTGTGAATTTCACCGACAGCCCCGCCCGTGAGGGCGGGGTTTCGGGCGGGGTTTCGGACAGCGTACGAGGGGGGCTGTTGGGGCAGGCGAGCATCCTGGCTGTTACCTCTTATCCGAACCGAACCTCTGTCACCGTGCGCGGCCGATGGCTGCTTGCGAACCTGTTGGGCGCGCCGCCACCTCCGCCGCCCCCCAACGTTCCTTCGTTGAAAGATCCCGGTCAGGACGGCCAGCCGCGGTCGCTGCGCGCACGGATGGAAGTTCATCGGCAAAACCCAGCCTGCGCGTCCTGCCATCAGCGCATGGACCCGCTGGGCTTCGCACTCGAGAATTTTGACGCGCTCGGAAAATGGCGCACGGAAAGCGACGGCGCCCCGATTGACGCCACCGGCTCGCTACCGGACGGCACGCAGTTCGAAGGAATCGCCGGGCTACGGAAACTCATGGCCAGCCACAAAGAGGATTTTGTCCGCACATTTGCCGAGAAACTCCTGGCGTATGCGATCGGGCGGGGCATCGAGCTTTCCGACATGCCTGCCATCCGTAAGATCGCGCGCGATGCCGCGCAAGAAGATAATCGATGGTCGGCGGTGATCTGGGGGATTGTAACGAGTCCTCCATTCAGCATGGGCACAGCCGCGGACACAAAACCCGCGAACCTCGCGGCACAACTGACAACTGACAACTGACAACTGATAACTGACAACTGGTAACTGACAATGATCGTTCTGAAAAAATCGATTTCTCGCCGGACAATGTTACGCGGGATGGGCGCCGCTGTTGCGTTACCGCTGCTCGATAGCATGGTTCCCGCCTTCTCGGCGCGTGCCGCGACAGCGGCTGCACCGGTCAACCGTTTCGGCGTCGTTTATGTTCCGAACGGCATGATCATGGAGAAGTACCTGCCTAAAGCTGAAGGTCCGGGCTATGAAATCACCCCGACGCTGAGCGCTCTGGAGCCTTTCCGCGAGCATTTCCAGGTGCTGAGCGGCTTGAATTGTACTCCGACGCCCGGACGGCCCGGCGGCGCGCACGCAAAAGCCAGCACTCGGTTCTTGACCGACATCTCGCCGCCAACCAGCGAGACTTGGCTGGACGCAGGCATCTCGGTGGATCAGATTCTGGGACAGGAACTTGGCAAGCAGACCCAACTGGCGTCGCTCCAACTAGGTATTGAGTCCGGTGAAACGGCAGGCAGTTGCGAT
This sequence comes from Bryobacteraceae bacterium, assembly GCA_036521975.1. Lineage (GTDB taxonomy): Bacteria > Acidobacteriota > Terriglobia > Bryobacterales > Bryobacteraceae > Palsa-187. The sequence goes on from DATDGT010000391.1 coordinate 9,014, forward strand.
TCCGGTTATGCCTGCCCCTACACCAACACACTCAGTTGGAGCGGCCCCAGCACGCCGATCCCGACGCAGAACGATCCTCGCCACGTGTTCGAGCGTCTGTTCGGCGACACCCGCAGCACGGATCCCAAAGAGCGCATTGCGCGCACGCGCGAGGAGAAAAGCATTCTCGATTCCGTGACACAGGAGGTTTCGCGGCTGGGCGGTACGCTGCCCGCGGCCGATCGAACGAAATTGACGGAATACCTCGACGCCATACGGGGCGTGGAGCGGCGGATCCAGATTGCGGAGAAAGAGAATCGGCAGGTTCCTTTGGTCGACCACCCGGAGGGCATTCCCGCAAGTTGGGAGGATCACGTCAAGTTAATGTTCGACCTGGAGGTTCTTGCGTATCAGAGTGACCTCACTCGGGTGATCACCATCATGCTCGGGCACGAGCAGAGCGGCATGACTTATCCGCAGATCGGCGTGCCGGATGCCCACCACCCGGTTTCGCACCACCAGCGCGAACCGGAGAAAGTCGCCAAGACGGCGAAGATCAACGCCTACCATGTGAAGATGTTCGCTTATCTGTTAGAGAAATTGCGCGCCACGCCGGATGGCGACGGCACGTTACTGGACCACGTGACAATGATCTACGGCGCCGGCATTGCGGACAGCAACTCCCATGCGCCGGTGAATATTCCCTTCCTGTTGGCCGGTGGCGGCGCGGGGAACTTGAAAGGTGGCCGCCATACGCATCTTAAAGATGTTCCGCTTGCGAATCTCCACCTCACGCTGATGGATCAGTTCGGCGTGAACCGGGAACGAATTGGCGATAGCACAGGCAGACTCGACCCAAGCATGCTCGCCCTGGGATCGTAACTTATGAGCGCTTTTGGTAGAGCAGGCTTTAGCCTGCAACCTGGGCTTCAGCACAGGTCCGACGTTTTTGGAGGGCGGACTTTAGTCCGCGCGGGACTTCAGTCCCGCTTGGGGAGCGAGGCTAAAGCCCCGCGTGGGCTGAAGCCCGCCCTCCAGCCGTCGGTCGTGATTTGCGGCTTGCTGACCCTGACCGCCGCGTTCGGCGCAACTCCCGACTTACGTCTGATCGACGCCGTAAAAGCCCAGGACGAAACTTCAACGCGCGCTCTGTTGAAGCAGCGCATCGACGTGAACGCGCAGCAGGGGGACGGCTCCACCGCTCTGCATTTCGCCGCCTACTTCGACAATCTACCCGTTGCGGATCTGTTGATTCGCGCCGGCGCACATGTGGATACTCCAAACGACCTCGGCTCCACGCCCCTGCATTTAGCCTGCAATAACGGGAGCGCGGCCATGGTGGAACGGCTCCTTGCGGCGAAGGCCAACCCAAACGCCAAACTTCTCGATGGCGAAACAGTGCTGATGACCTGCGCGCGCACGGCCAGCGCTCGCGCGGTGAAGGCATTGTTAGTCGCCGGCGCAAATGCGAAAGCGAGCGAGCCCGAGCACAATCAAACCGCGCTCATGTGGGCGGCCGCGGAGAGTCATCCCGATGTCGTGGCGATGCTCATTGAATTCGGGGCCGATGTCCGTGCCCGTTCACTCTCGTATCCCCAAACCGTGGTTGGCGAACAAACCCAAAGAGCCGGACGGGAAGAATTGAACTACACCGTAATGAAAGGAGGGAGCACGCCTCTGCTGTTCGCGGCTCGCTCCGGCGACGCCGAGTCCGCTAAAAGGCTGCTGGCTGCGGGCGCCGACCCAAACGATTCGCTCCCCGATGGAACCAGCGCCTTGGTGCTTGCGGCTCAAAGCGGAAGTCGGGATGTCGCGCTCGTCTTGTTAGATAAAGGCTTGCTCGCCGGCCCGGCGGATTCAGCCCCGCCCGTCAGGGCGGGGATCGCTAAAGGCGCAAATCCCAATGACATCGGCGTCGGCTATTCGGCTTTGCACGCGGCGATTCTCAGGAGCGATTTGAGTCTGGTGAAGGCTTTGCTGGCTCACGGGGCGGACCCGAATATCCGGATGACCAAAGGCACACCCGTGCGCCGCAATTCGACGGACTATTTCCTTCTGGCGCCGCTTATCGGCTCAACACCCTATTTGCTTGCGGCGAAATTCTTAGAGCCTGAGATCATGCAGGCTCTGATTTCGGGCGGTGCCGATGTTAAGTTAACGATGCCCGACGGCGCGACGGCATTGATGTTGGCCGCCGGAATGGACTCGCCAACCAACGAAGACCGCCGCGGCGTCAATGTGATCGACTTTGGGAAACTTGAGCCGGAAACCAAGGTTCTACCCGCCGTAATGGCTGCTTTGGACCAAGGCGGTGGAGTGAACACGGCCAACAATACGGGCGATACTGCTTTACACGCCGCCGTGACGCACCGCTACGAGACCGTGATTCAGTTTTTAGCCGATCACGGCGCCGATGTGAACGCGCGGAATAGAAAAGGAGTGACGCCGTTGGGAATTCTCACGGCCCGCCGAGTCGGCGGCGAAAAACCGACGGCCTCCACCGCGGCGGGCGCCGCCGCTTCAGGAGGCGCTATCACGGACGAACCCGCGTCGCAACGAATCGCCGAATTGCTGCGCAGACTTGGCGCCCAAGATAACTAGACGAAGATAACTAAACGAAGATAACTAACCCCAAACAGAGCCGCGACCGCCAGGGAGCGGTCCCGGCCGAACCCACCTAATCCTCATAGACAGTGAGGTACCTTTGCCGCTCGGCCACCACTCCGCAAAATTTGGAACAGGCGGAGGGAATTCATCCCTCGGTGGCCCTTGCTGACTCACGCCAGTTTTCAGGACTGGTGACTTTAGCAACTCGTCCACTCCTCCACATTGAGAGTTGGAGCGCCGCCGCGGAATCGAACCGCGCACACCGAGGTTGCAGCTCGGCCGCTCACCACTTGTTGTTGCGGCGCGTGGCACCCCAGGGGTGATTCGAACACCCAATCGCGGGGTTGGAATCCGCTCGCCTCACCATCGGCAACCGGGGCGCATGACCAGTGAGACACCAATTACCCGAGCCCTCCGGGTACAACTTGAAATTGGATTTAGAGGGTAATTACAGGCTTGACGAGAGACACCAAGACTGCCCGACAGTAAGTCGGTACGAGAGGAGGCCGCGACTGAAAAAACGCCGCATCTATGACTACTGTACAGCATAGGCCGATCTCTTCGGGCCGCCAACCGTGAACTCCGGCATCCGCTCGACGTGGTACGAGCGAATGGGCCTTCGTTATCTCGGACTCACCGATACCGGATATATCACAGGCTGGCTGACTTCAGCCTCCGGGAGAATTCGCCGCGCCATCCGGACCTTCTCCTCCCGCGAGGTCGATCTTGATACACCTCGGCGCGAGGGAGCTCTTCCAGCTCTTCGGCAAAAACCGGAAGGGTCGTTGCACGTGGAATCAGTGATTTGCATGCCATTTTCGGCTCATGCAAAGCGCACGCGGCTGCCGCCCGTTGTTTTTGTAATTGATTGATTTAATTGATGTTGGCTCCTCAGGTAGGACTCGAACCTACAACCCTTCGGTTAACAGAACAATAAAGAGCGTAATATCAGAGACTTACGCGGAACGGTCGGCAACCTGACGCGCTGATAGCGAACGCAAGGGAACGCTTATTGTGGGGATAACGTGGGGCTGAATCGGCGCATCGCCAAAGAGCCAAAAATTAGGGAGAAGATCGCTTCACCTATGGAACTCAAGCGTTGTGATCGATGAAACGGAGGTTCCTCCGCCGGCGGTCTTTCTGAATTAGCCTCGCAGCAGCGATGCTCCCCGCATAACTCCCGCCTCAAAACTTGTGGAACCGGACTTCACAACACCAATGCTCTGCCCCTCCGCCGGAACTCCGCAACGAGTTGGCGACGATTCGGACGGAGGTGCAGGATGACTTCCAGCAGCGGGACTTCCGGACAGCTCAGTTCAGGGCCACAACGGGGGTTTGCCCATCTTGAGTCACGT
>DATDGT010000392.1:0-20680 GCA_036521975.1 Bryobacteraceae bacterium
CTTTGCGGTGAGTTGGCCGCTCGTCTGACGCTCACGCCTCATATCCGCTGAATTGTTCATCGGCTCGCACGTTTGCTCCACGCTTCTTTCAGACCCTCTGTCGCCAGAACGCCCTTGCGTTTCGCTAACCCTTCACCTCCATCAGGTTGGGTAGAAGACTTTCACTTCCAAACTGCCGAACATGCTCGGCACACAACTTCAGAGCGAGGCTGAAGCCTCGCGCGGGCTCAAGGCCGCCCTCCGTGATTTGGTTGCGGCTACGCCGCGCCTGGCGCTCTCCAGAACCGAGGGTTCCGTCAGCAGCTTACGCAGCCGCGGCTTGACCCGCGCCGGACGTTCCAGGGCATCCGTGAATGCCTTCTATTGTTTGGGAGATAACACGAAATGCACCTGATCAGCGAGAGTCTCCTCCGCCCGCGTGCACGCGCTCTCCAGCACAAAATCCGTCATGCTGATACCGCGCTTGTCCGTCATTTGCCCGCTTTCTTCTCGATCCTCGCCCAGGTATCCCGCAACGCGACGGTGCGATTGAAAACCGGCGCGCCGTCCTTGCTGTCCGGGTCGGCGCAGAAGTAGCCCAGACGCTCGAACTGATAGCGCGAGCCCGGCGACGTGCCGCGGAGGCTCGGCTCCAGCTTGCAGCCTTGCACGACCTCCAACGAATTAGGGTTGAGATTCGCCATGAAGTCCTGGCCTTCGGGGACGTCGTCCGGATCCGCTTTGGAGAACAATGTGTCGTAGAGCCGGACTTCGGCGTCGACCGCGTGCTCCGCCGAGATCCAGTGGATGGTCGATTTCACTTTGCGGCCATCGGGCGAATCGCCCCCGCGTGTGGCGGGATCGTAGGTGCAATGAACCTCGACCACTTCGCCTTTCTCATTCTTCACCACTCCCGTGCACGTGACGAAGTAGCCGTAGCGCAGCCGCACTTCCCTGCCCGGCGAAAGCCGGTAATATTGTTTGGGCGGATCTTCCCGGAAATCGTCTTGCTCGATGTATAAGACCCGCGAAAAGGGCACTGTGCGAGTGCCGGCGCTCGCGTCCTCCGGATTATTCACGGCCTCCATTTGCTCCACTTGCCCCTCCGGATAGTTGTCGATCACCAGCCGGAGGGGCCGCAGCACAGCCATCACGCGCGCGGCGCGGCGGTTGAGATCCTCGCGCACGAAATACTCGAGCATGGAAAGCTCGGTGATGCCGTTGGTTTTGGAGACTCCCAGCCGGGCGCTGAAATTGCGGAGCGCCTCCGGCGTATAGCCGCGACGCCGCATCCCCGCAATCGTGGGCATGCGCGGATCGTCCCAGCCGGCGACATGCTTCTCCTGCACCAGCCTCAGCAGCTTGCGTTTGCTCATGATGGTGTGCGTCAGGCTGAGGCGGTCGAATTCGATTTGCTGTGGATGGTAAATGCCGAGCTGTTCCAAGTACCAGTCGTAGAGCGGGCGATGGTCTTCGAACTCCAGAGTACAGATGGAATGGGTAATGCCTTCGATGGAATCGCTCTGGCCGTGGGCGAAATCGTACATCGGATAAATGCACCATCGATTGCCGGTGCGGTGATGCTCAGCATGAAGGATCCGGTACATGATGGGATCGCGCAGATTGAGGTTCGGCGCGGCCATATCGATTTTGGCGCGCAACGTGCGCGCGCCATCGGGGAATTCGCCCGCGCGCATGCGGGCGAACAGGTCGAGGTTCTCTTCCACGGAACGATTGCGGTAAGGGCTTTCGATTCCCGGCTCGGTAAGCGTGCCGCGCATTTCACGCACCTGCTCGGCCGATAGATCGCATAAGTAGGCTTTTCCGGCTTTGATCAGTTGCACCGCCCATTCGTAAAGCTGACCGAAGTAATCGGAGGCGTAGAACAGGCGATCTTCCCAATCGCCGCCCAACCAACGAACGTCTTCGATGATCGATTCGACGTACTCGGTTTCTTCCTTGGACGGATTGGTGTCGTCGAATCGCAGATTGAACTTGCCGCCGAATTCCTGGGCCAGGCCGTAATTCAAGTTGATCGATTTCGCGTGGCCTACGTGGAGATAGCCGTTCGGCTCGGGAGGGAATCGCGTATGGACGCGGCCTCCGAATTTGCCGGTTTCCATATCCTGGAGAATGATTTCCCGGATGAAATGGGAGGACGCGGTAGCTGTGGTGGATTCGCTCATGAGTGAAGGTCTTACGCGGCTTTGGGTAACTTCTCGATCGCCTGGCCGATCCGCTGGAGGCAGGTTTCGCGGCCCAAAACCTCGAGAGTCTGGAACAAGGGCGGCGCCGCCTTGCGCCCGCACACCGCGACGCGGATGGGTTGAAACATCTGGCCGGTTTTGATTCCCAGTTTCTGTGCGCCTGCCCGCAGTGCGGCTTCGAGCGCGTCGTGATGGAAATCGGCGTTGGAGAGAATTTCGCGAGCCTGATCCAACACTGCGGCGACCATCACAACATCGCCCTTTTGCGGAATCAGCTCCGCGCTGTCGTAGGGGGGTAATTGGTGGACAAAGAAGAAATCCGCGGTTGACGTCACGTCGCGCAGCAGCCGGATTCGCTCCTGAATCAAAGGCGCGACGCGGAGCATGGAGGCTTCATCGGCGCGGAATCCCGCGGCCCAAGCGAACGGGAGCAACCCCGCGGACAGCTCTTCCACGGAAAGCCGGCGGATATGCTCGGCGTTCAGCCACACGGCTTTGGGATCGAGAGGATCGTCCTCAGTGAAATTCACGGTGGCATTGCTGCGATTGACTCCCTCAAAAGAGAACGCGTCGATCAGTTCCTGGCGCGAGAGGACCTCGCGATCGTCCTTCGGCGACCAGCCGAGCAGGCACAAAAAATTCACGTAAGCGTGAGGCAGAAAGCCGGCGTCGCGATAGGTGAGGACGCTCACTGCCGGTCCGTGCCGGCGCTTGGAAAGCTTCGAGCCGTCCGGCGCGATCAGCAGGGGCAGATGGGCGAATTCGGGAAGAGGCGCGTTCAGCGCTTCGAAAATCAAGACGTGCTTGAACGTATTGGTGAGATGATCCTGGCCACGGACGATGTGGCTGATGCGCAGATCCATGTCGTCGGCGCAGGAAGCCATGTGATACGTGGGAAGGTCGTTGCCGCGCAGCAGTGCGAAATCTTCAATATCCGCAGTGGATTTGGATTGCGCGCCATAAACCAGATCGTTGAATTCTACTTCACCGCGCGAATCCCGCGGAACGCGAAAGCGTAGCACGAACAGCTCGCCCGCCTGCGCCCGGCGGTCGCTTTCTTGCGCGGACATTTCGCGCATTCCCGGATTGAACAGCCACGCGCCTTCCGACTGGGGGGCGGGATGCGAGTTGCCTCCTTCAGCCTCGGCAGCGGCGGGAGTGAAGTCGCGGTAGGCGAAACCGCGATGGAGCAGTTCCTGGGCCAGGCGCCGGTGCAAATCCACCCGTTGGGAGGCGTGGTACAGCTCATCCCATCCCAGATCCAACCACTTGAGACCGTCGAAAATCGAATCGAGCGAGGCCTGGGTGTTGCGCTCCACATCGGTGTCGTCGATGCGCAGAATCATCGCGCCGCGGTGATGGCGGGCATAGAGCCAGTTGAAAATGAAGGTCCGGGCGCTGCCGATGTGAAGATATCCGGTAGGCGACGGGGCGAAGCGGACGCGCGGCATGGAAATCCCAGGATAACAACGGCAGTAGTACCTGGTTGCAGAAATTGCCATGCACCGGTCGATTGAAGGCGATCTGGCGGAGCAAGCTTCAGCTTGCAACCTGGGGTTCAGCCAGGCTTCAGCCCAGGTCCTGGACTTTCCACATTTCGTGCAGTTGGGTTGGGCACGATGGTCGCATAGGCTTTAGCCTGTGAATTGATCGCGGAAATGAAATTTTTGTAATCAGATGGAGCAGAATGAGGCAGAATGAAGCAGATGAAAGGTCGCCGCGATCAATTTATCGCGAAGTACTCTGTATAACAGAGTTATTTACATGAACAGGCCTCAGTGGGGGCCGCGATCAATTTGATCGCGGAATCACGAGCTACAGCCTGTGCGGAGGATCGGGGCCATTAGTCAGGACGTTCGAGACCCTCTCCGGGACCCCCAGCAATCGACAAGGCCGCCGTCGAGTCCATAAATCGGCGGGAATCCGGGAGAGGCGCATATGTAACGGAGCGGATCGGTTGCGCGGACCTCACTTCACTTCAAAATCGATGGTTTCTTCATAAATCCGGCCGGTGCTTCGCTCCTTCACAACCAGGGCGCACACGTACGATCCGAAATCCAGCGTCAGGTGCGCTTGCCAGGACCCGGGCGCGTCCGTATTGGCGAACGCGATTCCGGCGGGCGATGCTTCGAGAATAGTATCGCGGACGTTCTCCACCATCGTCCCGGACGCGCCCGAACGCTTTATGACTGCGGCAACGATATCCACTCGTCCCGACAGTGAGTCGAGCGGTATCGACAGCATTCGATATTCTTTCGCGGGATAGATCTCAAGGGATGCATGGCGGCCGGGAAGTCCCGCAATTGCGCTCGCCGCCGCCGGCTCGCCTTGGCTTTGGCTTTCCCGGTTGAGCATTTCCACCAAGGCGGTCGCGATGCCAGGCTGTCCGTAATAAGTGGCTGTCGGGGGAGGCGAGACAATGCGCACCCCGCCTGGGGCCGCTTGAAACTCCACCGGGCTTTGGAAATCCGTGAGGTAGTTGTAGTGCCAGATCAGCGACTGATTCCGCGGATCGGAGCTGGCTTGAAGCTGGTCCGGCATCCCGTACCGCGCTAAGATCCGGCCCATTGCGTCGAGAACACCATCCCTGGCTTTTTGGACTTCCAAGCGACGCTGGGAGTCGTCGTCCGGCGGGGCCGCTGCCCCTCGCCCTCCCGAGATCGGGCCAGGTGGGGGTGTCTCAGGTGGAATCTGATCGGGCTTCGGGTCCGCTGGCGTAACTTGAGGTGCCGCGACCGGCTGGGGCGATTGGGCCCGAATCGGTGAATTCACGATGCCCACGAGAATCGGCGCTCCCAGAGTCGCGATTCCCGCGCCTAACAGCGCTACTTTCCTGGCGAAGTTCAGTCTACGAACGATGCGATTTTTCATAATTTCCTCGATTCGCTTCTTCAGATTCGCGCCCGCCACTCCGGACACGCATTCAAGCGGCAACTTGACATGGCGCTTACAGATGCTGACGATGGCTTCGGCGTAATCGCGCGGCTCGCCTCCCAAACTAAGCACAGCTTCGTCGCAGGCTCGCTCCCGCTCTTCGACCAGCCGTCCTCCGATCCACCACACCAGCGGATGAAACCAAAAGAACGCCTCGACGACCATGTGAAGGGCTGAGGTCAAATTGTCGCGCCGCCGCGCGTGACATAGCTCATGGGTAAGCACCGCCTCCCATTGAGCGGGTCTCAACTGTTCGACGATACCGGAAGGCACAACCAGGATCGGGCGGAACAATCCGACGATGGCGGGATCGAACAGGCTCGCGGTAGAGCGAATCCGTATGGGCGCGGGAATATCAACCAGCGTGCTGGCGTGGAGCGCGGCTCTAATGCGCAGCCAGCCTCGAAAGCGCATCAGCGCAACCGCTAAGAGCCCACAGGCCCACACGCTGATAATGGCGGCGTCCGTCCAGGCGTCCATCCAATGGAGGGCCGTCTGTGTGGAACCCGCCGTCAGCGGAGCGCTGGAGAACGGCTGGCTGATTTGCAGTAGGGGCGCGACGATAACTGGAAGGGGGCCTGGAACGGTGTTCGGTTCCGTGTCTTGCTGCAGTCGGCTCCCGACCGTCATCAGCAGCGCGAACGGAATCAGGAATTTGCACGACGCGCTGAACCACAGCCAGTACCGGACCCGCGCCGCGTTCCCGCGGAACGCTTGCGTCAAGCCTCCGACCGCGATCGCGAACAACGTGCTTTGCCAAAGATGGTTCGTCGCTGCGCCGATCATTTCGATTTCCTCTTCCTTTCGGAGTCAAGCTGTCGGATCGTTTTTTCCAATTCGCGGACGTCGTCGAGCGTCAGTTTGCCGGCCTCGGCGAGTTGGGCCATCATCGGTTGCGCCCGTCCTCCGAAAAAGCTCAAGATTTCATCGAGAAGCCGGCTCCGCGCGAGATCCCTGGGTACCACCGGCTCATAGATATACGCATTGCCGATTTTCCGCACGCGCCGAACTGCCTTTTTCCCCTCCAGCCGGTTCACCGTGGTCTGAATGGTGGTGTAGGCGGGACGGGGCTCGGGGAACTCCTCTTGAATCTCTCGAACGCAGGCTTTCCCGTGCGCCCAGAGGGCCTCCAGGATTCGAAGCTCGAGTTTGGTGAGCCGGGGCAGAGACATGGGTTTCTACTATTCCAAATCCGATACTACTACAGCGTAGTATATGCGTCAAGAGAATTTTCGATATGACGGCACCGCTCCCGGCCCAGAGGGCACCCCGTCGCGTCTCGGAATCGGATGTTTTGCCGCACGGCATTCACGCTGAGCCGCGACCGCAAGGCAGCGGTTTGCTGAACCTTCCGGGCCTAAGGACGGATCGCGGGCAGAACCCTTCCCTTAACGGACCGGCCCTTGCGCCTAGACAATTTTTCAGCTTATGGTGAAAAAAGGTGCGGGTAGCAGCAGTGACACTCCCCGATATGCTTCGCGGTCTTACCCTGGCGCTCTTCACAACTGCGGGTGTGCCCGCTGGCTTCGCCCAACAGTCGACAGGGGAGCTCAGATTTGATGTAGCATCCATCAAACCCTCCGACCCCAATCCCCAGAGTCCGACGCTTGTAGGCATGAGCGCCGACGGCGCGATGGTTACGTACACGAACATTACGCTGCGCGATTGCATCCGCGGCGCATACCGAGTGAGGGATTTCCAGATCGTCGGGCCTGATTGGATGACCAAAGCGCGTTTCGAGATCCGCGCCACGCTTCCCGCAGGAGCTTCCGCCGATCAAATTCCTGAGATGTTACGGTCGTTGCTGGCCGACAGGTTCAAGGTAGAAATTCGGCACGAGATGAAGGAGCAAAACGTCTACGCTCTGTTGGTCGGGAATGGCGGAGCCAGGTTGAAGCCGACTCAGGTCAAAACCGACAACAACTCGCCGAAGGCTCTGGGAGCAGACGGCAAGCCCAGGCCAATGATGATGTACATGTTTCCGCCCGGCGGCGACGTGACCATTTCGGCCCCTTCTGCGAGCATCCAGAGTCTGGTCGAGCTTGTGTCCCGTTTCACTGGCCGGCCGGTGGTCGATATGACCGGGATCAAAGGTCAGTACGAGTTCCAGCTAACCTTTGCAGCGGAAGGGGATCAAGGCCCGCACACTCCCCCCGTGGACGGCGCCGCAACACCCGTCGAGCCCGCGCCCTCGGTGTTTGACGCAGTCAAGCAGTACGGGCTCCGCCTAGAAGCGCGCAAGGCCCCGATCGAAATGCTCATCGTCACTCACCTCGAAAAGACACCAACGGAAAACTGATGCCGCGCTTTTGAGAGGAAGCCAAGGCGGCCCGCCGTATCGGCGGCGATCCTCCGATGTGATCGTTGAGCTTCCGCTCCCCGGATAGCGCTGCATAAAGGACGTTCCATCGCGCAACCTTGTGGCTAAAGCTGAAGGGCGGCGTAAAGGCCCGTTTTCGTTTTCTCAGAACCATTACAGGTTTGACCCCGCGTAGGTCGTGCCGTCGTGCAAATCGGCAATGAAGGGCATGCAGGCGGAAACGTGCTTCGTGCCGAAGCTCTTTCTTCTGCGGCCTTCCAGCTTTTCCAGTGCGCCGTCCTTTTCGAGATGAGCGGGCGGGTCGTTCTCATAATGAGCGGTTGGGCGGACGAGGGGATGTTTCTGCATGGCTGTTCTCCTGGTGGTTGGACAACAGCCCGCCCGGAAAGGCCGGAAAATCGGCGCAAAACAACCCGTTGCGGAAAGGATGTTCTTTCCGCTTGACTCGGGGCCTGATTTCGGGGAAATTCGATCTTGCGACAGATACGAAATTCCCCGGTTTCGACCGGCATCACGGGCCGCCACTGGCGGGCTTTGCTGCTTCTGGTGTGTGGTTCTCCAGATGGTTGAGGGCGGCGCGGCGAATCAGTGCGCCAATTTGGAAGCCTGCCCTAAAATCAATCGGCAGTCGAGAGTCTCGGAGCAACACTCAAGATCTTGTGTTCGGCGGGAACGTCGTGCCGTGCGCGCCTTGAAGCTTGTGACGATCTGCCGTAATATGCTTTAGGCTGAAAAGAGAGGGGAAGGACGCGGCCATGACCGTTATCGAACTCCCGGACAACCAGGCGGCGGCGCTGAAAGCGAAAGCGGCGGCGCAGGGCCTCACGCTTAAGGGCTGGCTTGGGAAGCTGGCTGAGGAAGGAGAGGAGCCGCACAAGCCGCTTAAAACCGGGCGCGGCATGTGGGCGAAGTATGGCCGTGCTCCCTCAGCCGAGGAAATCGACGAAAACCGCCGCGAGATGTTCCGCAATTTCGCGAAAGACATTTAAGTGCCCATCGTCGGCGTCGCGGATACTCATACCGCTGTCTGGCATCTGTTCGATGATGAGCGTCTGTCCGCCGCGGCGGGCCGCTTTATCGATCAGGCTGCCTCCGTCGGAAATCGGATCGTCGTTTCAGCCATCAGTCTGGCGGAAATCGTGTACCTCGTGGAAAAGAACCGGTTGCCTCAGAACGCCTACGCCGATCTGAAAGCCGCTCTCGATGATCCCGACCATGTTTTGAAGGAAGCTCCTTGCACGGTTGAGATTGTCGATGCCATGACCCGGATTCCGCGCGCGGATGTTCCCGACATGCCGGACCGCATTGTCGCGGCCACGGCGCTTTATTTCGACGTACCTGTGATTAGCCGTGACGGGCGCATACGCGCGGCGATACTGAAAACAGTCTGGTAGCGGAAAGGGCAGCTTAGGCCAGGGCACTACGCAAGCGCATCAATTGACGGGCAAATGGAACGAACAGTTGCAAATAGACATAGACCTGCTCCCTCTGCGGCGAGGCTCCTGTCGGATGTCCGGCTTCGTTGCGGGCGATGCGGAGCACCGACTGGATCGCCAGAAGATTCGTTTCCAGGTCCTCGGTCGCCTCCCGAGGTAGGGCTGGAATTAGAGGCTCCAGACAATCCTGAAAATACGCGATTTTTGCCGGATGAGGTAACGCTTTTGAAGACCTGAGAAGCGTTGGCCGTGGTCCTGACTGTTAATCGTGACCTCAGCGAGACGAAGGAACTCGGCTTCAGCCGCAACGCCAAGCATTACGCAGCTCGCGAGGGAACAGCCTGCGTAGAACGCGGTCACGGCCTCGGCAAGATAGATCGACGCCTCCGAGGAAATATCCGGCACTTCGCGCTGGACCAAAGCCAGAAAGGAATTCGTGTCGTGAAAGCGATACGGGCTTTGCGTCTTTAACGCTCTCTCGCCCAGGTGGCTGAGCCGAAACCAAGGCCACTGCTCGTTGGAGTCGTTCAGGCCGAGGGTGATAAATCCCTGACGAAACAAGTCCCAAAACACGTCACGCACAAGTTCCGCGTCGTTGGGATGCAATCTTGGAGGGGGATAGCCTCTGGCCGCTCCAGCCGGGTTCTCTTTTTTGGAGAATACTTCCGCCACGGCCGCCTGGAGTTCACGCCATTGACTCGGCTCGTAAGCAACAACCGCTCGTTTGAGCAGGATATCGACGACTGTATCGCGAAGCTCTTCGTAGGTATGTTGGACCATTGGCACGTATTAATGATTATCCCGAAGAAGCGCTTCCCCAGCGTTCAGGCGGGCCGGCTTCTGGAGTTTCCTGGCCTGGGACCGCGAAGCTGACGGGATGGCGGTGCGCTTGAAAAAAGCCAGGAAAAAAGCAGGGCCGGATAGCCGGACATAAAGGAGGTTATGTTGTACGAAATTGAGGAAAGATGGTATACTGAGGTTGTGCGTAGTCGTCTGTACTCGAGTCCCGAGCCTCAGCATAGCCGTGCGCGTGAGGTGGTGGTGACCGCTGCTGGGTGCGTCTGTAGCAACTCCGGAACTTCAACCAGAAACAACAAGGGTTCTGAAACGAAAGGGGTGCTTATGGGCGAAAAACTGGATTTGACGGTAGTACGATACGACTGCTCTTTTAGGGAGTGGCTCAATGGTCACAGCTTCAAGATTGTTTTGGTCTTGTCGTTGCTTCATATCGGGCTTGCCTACATTCACACCCAGCAGCACTCGGGTAGAGGCGATTACTCTTTGCTTCCGCAGTTTAGTCTTGAATGAGGGCTTGCATGAATGAGTTGGCCGTGCCCTCCTCAGGGCCAGAACTTCCGGCGCTCATTACTCATGCAGGCGAAAAAGCCGCGTGGCGGTTCGTCGAATTCTTTACCGTCAATATCCGTAACAGAAACACGCGGGCGGCGTATGCGCGGGCCGCTGGCGCGTTCCTGCGCTGGTGCGAAGGGCAGGGGATTGACGCTCTCGGCCATGTGCAGCCGGTGCATGTCGCCGCCTACATCGAACAATTGCAGGGGGAGCGGTCGGCCCCGACCGTCAAGCAGCATCTCGCCTGCATCCGCATGCTGTTTGACTGGCTGGTGACAGGCCAAGTGATACCGTCGAACCCGGCGCATTCCGTCCGGGGGCCGCGCCATTCAGTGAGCAAAGGCGTAACGCCGGTGCTGTCCTCCGAAGAAGCAACCGCGCTGCTCACCGGCATGGATGTTTCAACCGTCGTGGGGCTGCGCGACCGCGCCGTCATTGCGGTAATGACGTACACTTTCGCCCGCGTCGGGGCCGTCGTTGCGCTCACCGTTGAGGATTATTTCGCGCAGAAAAAACGCTGGTGGCTGCGCCTCCGCGAAAAAAATGGCAAGGTCAATGAAATGCCGTGCCATCACAAGCTCGAAGATTATCTCGACGTCTACGTCAAGGCGGCTTGTATCACGGATGATCGCAAGGGGCCGCTATTCCGGGCCGCGATGGGCAAGACGAAGAAACTCGGGCTGGGGGCGATGTCGCGCACGGATGTCTGGTACATGGTGCGCCGCCGTGCTTCTGCTGCGGGAATTGCAACGCCGATTGGCTGCCACACCTTTCGCGCCACGGGGATTACCGACTATCTTACGAACGGCGGACGCATCGAGGTCGCGCAACGCATGGCCGGACACTCGAACGCGAAGACCACCGGCCTTTATGACCGGCGCAACGATGACATCAGCGTCGGGGAAGTAGAGCGGATCGGGATTTGAGCTAACGATATGAGTGAATTCATAGAGGTGTACCTCGATGTAACACCAGATACGCCGAAGACTGAGCGCACGAAAGAAGATTTTGGAAACATACTCCGCCAGAAGTTTGAGCAAGGATTGCCGGGTGCGGTTGAGCGGATTTGGGAGCTGCCCCCAGTAATCTTGCAAAAGCCGCTCGCAGAGTATGTAAGTCTTCTTGTAGAGGCCCGCGAATTGTTCGTTGTGGGCCGGTTCTATTCCTGTGTCGCCATGTGCGGCATTGTTGGCGAGCGGCTCGTAAAAGATATGCTGCGAGCCTCAGTTCTCGTCCATAAGGCTGGCAACGCAATTGGTCCACCTAGCGAAGCTTTCGATCAGCTCGAACGTGTCGAAGTGAGCGGAATTACTGGGTTTCTGAATAAAGCAGCCCTTCTCGACGATGGAGCTAAAAAGGCAGCGCAGAGTCTCGGCGAGTTAAGAAACCAGTACGCACACGCGCGAGGTAGAGACCCGCACGCAGACGCCATCAAGGCTATCAAGCTGCTCCATACCCTTGTGGAAGGCACCGTCTCGGTTTTCAAGGACTTTGAAATCACCGACAAGGGGCTTGCCCCCAAGACTGCTGCTCCACCCGAGTAGTTTTCCTAGAGGGACTGACCCAGCCTTGAGCGATATTTCCTGCGGTCGTTTTGTACGAGACATTTGCAACATGCAAGGCCCAATGTTTACCGGCCTTCCGGCAATGTTGCAAAACTTACCGTTTTTGAGACGGCACAGACGGCAAGTTTCCAATAAGCCGACTTTCAAGGAAGTGGCCGTAGCCGCTTGTTGACGCCGGTTCGTAAACACTCCGGCGTCAGTCTTGGGATTGGCCAACTCACACGGAGACTCTAGCGCGTCGTCACCGGTGCAAAGCCCGCTCGGCGCTTGCTGTTTTCCTTGAGCAAACAGGTCTGCCGAGGCGGATGAGCGCTGTATCCGTTCTGCTACTTCAGAAGCAGCCGCAGCTTCTGGTACTCCTCTGTCCGGGCGGACGGCCCGGTACGCGCGGCGTTGTCAAGATAATCCAACGCACTCATGTTAAGGACATCGTGAATATCCTTGCGGGCACCCGCCGCCAGGAGCATTTCCAGTTTTTCGCCGGTCGCAAAAAACGCCAGGCTGGCCGCCATAAGCGCGGTCTGGCCCATGCGAGAGCGGACGTTTGGATCGGCTCCGCCACGTAGCAGGACTGGAATACTATCGGGCTTCATCGCCAGCGTGGCATACATGAGGGCCGTCCAACCGCTGCCGTCCTGGGCGTTGGGATCGGCCCCGGCGGTAAGTTCTTTCTGAGTTTCGGCGACGTCGCCGTCGGCACTAGCTCGCATTAACGCTGTGAACCCCGGCTTGGGACCATGTCTATCCGAGTCCAAGAATGGTTGAAATACCTCCACGGCGGGGTCGCCGTGAATCCAACGGTGGGTATTCGCCAGCGCTTCCACTTGATAATCGAGTTCCCGCAGCCACCCTGGGGCGCCCTCCGCGCGGTCGGAAACAGATTTCTGATAATCGGCTATATGTAAGGTGGTGATTGCGGTAGGAACATCGCTCACCATGCGGTCGTAGCTGGCGCACAGGGTCCAAAATCCCGCCGTCCGAAACTTTTCGATGATCGAACGCGCCACATCTGACGAGACGTATGCACTGCCGGGCCCGTCTGTATTACATGTTCTCTTCCTTCCCAAGAGACGGTACCGTTGGCTTGAAGTGTAACGGTGTAAGCCGGGCACGGGCCAAAGCAGGAAGTGCGCCCGATGGCGATGTAGTCGGTTTCCCTCAATTCTTCGGGAGGTGATTGATTTTCCGTAGTACATCCCGAAGCCTGCACGTTCGGCCGGCCGGCAATTCGCGGTTCATCGGCAACCCGACGCTGTGCGCTCACCGTGACCAATCCGCACAGCAGCAGCGATATGAGAGCCGCGTCAGGGAAATACCCATGGCAATCCATGAGTCAAATTCTATCAGCCACCAACCTGCTCGGGTTTGTGATTGAATCGGCCCGAGCGTGAGTGCCGTAAGTCCTGGGTGGCCCCCAAGCGTTTAGTACTCCGTTTCAAAAATCCGGCCACGTATTCGAGAGCAATGTGGGGCGGCGGCCTGCGCTGCGGCGGCCCTCGGCCCGCCCGGTGCAGGCGGCCTGGGAGGCCGCCGCAGGCCGAGGGCCTGCCCCACCAGAAGCCGCAAATACGTGGCAAATTCTACCTGGAGCCGTCAACCCATGACGATCAAAACACGCGGTTTGCGAGGAACGGCAATCGAACTGCTCAACCTTCGACGGAGGTCGTATGCGCCTGTTAGCGGATCTGTTCTTCCTTTTTCTGTTCTTTGTATTGCTCGGGACTTGGATTGTGGCCTGGGCCGCGTTTCATTTGGCTGGCGGTCTGATTCACCTGCTGCTGATCTTCGCAGTCATCGCGCTGATTGTGCATTTCGTCCGGCCTCGAAGGACGATTTGAAGGTCACACGTTTTGCTAAACCTGTGACGCCTTGAGCGCGGCGAGCACTCGCGGCGCCCGGAAGGGAATTCGGCGGAGGCGCACGCCGGTCGCATCGTAGATTGCGTTGGCTACCGCGGCGAGCATGGGTTTGCAAGCCGCCTCGCCGGCTCCGTATGGAGGCAGATCGGGCCGCTTTGGATTCGGGTCTCCGTTCACCAGAACCACGGTGATCTGTTCCGGCGCATCGGCATGGGTCAGAGTCGGATGGGAAACCCAATCCACGCTCGTAACCTTTTCTGTATCGAACTGCACTTCTTCGTGCAGGGTGCGACTTATCGAGTGGAGCATGGCGCACTCCACCGTGTGACGGAGGGATTCGGGATTGACCACCAGGCCGCAGTCGTGCGCGCACACCAGGCGCTTCACCCATACATGGCCGGTCCGGCGATTCACCTCGACCTCGGCGATCTCCGCGACCACGGTCTGGCCGCGGAAGGAATACGCCAAGCCCCGGCCGGTGAGAATTTCGCCCGCTCCTCGCGGCTTCGGCGAAGGGCGCGGATCCCAGCCGTAAGCTTCGCCCGCTGCTTTGAGGACCGCGATCGACCGGGCGCGCTTAAACCCGCTGTCCTCGTCGGTGCTGCCGGTTAGCAGCTTCATACGGAATTCCATTGGATCGGCCTTTACCGCCGCGGCCAGTTCGTCGATGAAAGACTCGGAGGCAAACGTCGATTGCGGACCGTTCGGGTCGCGCAGATTTCCCGTGCGAACGGGCGTCTCCCACACCATCGGTAAGCTCACTACACGACCTATCATGCGGCGATGCGGGATGGCGTACATTTCCGAGGGGGTGGCCGCGCCGCCCGCGGCAGGCTGGGCGCGCCTGATCCCCATTAGTTGGGCGATCAGAACCGTGTCGGGCTCGTTGTAGCCGACGTGGTTGTAGTCCGTGGCGCGCGCGTCGTAGTCGAGAGCGATGAGGTTCCCCGCCGCATCCAATCCTCCCTTCACCTTTACGGCAAACGCCGGGCCCTTCGTATCCCACGCTGTCTCTTCGTTACGCATCCACTGGACGCGAACCGGCCGGCCAAGTTCTTTCGCCAGATACGCCGCCTCACACCCCGCGTCGTCGGCGGCCGTGCGGCCATAGCCCTGCGGGCCCTCCATCCAAACCACGCGCACTTGTTCATGAGGCATCCCCAGAAAGTCGGCGACGCCCCTTCGCATACCGTAGGACTTCATATCGTTGGAATAGATCGTCATCTGCCCATTCGACGGATCTGCCGTGGCATGTGCGCCGCTGATGGCCGTATGCCCCTGGAACGGAATTTCGTAATCGGCCTCGATCACTTTCGCCGCGCCGGCGAACGCCGTGTCCGGATTCCCCACAACCACCGGTCTCGAGCTGGACTTCGGCGTTACTTCGCGCATGTAATTGAATAAGTTCTCCGACGACGGAAATGGCGCCGACCTCGGCTTTTCCCAGTCTGCCTTGA
This sequence comes from Bryobacteraceae bacterium, assembly GCA_036521975.1. Classification (GTDB taxonomy): domain Bacteria; phylum Acidobacteriota; class Terriglobia; order Bryobacterales; family Bryobacteraceae; genus Palsa-187. Next base: position 15,108 of record DATDGT010000392.1, read on the forward strand.
GCCTCCGGGCTGCGTTGATTGCTTGCTCTTCCCGCTCGCACACCACCGCCAGGTAGTTCCCCTTGCTAACGACTTTCACAAATCCAGGCAGATCTCGGACGGAAGATTCGTCGAAGCTGACCAGCCGCGCTCCCGCTACCGGCGGCTTTACGTTCCGCGCATGAACCATCCCCGGCATCTTGACGTCAACCGCCCATTTCAGCGACCCATCCACTTTTGGAGGAATGTCGTAACGCTGCGGCGAGAGGCCAGTATTTTTGAGTTCCTGCACAGGCTTGACCGCGGCCATACCCGTGGTCGCGCCGATGTTGTTCCCAGTCAGGGTTACATTGAACCTTTTTCCGCCGATCAGTTGTCCGTACGTGACGCTTCGGGAAGGATCTCCCTTTACCGTGATCACACCCTCGCTCACGACAAGCTGATTGACGGGCGCGCCGAGCCGCCCGGATCCCATCTCCAATAAGACGCGGCGAGCTTCGGCCGCCACGCGCCTCATGGCCCAGCTCTCCCTTTCCATCGCGGTCGATCCGCCGGACCCGCCCTGGTCGACGGTGTTGTCCGTGCTGCCCATGATGCAGGTGGTTTTGTTGTAGGCGATGTCCAGCTCGTCGGCCATCAATTGCCGAAAAGACGTCCCGGTGCCCTGGCCGCAATCCGTCTTTCCGACATAAAACGTTGCGGAGTTGTCTTCATGGATGACGATCCAGGAGTCGAGCTGATGGAAATCGACTTCGGAGTAGGGACCTGCCTTGTCTGGAGCCTGAGCTTTCGCCCCGGGTGTAATCGGGCTCGTACCCACTCCCGCGAAGCTCACCACCAGCAGGCCGGCGCTCTTAAGCAGGTTTCTGCGCGAGGTCGTCCCGCCCATACTTTCCAGCACGTCTTCGACGTGCTTCGGAATTTCGGTGAATTTTGTCATGCCTGGGCCTCCTTTCCGGACGCGGTATGGCGGGCGGCAATCACCCTCGCCGCACGTTTTATCGCGGCCTGTACGCGGTAGTACGTCATGCAGCGGCAAAGAACGCCGTTCATCCCTTGCCGGATCTGGGCGTCGGTGGGTTTGGGATTTTTGTCCAGCAGCGCCTTGGCCGTCATGATCTGACCGTTCTGACAAAAACCGCACTGCGGCACCTGCTCGTCGATCCAAGCTTGCTGAACCGGATGGAGCTTGCCTTCTTTCGCGAGTCCTTCCAGCGTGGTGATCTCGCCTTTGACGGCCGAACCCACGGTGATGCAGGACCGGGTTGCCGCGCCGTTAATAATTACCGTGCACGCGCCGCATTGCCCGAGCCCGCAACCGAAACGCGGGCCTCGCAGGCCAAGATCGTTGCGCAGGATATAGAGCAGCGGAGTGGAAGGGTCGACATCAACGGTGTGCGATTGGCCGTTGACCTTCAAAGTTAGACTCATTCGTCATTCTCCTTGCGAGCCAGAACGAGCTGAACGAGTCGATTCTATCAGACTTGGAAGATGTACCGGTCGCGGTGCCATTGCGCGCAGGGTGAAACACTCACCCTCCAATTTTTATCCGCTCGTCTGGGCGGTGATCGGCTCCGCGACGGAAAGATCACGGAGAGCCAGGCTGAGTTGGAAAAGGATGAAGGGAGAAACGATGTCTAGCCTGCGGGGCACGACAGAGGCAGGAACGCAAGAAAGGCCAAGAACGGCGATAGTTACGGGCGCCTCTCACGGAATCGGCTTCGGCGTCACAAAGGCATTCATCGATCTCGGTTATCACGTTGTTGCCAACTCTTTGAGCTTTGCGGACAGTGTGTTGGCGCCCAACGGAAAGCTCGCCCTGGTGGATGGGAACGTTGGCCAGCCTTCAACCGCAATGAGAATTGCCGAGACGGCGATCTCCAGATTCGGCTCCATCGATGTTGTAGTGAACAATGCCGGCATCTTCTTTACGAAGCCGTTTATCGACTTTACGGCGGACGATTTTCGGCGGCTCTCCGAGACAAACCTCGAGGGCTACATCTACATCACGCAACTTGCGGTAAAGCAGATGCCGGCCCAGAAGACGGGCGGGAGCGTGACATGCTTGACCTCGGCCATGGTTCACCATCCCATCGCGGGAGTAAGATCTTCCATACCAATGATGACGAAAGGCGGTCTGGAGGCAATCACGCTGAGCCTCGCGATGGAGTACGCAAAGGACGGAATTCGCTTCAACGCGGTCGCTCCCGGAGAGGTAAATACGCCGATGCACGCCAAGGACTCGAAGGAATATCTGCAAAGCCTATCGCCGATGGGACAGATCTCGGAAATCCAGGACATTGTCGACGCAGTCGTTTATCTGACGGAAGCTCGTCATGTCACAGGGGAGGTGCTGCACGTGGACGCAGGTGCGCACAACGGAAAATGGTAAATAGTGAGGATAAGCTTACAGAGCCGTCCTGCGCTGAGTCCGAGCTCGCGTTGATCCGGCTTAGGAACTTACTCCTTCATCGTGGCGACTCATCAAGTCTGCCATCTGCTCAACGGCGGGTCCCAGGCGAGAGGCGCATGCGCGGAAGTCCTGCAGGACGGTGAAGAGGCCTCGATCTCCCTCAAAGTACGCTAAGGAAGTTGAACAGGTCTACCTCATCCTGTGGGCTCAGGACAAGTCCGAACCGGTTCTCGTAGAAATGCACGACATCCAGCAGGGTCTGAGCGGAGCCGTTATGGAAGTATGGAGCGCGGGCGGAAAGTCCGCGGAGGATCGGTCCCTTGATCTTGCCGGCATGAGCGAACTGGCCGTCGATCAAGGCTTGGCCGAGATCGCTAGTGGTCTTGCAGTTGTCGCTCGGCTGACCGTTCACTAGCTGGCACACCGTGATCCGCGGCAGATAGCTGATATCCAGCCCGCCCATATTGACGCCTGCATTCGAAGGGCTGGGGTCGCCCGTCCCAATGTTCAAGGGCGTGGGGAAGGAGTGGTTGCCTACGTTGGGTGTGTCGTGGCATGTGCCGCAGGTTCCGGTAAGCGATGGAATCCCGCCAGAGACCAGTCCGCCCTCGGAAACATCGTCGTTGATGCCGGCTACTCCCGTGATGGTGAGCGGCCTGGTGTTGAAGATGGCTTGCCCCCGGGCCACCGACGCTCTGAAATCATACGAAGGCAGTGTGGACCACGCGCCGTAGAGGTTGAAGATATTGGAGGTGAACTGATCGTCGCCTGGCGTCATCAGCCCGCCCGGCTGTTCCGGGCCGTTGGGCAGTAAAGCATGGATGCTCGAGTTGATGCTAACGAAGAACGGCAGCGTGGCCAGAGGTACGGGCCCCCCATTTCCGCCTGCGGAGTTCAGAGGTCCCGTGAAGAAGCTGGAGGATTGCGCTGTGAACAACGCCATCTCGAAATTGACGATTTCCAACTGTTCGGCGGGAGTCGGCCTTGTGCCATTGCCCTGCGCGTGGGTAACTGTAGCATCAAGCGACTGGTGGGCCAAGTCGCTTTCGAGCGAAGTGGGATAGTTCGCATAGAGGATTTTGGTTGTGCCGGTGAGCGCACTGGATTCCCGGCCATCCCACATTACTGCGCTTAAGAATGGAAGATTCGTGGCCGGCAATGGCCGACGGTACTGCGAGATTACATTAGTCTCGTTGCAGCCGTATGGATTACTGACGGCGGTGACCGCGTAATCCGCACCCGAGGGAACCGCCAGAGCGATGCGGATCAAGCCGCGCGTGCGGAGCAGGCTGTAGGCGGCGAATCGTCCGGCAACCGTGGAGACGTCGATGTTGTGATCGCAGTTGGAGCCATCTACGGTACGGAAAATCGGATCGAGTCCCTGACTAACGAGAAAACGAAGGGAGACGTTGACGGCCGATACCGACATGCCGTCGCTCGGTTGGTGGCAGCTTGCGCACGAACGGCCGTTCGTGCCCAGACTTTGGAAGAAAAGCCCAGTCTCATCGATGCCTCCGCCGACGATGCTGTACGTTTGAGAAGTTCCGCCCAGGTTGAGGAACGAAGTCCCATTGGGGATGAATGTCTGGTTGGGTGATAGCGGAAACTGCCCATTCACCGTTCTCGAAATAACGATTGTCCCCACGAGAACGAGCAGAGACGCCGTCGCAGCCCGCGCTTGCCCTGAGAAAGAACGCGGCGAATGAGTTACAACTCCTTCAGGTCTAGCATTTTCATCCCGGCCAGATCCAGAAACTGGATATAGGTTTTTCATGGTTTCCTCCGAATCGAAAAACTGCGGACTTCCGTGAAGCAGCGGACTGCTGAATCAGCGAGAACCCGTGGAGCTTAAGGGCATTCTCGCTGCCAGTTCTCTTGACCAGTATGCTCAGGGCTTTGGGAGCCGCGATCTGTTTGGCGGGCACGCTTCGCGGCTACAGCGCTATCCAAAATATGAGAGCGGCCCCCGATGCGCCGCTCGCGGAGATAGCGCGGAGCCACGCGCCGAAATGTCTTCATGGCTCTCCACTAGTTCTCAGGTCACAGATATCCCTGGCTGAAACAAAATACAATAAACACTGAGAAAGGGGGCGTTATGCGCCATCTGTTTTTCACCGTGACCGGGATCGTGATAGGAATGGCAATCCAAACAGCGATTGCCCAAAACGGGAACCGCGGGATCGTGGGCTTGAATCACGTGGGGATCAGCGTGCCGAACCTGGACCAGGCCGTTGCGTATTACACCAAGACATTGGGCTTTCCGGAGGCGTTCCGGAACCTGGACGACAAGGGGAAGCCCATGCTGGTCTACGTCCAGATCAGCCAGAACACCTTCGTGGAGTTGCAGCCCGCGAGCGCCGACCGGCCGCCCGGGATCAGTCACTTCGGCGTAGTGGTGGACAATATGGGGACAGCCACAGCGATGTTCCGGCAGCGGGGCGCTAACGTTTCGGAAACGCGGGTGAGCGGCACCAAGGCCATCCTGTCGAACGTCACCGACCTGAATGGCATCCGCATGGAACTGGCCGAGTTGCCGCCCGAGTCGCTGCACCGTCAGGCGATGGAGCGCTGGAAAGCATCAAACCCCGGGAAATAGTCCGCCAGTTGAGGCGCAGGCGAAAGAAGCCAGAAGTCAGAAGTCAGAAGTCAGAATAGCCGCGCATCACGCGCCGATTCTGACCCCTGATGCTCAATGGACAAGCTGAAGCTTGTCCTTCCCCGGCCGGGGCTGCAGGGGCTAAAGCCCTTGATGCCAGCCGTTACCGTCGGCACGACTGAAGTCGTGCCCTGATACATGGAAGTGCAAGCTGACGACCAATATTCTCCAGCCGAAGCTTGTCCTACTGGTGTCCAAACAAGATTCCCGTTTCCACTTCGACAGGCTGGCCGCCCCTGTTGTATTGCTTGAACCTCCATCGGCCGAGGGCATCGGTAATCGCCTTCGCCTCCTCCGCAGAGGCGCTGATAAAGTGAATGTGCTTCACCTTGCCGTCCTTGCCGATGATGATTCGGACGGGAATCCGGTTAAATTGATTTCCGTTAAGAACCGGGTCGACGCGCACAATCAAATTGTCGTCTTGCGCGTAATCCTTGATGCACACAGGGACAGTGCCGCCGCCGGTTCCTCCCGTGGGACTGGCTTCCGCGGGCAGCTTCATCCGGCTCATCTCCGGCATCAGAT
>DATDGT010000393.1:0-10280 GCA_036521975.1 Bryobacteraceae bacterium
GCCCCTCCAGCAGCGCGCCTTCTCCCTGCTCGGCATCCGCGTCGGCTTGGCGCCTCGTAGTCAGTAGCCTCCGGGCCGTTTCCGGCTAAGTGCCAGCAGTGTCTTCAATTTAGCCTCAGCAGGCCGTGGAACTTCGGGCTAACGAAGGATCGCGCCATCGCGGTGCAGGCGGGATCGGAACGCCAAGATCTCCGAGCGAAACTCGTCAAGAGCGCGGGAGTTGTGAGCAGCGTGGTTCGGCAGTTTCGCGAAAAGTACACGTCTGAAGAGGTCAAACGGTGGTATAGCGGCCTGGATGTTGCCGTTCAGATCCCGCTACCCAGCACGGTTGGTTCCGAGCATTAGGAATCGCGCGTCATTTCCACATTTGGGCCAGCCTTTGCTCAGCATCCTCCAACGCCGCCGCGACCGCACGAGGCCCCGTGGCACCTCGAATTTCGCGAGTCTTCATTCCTTCCGCGGGATCCATCAGCGCAGCCATTTCGCGAGTAAATTCCGGCGCGAAGCGAGCTAGTTCTTCGCCGTTCCACTCTGCCGGTTTTCGGCCTGCGCGAACGCTTTCCAAAACCAATTTGCCCACGATCTGATGAGCCTGATGGAATGGCGTGCCCTGGCGCGCGAGCGCCTCGGCGAGATCGGTCGCGACGGTCCAGCTTTCCTCAGCCGCCGCCCGCGCCCGCGCGCGATTCAATCGTGCGGAATCGATGGTCGCGCGCGCCATCTCCAGCGAACCCGCGAGCTGATCTACCGCGTCAAACAGCGGCCCCTTGTCTTCCTGCATGTCGCGGTCGTAAGTGGAAGGCAAGCCCTTCATGGTGACGAACAGCGAGCTCAAATCGCCGAACACGCGGCCGCATTTTCCGCGAATCAGCTCGAGCGAATCCGGGTTTTTCTTTTGAGGCATCAAGCTGGAGCCGCTGGTGACGGCATCCCCCAATTCGATCCAGCCGAATTCGTCGCTGGAATAAAGAATCCAATCCTCGGCCCAGCGGCTCAAACGCAGCATGATCGCCGCCGCAGAGAAAAGAAAATCGAGCGCGAAATCGCGATCCGCGGAAGCGTCCATGCTGTTGCGCGTGACCGCGGCGAATCCCAGATCGCGAGCCAGAGCCTCGCGATCGAAAGGAAAGCCGCTGCCGGCCAAAGCGCCGCTCCCCAGCGGCAGCACGTTCACGCGCGCGCGAGCCTGCTGGAGACGCTCAAAATCGCGCGCGAAGCCCTCGAAATACGAAAGCAAGTAGTGCGGCCACAGCACGGCTTGGGCGCGGCGCAGATGGGTGTAGCCGCACACGATTGCATCGGGATCGCGGCGCGCGCAGACGATCAGCGCGCTCATGAGCTCAAGCAGGAGATGCGACGCGCGATCGATTTCGCCGCGCAGCCACAACCGGAGGTCGAGTGAAACCTGTTCATTGCGGCTGCGCCCCGTGTGGATCTTATCGGCCAGCGCGCCCACTCGCTCTTTCAACTTCCGGATGACCAGCGTATGGACGTCTTCATCGGTCGCGCCTTCAAAGAAGACCGGATCTTTCGAATCGAGCTGGATCGCATCGAACGCCTCGATCAGGGTTTCCCGTTCCCCGGCCGTGAGAATGCCCGCGCTTTCGAGCGCGCGCGCGAAGGCCTGCGAACCTTGGATATCGGCGTCGATCAGCCGGCGATCGAAATGGAGCGAGCCGGAGAAACGCTCGAACACCTCTGACGGGCCCTCGGCGAAGCGGCCGCCCCAAAGCTTCATACCTTCGATGTTTTCAACGACGATGTTTTCAACGACGCCGAGGTTTTCAACGACGCGCGCACCTGAATGGGCAGGCCAATCAAGTTGATAAAGCCGCGCGCATCGCGCTGATCGTATCCCGAGCCCATGGTGAAGCTGGCAATATCGAGCGCATAGAGCGAATACGGCGATTTGCGGCTGACCGGCTGAAGCGTGCCCTTGTATAAGCGCATGGTGACTTCGCCAGTGGTGAAGTCGGCGGCCTTTTCAAAAAACGCGTCCAGCGACTCGCGCAAGGGCGTGAACCATAGACCGTTGTATACCAGCTCGGCGTAATCGAGCGCCAGCTTCTGTTTGTAGTGCGCCATGGCGCGGTCCAGCGTCAGGGCTTCGAGTTCCTTATGCGCCGCCATGATAATCGTTCCGCCCGGGGTTTCATAGCAGCCGCGGGATTTCATGCCCACGAAGCGATTCTCCACCAGATCGATACGGCCGATTCCATGAATGCCCCCGATGCGGTTCAATTCCTCGATCAGCGCCACCCCCGAGAGTATTTTTCCATCGAGCGAAACGGGACGGCCGCGCTCGAATCCGATCGTCACGTAAGTCGCCTCATCCGGCGCCTTTTCGGGGCTGCGCGTCAGCATCCAGACATCGGCGGGGGCTGCGTTGGCGGGGTCCTCCAGTGCACCGCCTTCGTGCGAGATGTGCCAGATGTTGCGGTCGCGGCTATAAATTTTCGTGGTGGTTTGTGAAACCGGCACGTTGTGCCCGGCCGCATAGGAGATGGCATCTTCACGCGAAGCGATGTTCCATTCGCGCCACGGTGCAATCACGCCGAGATGCGGCGCAAGCGCCTTGTAGGTCAACTCAAATCGCACCTGATCGTTGCCCTTTCCCGTGCAGCCGTGGGCCAGCGCATCGCAGCCTGTCTGCAAAGCCACTTCCACCTGTTTTTTCGCCAGCAAAGGACGCGCGATCGAAGTTCCGAGCAGATACTTATGCTCATATTCGCCCCCCGCGCGCACCAGCCGCCACAGGTATTCGGAAACGAACTCCTCGCGCATGTCGGCTACGTGGACTTCCGATGCGCCGGTTGCGCGTGCCTTGGCTTCCAGCCCGGCCAGCTCATCGCCGCCTTGCCCGATATCGCCGCACACGGCAACCACTTCGCAGTCGTAATTCTCCTTAAGCCAGGGGATGATGATAGAGGTGTCCAGGCCGCCGGAATACGCCAAGGCGACCTTTTTCGGTTTAGACATAGATCTTCTACCGTAACAGCCCACGGGAACGGGATGTTTCCGGAGGGCGGACTTTTTTAGTCCGCGCGGGACTAGAGTCCCGCCGGGTGGCGAGGCTAAACCCTCGCGCGGGCTAAAGCCCGCCTTCCCCGAATCACTGCAATAGCGTCAGCAGTAGCGCTTTCTGCGCGTGCAGGCGGTTCTCCGCCTGATCGAACACCACCGACCGCGGACCCTCGATGACTCCGTCGGTGACTTCCTGCCCACGCCGCGCCGGCAGGCAATGCATGAAAACGGCCTCCGGCCGCGCCCGCGCGAACAGCGTTTCATCCACCTGGTACGGCGCGAACGCCCGCGCGCGATCCTCCGCTTGAGCTTCCTGGCCCATGCTCACCCACACGTCCGTATACACCACATGCGCGCCTTCCACGGCTTCCACGGGATCGCACGTTAACGCGATGCTTCCATGCCGCGCCGCTTCCGCCACGATTGACCTATTCGGACCATAACCCTTCGGAGTGGCGACCGCGATTTCGATTCCCAACCGTCCCCCGGTGAGCATCAGCGAATGGGCCACATTGTTGCCGTCGCCGATAAAGGCGAGCTTCAATTTTTCGAATCTTCCGAAGCGCTCGTGAATCGTCTGCATGTCGGCGAGGATCTGGCACGGGTGGTATAGATCGCTCAGCGCGTTGATCACCGGTACGCTGGACCATCGCGTCAGCTCTTCGATAGTCGAATGGGAGTACACACGCGCTGCGATGCAGTGGGTCCAACGGTCCAAATTGCGCGCCATGTCTTTCACCGGGTCGCGTTCGCCGATGCGCCCATCGCAGTGGACCGCATCGCCGCCCAACTGCTTCATGGCGAGCTCGAAAGTCAGGCGCGTCCGCAGGGAGGGTTTTTCAAACAGCAGGCTCAAATACCGGCCGGCGAGCACTTGCGAAAAACGAAGCGGAGTGCGCTTCGTTTGCGCCGCCAGATGCAGCACGCTGGAAAGCGCCGCGGGCTCTAAATCCAAGTCCGTGGTGACGTGAGGCGGCCGGTTGAAGCGGGCGAGACTGGGCGCGGTCATGAGCGATCACCTCTGGGTGGATGATTATTCATCCTGCTGAATAATCATACATCAGCGAGAGCAGTCGTGCAAGCCCCCCACTAATATTCTTTCGCCCGGTGCAAAGGGAGGGTAGAATGGTATGCTAAAACATTTGCGACTGATCTTGTCATTGCTGCCGCTGGTGCTCTTCCCGGCTGTGCACGCCGAGAACGTGAGCGACTGTTTCCGTGTGCGCGAAATGGTGAAGACCGAGGAGATCCGCTACCTGGTGGACGCGGTCAGCCTATGCGGGCGCGAATACGAAGCGGTGTACGTGCTGGTTTCGTTTCTTGACCACGCGGGCAAGCACCTGGACGATGGCGTGTGGGCGATTTACTGGTGCCGGCCGGGGCGTCGGGAAATCCACGAGTTCGCCATTCCCGCGGGCGCGCTGGGCTTTGCGCGTGTGGTGTTGAACAGAGTCACCGTCGACGCCATGGAGGCCCTGAGGGGCAAAACCCCGATACCCGCCGGACCGAACCGGGGGAACATAAAAGACCCGGGCGCGCCGCCGCCGGCGCCGATCGGGAGGCCTGGTTCTCCTTAGCGATACACCCAGACAGGCGGCAGTGCCCGCTTGTGGACCGCCCCACCCGAAGTTCCGCGCGGCGCTTACGTGCTAAATTACCTCTGATCTTTTCGTTGGCCTTCTGTAGTCCGGTTTTTTCGGAGCGCTCCTAGCTGCCGATCGCAGCACGGCCGCCTTGACTCATCAAGGCGTAGGCTCCCGATAAGACGGTTGCGCGGGGTAGTCTCGAGAACTCTTCCGCGCGTCGTGGACCGGGCCCGGAGCCCAACCTTGCCCGATCTCTTGACTTCATGTTGGCGCGGGTCCGCGCAGTTCCACAGCGGACTGAAGCCGTAAAGCCCTGAGAGCGCGGGGAATAAAGAGGCCCGCAGGGGTGTGAACGATCGCCACCGGCTATACCTCAGGGTTTGGCCGCGCTGGTTTCCGGCCCGAGCGGCAGCGTCCATGCATACAGCGACGAGCCTGCCGCCATCAGGATGTATTGGCGGCCGTCAAGTTGGTAGGAAATCGGAGAATTCGCCATTCGTCCGATCTTCGAGTGCCACAGCGTCGTGCCGTCGCTCGTGCGCAGCGCCAGCGCTGAGCCCGCGGCATCGCCGGTAAATGCAAGACCGGCGTCCGTCGTCAAAACACCAGCGGTGGCGCCCTCACCGATTTCATGGCTCCATCGAACTTTCCCCGTCTTGTAATCGATCGCACGTAGGAACGACTTCGCCCACACGTCATAGTCCGCGCCGGCCCAGCCGTATGCTCCATGTTCCTGCTTGAAAAAGTAGAGCCCAAACCCATCTACCGCGCTCACTACGAGCAGCCCCGACGCCGGATCGAAACTCGGCGACCGGTAATTCGTGCCCCCGCCTTCGTAAGGCGCGACGAGCCTTCCATCGCGATGGGGTTCTTTATCGGGATTTGGAATCGGCCGCCCTTCCCTGTCGGTTCCCGTCGACCAATTCACTGCGGCAAAGGGCGCGGTGAGGAGGCTCTTGCCATCGGTCCTGTCCAGAACGAAGAAATAGCCGTTGCGCGACGCCTGTAGTAGCAGCTTGCGCTGGGCCCCCTCGAAAACCGCATCCACGAGGATGGGTACTTCCACTGCATCCCAATCGTGCGTGTCGTGCGGCGACGGCTGAAAGCCCCAGGCCAGCTTCCCAGTATCCGGATTCAGCGCGACAATACTGCACGTCCACCGATTGTCCCCGGGACGAGCCGCTCCGTTGAGCACGGGCGTGGGATTGCCGGTTCCCACATACAAGAGATTTAGACTGGGGTCGTACGTGCCGGTCATCCACATTTGACCGCCTGTGGCGCCTCCGCTGATCGAACCAGGCGTGCCCGCGGGCGGAGTGCTGTTGAACGTCCATTGCACTTTTCCAGTATCCGGATCAAAGGACTTGAGAACCCCCGGCAAATTGTCGAAATCCCCAGAAATCCCCGCAATCACATGATTCCGGATGAGTAGCGGCGCGTTCGACGACCAGTATCCCCGTTTCGAGTCCGCCATGACCGTATTCCATTTCACCGAGCCATCGCGGGCGTCTAATGCCAGCAAATGTGCATCGGGAGTGGTCATGATTACCGAGTCCCTGTAGACCGCTACTCCCCGATGGCCAATATGAAAGCCGGTGTTCTTCGGATAGGTGTACTTCCACAGTTGCCGCGCGTTGCGGGCATCAATGGCCCAAAGATTATCCGGCGTTGTGATGAATATGACGCCGTTGACAAGAATCGGACTGGCCTTGATGTCTTGGGTCTGGTTCGTCTGAAACGCCCAGGCCAACGTGATCTGGTGAACGTTCGCGGGCGTGATTTGAGACAGCTTGCTGTGCCTCTGGCCTGAATAATCGCCGTGATGCGTCGGCCAACTGTCGGCTGGCGGATTGAGAAGCATGGAAGGATCCACGCTCTGGGCACCCGTCGCGGCGCAACACACTAGGCCCAAGAAAACCGCGAGCCCGAATTTCGTGGATGTTGCGAGCATAGGGAAAACGGTCCTTATCTCAGGGTCTGTAAAAACACGAACACGTCGTGAATCTCCTCATCGGTGTATCGACCAAGCTGCTCGAAGTGCGCCTGCAGGGGGTCTTCACTTTCGATTTTCACCTCGGCTGCGGGCCAGGAACGGGTCCAGCCGTCGGAGTCGATCAGGGTGATCGTGAACTCATCGCGGTAGGCCAGCTTGCCTGTGACCTTTTGACCCGAGGCTAGGGTAATCGTGACGGCCGGCAAAGATGGCCCGGCGCGGGGACCGCGGCTCGGGTTGAGCATGCGCTGGAGCAAGGCGAGCCCCTGGAAGCGCGCGCCGACTGTCGCGAACGAAGTCGCGAACGAACCGCTCAGCATGTGGCATTTTATGCAGCCGCCGTCGCCGCTAAAGTATCGTTTCCCGGCCTCGACATTCCCCGTTTCGAGATCGCTTAGGTCCACGCTCCGTCTGCCTCCTGCTGCAGATTCCGCCTTGGATTTCTCATCATGGATGAACGCGACCATCGCCGCCACATCCGCCGCAGGCAACGCAAGAGCCGGCATTCCTTTGTCCGGACGGCCGGATAGGATCACAGGCCCGATTTTGTCTCCTCGCACATCTTCGGCCACAAGCGAGGAACGCGTGAGATCGGGTCCGGACTCCCCACCCTGGGCATCGCGACCGTGACAGAAGCCGCACTCGGAGACGAATCGGGACTCCCCGGCCTGAATCTGGCTGGCGCTATACGACTGCGGCACGGTTGTCGCGGGTGGCCGCTGCGAAGCCGGGCTCTGGCCGGGCGCCGGCCCTCCCCGTCCGGCAGGGCCCTGCTGCGCAAATTCCGGCGGAGCTGCGAGAAGCAGCGCAACTATGCCAAGCGTACGCACCTGATGTATCTTACTTCCTCCTTAGAAACGCCCGTGGGACTTCTCTCTGAAAGTGTCCCTTCAGCGCCTTCAAAGCTTATCATGATCCGCAGATTTCGGAGGTGTTCCGAAACAGAATCGCGTGATTTTGTCGTGCCACGGGGCGTAAGGTTGAGGTTCACGTAGAATTGGTGCTATGGCATCGGACTTGGATATTCGATACCCAGTCGGCCGCTTCAACTTTAGTGATCCCTTTCGTTCAGAGGACCGTCCGCTCCTACTTGCTCAGCTCGCTGAGGCGCCCTCCAAGTTGCGCGCCGCAGTCGCTGGACTCTCCGAAGTCCAGCTCGACACTCCTTATCGTCCAGGCGGTTGGACCGTCCGCCAAGTGGTACATCATCTGGCGGACGCGCAAGTGAATTGGTACATTCGCCCGAAGCTCGCGGTCACCGAAGATGTCCCGACCACCAAGCCATACGCGGAACAGCTCTGGGCGGAGCTTGCCGACGCCCGCTATGGCCCTATCGAGCCTTCGCTCCGGATATTTGAGGGTGTCACCGCCCGCTGGTGCCGATTCTTAGACTCACTCGGGCCCGCCGAATGGTTCCGCAAGTTCACGAACCCGGAGTGGGGCACGCTGACCGTCGAGGACACGCTGAGGGGAATGGCGTGGCACGCGCATCATCACACGGCACACATCACAGAATTGCGCAAACGAGAGGCTGGCAAGAGAAATAATTGGCGTTTTGGGGCGTTGCGCGAGGGACCTGAGACTGTCGAGCGCGGCGTTCTTTGCGATCCTTTGCGGGGCCGGCTACTTGTTGCACAGAGCCGCATCCTCGTTATTGCTGAGCCCCGAGGTAATCGACCGGCTCATTCCGGTCATCGCGTTCAGCAGCATTAGATGCTGCACCCATACATTGCGTTGTCGGCGGCCACCCGGCAGAGGGCCAATTTGTGCCGGCGTGACGTAGAGCAGGTCCTCGCGCCCGCGCAGCCAGATCATGCTGTACGGAAAGGCGGTCGCGACTTCCCGCAGCATCATGGCACCTACGTCTACCAGAGAGTAATAGGTCTCGTGCGCATCGGCCAATCCCCCCACCAGCAGCCACTTGCCGTCCGGCGACCATTCGAGCGACAGAATCGGCGTATCGCACGGCCCGTGGTTGCCCCCCTGTTCGTCGAGGCAATCGTGTGCCTGAATATGAAAATCGCCGATCTGCTTGCCCCCGCGCGACAGGAACAGATCAGCTTCATTCTGCCTGCACGCTTCGAGTGTGCCGGATGCCACGCAACCATTCTTCGGCGCCTCGGGTTCATGCACCACGGGCGCCGGACCGATTAGGCGCTCTTCGCCGCTCGCCGGATCAAAGCTCCAAAGCTTCGCATTCTCCTTCCCCTCCTCTGGCGAAACAAAGGTGATACGGCCGTCCTTGCACTCAGGAAGGTAATGGTCGCGGGCAGAGTGAGTTAACTCCTGGAGAGCACCGTTCGCCGGATTCCAGTTCCAGATCTGTTGGTAACTTGGCCCCTGTTCTTTGTATACCCGGCGGCTGAAAACAACCTCCTGACCGCAAAGGGAGGGCGTCAAAGGGAGCGAAAGTATTCCGATGACAAGGAGAAATCTCACCGGCATTCCTCGGTTCGGTCTATCATGCCATCATTCTAATCTGAAATTTGGGCCTGCCAGAGAACTGCTTCCGTGGGACGCGGCGAGTAATACGTCGGGCGGGGAAAACGGCCCGGGCTGCGCCCGTCGTCCCGAAAGGGACCGTTTTGAGACGCGAAGGTGGCCGCTCTATTTCTGCCCGGGTGGCGGGCTCGATTTGGGCGCTGGAGGGGGCGGCTTGGGGGCAGGCATGGTGGAGAGAAGGAATGGATTTCTCAGCGGCGGCGTCTGTGGGTCGGCCTTGGCTGCCTCTTTATACTCCTCCGTGGCCTTGTCCAGATAAACCTGTTTGTTGCCTCCAGAGCGGAAGCTCATTTCGTAATAGAGTTGAGCCAGCGCGTAATGATAATAGGCGCTGGCGCGGTCAATCTTATCCGTGCTGCTGGCATTGGTGTCCTGCGCCTGGACCTTATCCGTTGGCGCCGGCGTGGTGTCCTGAGCCTGTGCCCACGCCATCATGCCCCCGAACGTAACCATCATCAAACCCGTTCTCAGCATCGCGCCACCTCTCCGCATGAGATCATGATTGCACAGTTGCGGCACATTTGGTTAGGGATCGAACGGATTGTGCGTAAGCGAGCGCCTTCAAAACATGACCGGCACTTTCTGTCGTGTTGCACAAAGACCCTTTGTGAAACGCTTTATTCGCGGCCTCCGCGTTCGCGGAGCAACTCCATGACATCCCTGTAGCCCATGTCTGTGGCTTCGTACAAAGGCGTTCTGCCGTGGTCGTCTCTGGCGTTGACATCGGCGCTGTCGGCAAGCAGTAACACGACAGCGAGACCGTGCCCAAACGCCGCGGCTTCGTGGAGAGGAGTCCTGCCGCGGTCGTCGTGAACGTTGACGTCGGCGCCGTTGGCCAACAGTAACTCGGCAACTCCATCCTCAAGGCCGCGGGCTGCTGCGGCGAATAAGGGGGTGCAGCTATGGTCGTCCTTGGCATTTACGTTGGCTTTGTACGCCAGAAGAAATGCGGCCGCGTCCTTGTGGCCGTTAGCCGCGGCCCGATGCAAAGGCGTTTGGTCGTATTTGTCCCTGGTATTCGGATCGGCGTTGTTCGCTAGTGTAGTGTCCAATAAATAACTGGACTATTGATGCGGCTTTGCTGCATACTGTTGGTTGTGTCCCGCAAAGCTGTTTCGCTCAAATTAAGAGAATCCGACAAGCGGCAGGTGGCCCAGTGGGAGGGGGCGTTCGGC
>DATDGT010000394.1:0-49517 GCA_036521975.1 Bryobacteraceae bacterium
AGCAGACGCTCAAAAACGCCGAAGGCACTTACTTTGGATCAAGCTGAAGCGCCATGCGTGCGCCTCGGCTCAAACCGGGGTTATCTCCTGAGTTTTCATTGCCACCTGGACGTTCAAACGGCTAATTCGGACGCGAGTGACACTACATCGCGTTTTTCAAAAGCGGCTATTGGGAACACGTCACTTGCCCTCACCGCAAGTCCAAAAAATCTCAGAATCGACGGTCGCGTGACGAACTTGGGCTAGCGCCGCCGCCGCCCCTGTACTGGCGCCAAAATAACCGAGGCCCAGGCTCTTCAGATCCGGCTGTCCGCCGATCCAGCCGGTGATCGCCACGACGCGCCGGCCGAGCAGGGGAATATCGAAGCGCGATTGGGCGGTCCGAATGTCCTCCGCTTCTTCTTGCTCCGTCAGGAGATCCGTCAGGATGGTAGCGATCACGCCCCGGTTCAGCACTTGGGCGACATGACGATTTCTTGGGCTCTGACGGCTGCTTCCGCTTCCATGGGCGAACAACACCAAGCCCCGGGCTTGCTCGGGAACGGAAATATCGGCAGCCAGTTCGATGTCGCCAAGCTGGATCAGCGTGGCGAGTTGTTGCATGGTCCCTCCCCAAAAACTATCTCAGCACTTAGAGCGCCGTTTGGCGTGAAAGTGATACTCTTCAAGTATTAGATTCAAGGGCTTGACGCTGGCAAACGCGAGCGCTATGTTGAAAAGCGCACAGCGGATGCGTTGTGCGTGTTGGACTGAGCGGCACCCTAAAAGGAGGCATCCTATATGAGGCGTCATTCTGGAATGGTTGTGGCTGCGCTGGGATTCATGACCATGACGTGGCCACTCGCGGGGCAAACTTCTTCAGCCCTCCCGCGGCTCGCCGATGGCAAACCGGATTTCAACGGCGTGTGGGACCGCCCGCGCATCGCCGACGTCACTCGCGATGGCAACGCCTGCGGCAGCGGCAGCTCCGGGTGCAAACAGGTAGGCGCGGGCCAGCTTTCCTACACCGAGTGGGGCTTACAACAATTCAAAGACCCCAATAAATTCGACTACGCGGCCTACTGCCAACCATGGGGATACACGCGCGCCTGGCAAACCGAATACCCCGTGGAAATCATGCAGACGCCACAGCGCCTGGCGATCCTATGGGAATCCAACAACGTCTTCCACGTCGTCCCCACCGACGGCCGCGGCCACCTCAAGGACATCGATCCCTCCTGGATGGGCAATTCAATCGGCAAATACGATGGCGACACGCTGGTCATCGACACCATCGGATTCAATGGCAAAACGTGGATCGATACCGCGCAGCATCCCTCCAGCGACGCTTTGCACATCGTCGAGCGCTTTCATCATATCGATGCCGATCATCTGGCGTACGAAGTCACTTGGGAAGATCCCAAGACCTACACCAAACCGATCAAGAATTCGCGCGTCTTCGTCCGCATGCAACCGGGCTCGGAAATCCTGGAGTGGTGGTGCATGGAAAACAATCGCGATCTGTTAGAAGGCCATTTGGTGGACGGGCATTACAAGAAGTAGCCGCCCAGTCGCGATTGAAGTATTATCTATCCATGCGGATCTCTATTTACCCCTTGTTCGGCGCGTTAATCCCGATCGCCGTTTCGATTCACGCTCAGCAGACGCAACCCATCCAAAACGGACCTCAAATACTCAACGTGCAGGGAGGCAAGATCCGTGTTACGGCTGTCGCTACAGGGCTATTTCATCCCTGGGGTCTCGCGTTTCCCGATGCACGGACGATTCTCGTGAGCGAACGGAACGGCCGCCTGCGCATGGTTCGAGACGGCACTCTCCTACCGGAACCGGTGTGGACATCGCCCACCGCTTCCGCCGAGGGCGCGGATTCCTTGCACTTCATCACGCTTCATCCCAAGTTCTCGGAGAATCGGCTGGTGTACATGGCCTATCCCAAGCGAGGTGATCGCGGAATCACGCTGGCCGTGGCGCGCGGCCGTCTCGACGGCGCGAAACTCGCCGACGTTCAGGAAATCTTCGTCGCCGACGCCTGGGAGACCGGCGGCAATCTGGCCGGAAGAGTCTATTTTGGTCCCGACGGTTCGCTTTACGTAACCGTGGGCGACCGGGACCGTATCTGCTGCAACGGCGGCGAAGACAACAGCCTGCGAATGAAGGCGCAAAGTCTGGAGAGCGATGCCGGAAAGACGCTGCGGCTTCGCGACGACGGCTCCATTCCTCCCGACAATCCCTTCGTGGGACGTGCCGGAGCCAAGCCCGAAATCTTCACCTATGGCCACCGCAACGGCTACGGACTGGCGATCAATCCCGAAACGGGCGAATTGTGGCAGGCCGAGATCGGTCCGATGGGCGGAGACGAAGTGAATATCCTGCTTCCCGGGCACAACTACGGCTGGCCTGTGGTCTCGATGGGACGCAACTACACGGGAAGTCTGGTTTCCGATCAGCCGTGGTTCAGGCCCGGCATGGACAATCCGCGGATGTATTGGGTGCCGTCGATCAGTCCTTCGAGCATTATCTTTTACACCGGCGACAAGTTTCCGAGATGGAAAAACAATCTTTTTGTCGGCGCGCTCACAACGCAACAACTGATTCGCGTCGCCTTCCGCCAGCCCTCACAAGCCGAGCGGCGCGAAGGATTG
Source organism: Bryobacteraceae bacterium (assembly GCA_036521975.1). Lineage (GTDB taxonomy): Bacteria > Acidobacteriota > Terriglobia > Bryobacterales > Bryobacteraceae > Palsa-187. The sequence continues at coordinate 2,643 of DATDGT010000394.1, forward strand.
ATGGTAGAACTGCACCAGCGCATTCGCGACGTGCAGCAGAGCCCGGACGGGTACCTCTACGTGGCCACTGAGCGCTCCATCGGGGGGAACGCCGCCGATGGGACCGTCCTGAAAATCGAGCCGGCGGATTAAGACCTGAGGTTGCTCCACTCTACTGGACGGGGCGCCAGTCCGTACCCGACCGCTGGTTCATCTGCTTGGCGAGTTGCGGTGTGGTTGCGCCCAGGTCTTTCTCGAACATCGCGCCGCTACCGGTCACAATGAACGTCATGACGCCAGAGGTTCGATACTCCGCCGGATACGCGACCAGCGTCAGGCTGTTTTCCTTCGCGGCTGGGTTCGAGGCGACCACGCGGAAATAATATCCGTGGAACGCCTTTCCCTCATTCGCCCCAGAGCCGGAGGAGGCGAGTGTGTCGGCGTATTTAAAAAGGGCATCGTTCTCCGCCCCCTTTGTTCCGGGCTGCTTCTTGTCCGCGGCAAACCGCTCCATAACTTCCATGGCCGCAAGCTCATCCTCCCCGATTCTCCTGTACATGATTTCTTGCTTGCCCGCTGGGGAATCGAAATACCAGACTCCATTTTTGGAAGCCAGTGGAACGGGGAAAGGCCAATTCTCCGCGCCGACGTAGAGCACGGTTATACCTTGCGGTTCCTGCACCAGACGGTGCATTTGGTCGTATTTCTGAGCGAATTTCTGGCGTTCCAGCTTGTGGACCTCATCGCCTCGGATAATCACGTCTTTTCCGATGATCGTTTCCAGCGCTGCCTCATCGTCGTGTTGCACGGCCTGAAGCAGGGCCTGGCACGCCTCCCCCGCGCTTTTATAGGTCTTTTGTCCGGGCACCTGCGCGAAAGCTTGGGCCGCGCACCAGGCTGCCAGCATAGCCATGCCGCTCCATCTCGTCAATGAAATGTTCTTGGTCATACGCCTGCTCCTTTACCTGCGCCCTCCACCGCCTCCATGAAAGCCTCCGCCGCCAAAGCTGCCCGCGCCGCGAGCACCGAATCCTCGCGACGCAGCACCGCGATCAAAGCCGCTGAACGCGCCCGGACGTTCCGCCCTCTGGCTGCCGCGGAGTTCGGATCCTCCCCGGTAGTACCCGCGGTCGAATCCACCTTCGCGTGCAAAGGTTCCGCGATTATAAAACGTTCTGCCCCGATAAGCCCAGGGGCTGCCACCGTAAAGTAGTGCTCGCCCACCCCAGTTGAATCCCCAGTGGCCCCATCCCCAGCCGAACCCCCCAAAGAATCCTATGCCGAAACCGACGCCGAACGCAATTCCCGGCACCGTCAGGTACAGCCCCGGGTACCAATACCAACCCGGCCACGGCGCGATCCCCGGACCGTAAACCAGCCACGGGTCGAATTCCGGCACGTACACCACTTGCGGATTTGCCGGCACAACCGAGATGTTCCCCCCGTTGTTCGTCACGGTCTCCTGCGAGCCGCTGTTCAGATTACCAGCCATCTGCGCGCGCTGGCGCATTACCTGGATCGCGTTCATCACGTCGGCCTGATGATTGATGTAGACGTCGCCCAGCGTCGAAGTCCAGGAGAGATTCTTGTCCATATTGGCCAGGACGGACGGAAACGCGGTCAGGGCCTTCACGCTGGGATCCCACGGTTGTTGATCGACCGCCTGGGCGAGCGCCTGCCCCGTGAGATTGCGATGATCCTGCAGCCAACGATCCGCTTCCACAACCTGGTCGGGATACGCCGCGGCCGCGAGAATTTGGGCCACTAGCGAATCCGGGTACAGAGCGATGGGCGCCACCAGTTGGTTCAATTGTTCGGGCGTAGGCTGCGCGCTTTGCACGGGCATCGGTGGAGGCGCGCTAGGCGGAGGGGCCTGTGGGAAGGCCGTCACCACCAGCCAGCCGGCCAGAAATACGGACAAAGGTTTAGACGCCATGACAATTCTCCCCACTCTTTGATTGATTTCAGCAGCTATTGGTTACAGCTCTCGAACGTTGCGGACGCGAGAACCGCCGGAACGATTACGCGAGTAGAAAAAGACTGGCAAGTGCCACCCGGCGCATTGCAGAATGGGATTAGTGCTCTCCACTGACTGGAGCGAAAACGCAGCCCGGCGCTGCGAGGAGTCCGGGATTTGGGTGAGCGCACGGTCCCGTTCCGGGCGCTGTGGGCTTATGAGGCGCTCTTGGTTCTTCATCGCGCTGGTTTTGCGGGCGCTGGCCCAGGACGCCCCTCCATCCGTGGCGCCGGCGTCTCCTTTGGCAGCGCCGTCTTTGGACGAAAAGTGGGATTACTTCATTGCGGAAACCGCTGCTCCTTTTACCCTGGGCGCCGGCGCGATGAATGCGGCGGTGTCGCAAGTGACGCGCTCCGCTCCGCTCTACGGCCGTCACTGGAAGGCCTACCCGAAGCGATTTGGGGCTTCGGTCGGCGACATCGTGAGCCAGAATTTCTTCGGCGATTTTTTGCTGGCCTCCGCCTTTCACGAGGATACGCGATACGTCCGCGAAGGGCCGTCCCATCGCTTATGGCTACGCGTGGGATATGCCGTCAGCCGGGCGGTCGTGACGCGCAAGGATTCAGGGGAACCAACTTTCAACTGGGCGAATGTCTTAGGCACGGCCATGAGTGCGGGCCTGTCGAACGCGTATTATCCGCCTGTCAGCCGAACCCCGCGCGAGACCTTGACGAACTGGAGCACCAGCGTTGCAGGCTCGGGTATGGCGAACCTGATGCCTGAATTTTGGCCGGATTTTCGCCAGTGGATAAAGCGGCGCTTCAAGTTATTGCATTAACGGGATTTATTTCAAACTAGAACAGCTATAGGCCGAAAGGCATGTGAAACGTCGTTCGCCTACCGGGCGTCAGTTCTGCGTGGGGTCAATGGTTCCCACCGCCGGTGGGGCCGAACGTACTCCGCCAAGGCGGAGGACGCGTCAGTTCTTTGGGGGGCCACTTGGTCCCCACCGCAGCCAGAATAATCCCTAGCGCACTGACCATCCCCAAACATCATGTCCAATAGGAAAGCTTGATGAAAATCCGGAAGAGCGAGCGCGCAGCCGGACTCTTTCCGAGCGCGATTCTTATCTCGGCGGTATTGTTTTCCTGTCCGGTCTCCGCACAGCAACAGGACCAAAGCGGGACAACGGAAGCCGCCAAGCCGGATGCTCCTCTAAAGAACGAAACCCAGCCGGACCAAAACAAGTCCGCAAGCGATAATCAGTCCAACTATCAGAACGGTACTTCCAAGGACCGGCTCTTTTTCGCGCTGCCGAACTTCCTCACGCTAGAGAACGCCAAAAACGTCCCGCCGCTCACCGCAGGTCAGAAATTCAAAACCATCACTCGAGCTTCCTTCGACCCGGTCGAATACTTTTGGTATGGCGCTCTGGCCGGCATTAGCCAATGGGAGAATAGCGAACCGGGCTACAAACAGGGCGCGGAGGGCTATGGCAAGCGTTTTGGAGCCTCGTTCGCCGACGGCACGATTGAGAATTACTTCACTGGAGCCATCTTCCCCTCCCTGCTGCATCAGGATCCCCGCTTCTACCAAACCAGCCAGGGAACATTTTGGCATCGCGCCGGCTACGCGGCCAGTAGAATCTTCGTCACGCGCACGGATGCAGGCGGCGAGCAGTTCAATTATTCGGAGATCTTTGGATCCGCCGTCGGCGCGGGAATTTCTACGTATACTTACCATCCGCGGGCCGATAAGAATATCCCGAATGCGTTAAGCGTGTGGGGCAGCGAAGTGGGATACGACATGCTCACAATCGTGGTGAAAGAGTTTTGGCCCGACATTCGGCGGAAACTCGGCCACAAACATCAACCCCCGGCAGCACAAGCCCATCCCTGACCCGGGAGCTCGCGAGTCCGCCAGCCACCGCTCTCTCGGCCCAGAGGGCACCCGGTCGCAGCTCCGAAGCATCCGTTGACGTTGCGGGAATAACCGAGCCGCGCGCGTTAGCCAGCGGCTAGCGCAAGGCGCTGGCGCCCGCGGCCGCCGTGTGGTCGTTCTGGGGCGCGTTTTTGCTCACGGTCGTGGCACGAAGAGCATCGTCCGACGGCAAGGAGGAGGCATCCCAACCGCCGCCCACGGCTTTCACCAAATCGACGGCCGCGGCCATGCGGCGCTGCAAAATGGTGACGGCGGTTTGCTGATCGCCCAAGGCTATGGTCTGGGTGGTAATAACGTTGATATACGAATCGGTTCCGGCCTTGTAGCGGTCGTTTTCCAGGCTCACCGCCTGGATAGCGGCGACCACGGCCTCATTCTGCTGCCCCGCCTCTTCCGACAGGTAACGCAACTCCGCCAAATCGTCCTCCACTTCCTGGAAGGCCGTCAAAACGGTCTGGCGGTAACTGGCCACGGTGGCATCGTAGGAGGCCTGGGCTTGTTCCAGCGCGGCGCCTCTACGGCCGAAATCGAACAGCGTCTGAGAAAGCGAGGGTCCGGCGGACCAACTGCGGCTGGCCCAGGTCACGAGATTGGCCAAATTGCTGCTGAGGAAGCCGGTGCTGGCGGAGAGCGTCAGCGTGGGATAGTAAGCGGTCTCGGCCAACCCGATGCTCGCGTTGGCGGCGGCGACCGTTCGTTCGGCGGCCGCGATATCCGGCCGCCGCTCCAGAATCTGGGACGGAATCGCGACCGGAATGGGTGGAGGCGGTCCGGCGATCTTGAAGGTGCCGATCTCGACGGCCGCTGGAGGGCGGCCGGTGAGCACGGCGATGGCGTGTTCGTACGTTGCCCGCGTGATGAGCACGTCGGTAAACTGGGCCTTGGCAGCGTCAAGCTGGGTTTGCGCCAGCGTGATGTCGGATTTCGACGCCACTCCGCCGTTGTAGCGATTAATGGTGAGCTGGAGATTCTTGTCGTAGGCCTCAATGGTGCCGCTCAATATCTGGAGCTGCATGTACTCGGCCCCCAAGGAAAAATAGTCGGTGGCCAGCAGCGCCTGCTGGCTGAGGCGGACATTCTCGAGATCGGCCGCGCTCACCTGCGCGTTGTTCACCGCGTTCTGCACCGAAAGGCGAACGCGGCCCCACAGGTCGGGCTCCCAACTCGCGATCACTGGCAGTGTGAACGTCTGGCTGGTTCCGCCGAACCCACGGCCCGCGTTTTTCCCCACGTCGGTCTGGGTGATGGAAGGCGTGGAACCGATGGTGGGGTAATAGTTGGCGTGATTAGCGGCGACCAGGGCCCGCGCCTGCTGGTATTGCGCTTCTGCCTGCTTCACGTTCTGGTTATTGACGGCGACCAGCTCTTCCAGCTCGTTCAGTTGCGGATCGCCGAACATCTCCCACCACTTGCCCTTGATTAATCCGTCGCTGGGAGTGGCCATCTTCCACAGATCGTTGCCGTTCAATTCCTTGAGAGCCACGGGAGCGGGGGCGGTAGGCCGCTGATAACGCGGGCCGATACTGCAAGAGCAACACAGAAAAGCGGCGCCCGCCGCCGTTGTCCAACACTTCTTCATAAATCCTAGTCGCCGCTCTCCGCGATCCCACCGGGAATGAGGAAAACCGGGCGATGCCGGAAGCTGGGCTGCTTCCTGACGAAGCGCAAGCGAAGCCGGTCCAGATAGAGGTAAATCACCGGCGTGGTGAACAACGTCAACATCTGGCTCACCACCAGCCCGCCGACGATCGCAATTCCCAGGGGTCTGCGCAACTCCGCTCCCGCGCCCCAGCCGAGGGCCATGGGCATGCCGCCCAGCAGCGCGCACATCGTGGTCATCATGATGGGCCGGAAGCGCAGCAGGCACGCCTGGTAGATCGCGTCGCGCGAATTCATCCCCTCGTTGCGTTCGGCCGCGAGGGCGAAATCGATCATCATGATCGCGTTCTTCTTCACGATGCCGATTAGCAGGATGATTCCGATCATCCCTACAATGTCCAGATCGCTTCCGAACAGGACCATCGCCATCAGCGCCCCCAAGCCGGCCGAAGGCAGCGTGGAGATGATGGTGAGAGGATGGATCAAGCTCTCGTACAGCATTCCCAGCACAATATAGACCGCCAGGAGCGCCGTTCCTATCAGGATGGGCATATTTTTTTCCGAGTCCTGAAACTGCCGCGCGGTGCCGGCGAACTCACCCGTGATGGTTGCGGGCAGTCCTAACTCCACTTCAGCTCGCTTGATCGCCTGCTCCGCCTCGCTCAGCGAGACACCCTCCTGAAGGTTGAACGAAACCGTGGTCGCCGGGAACTGTCCCTGATGGGGCAACTGGATCGGCGTGAGGCCCTGCGTGAAATGCGTGAACGTGGAGAGAGGAACATTGGTGCCTTTGGGCGTCTGCACGTAGATCGTGTTCAGGAAATCGGGGCTCTCCCACCATTGCTGCTGCAGCGCCAGAACCACGTGATACTGATTAATCGACTTGTACATCACCGAGACCTGGCGCTGGCCGAAGGCGTCGTACAGCGCTGAGTCGACCGCTTGCGCCGTCAGGCCAAGGCGGGAAGCCGTATCGCGGTCGATGACTACATTCGAGGACAACCCTGAATTTTGCTGGTCGCTGCTGACGTCGGCAATCTCCGGAACCTCGGAAAGTTTCTGCAGAAGCTTGGGGCCCCATACGGCCAAGGACTGAAAGTCCGGCGCTTGTATGGTGTATTGATATTGCGCGTTGCCCTGCCGCCCGCCGACGCGGACGTCCTGGTTGTTCTGCAGGAACATCGTAGCCCCGGGCACGCCTGAGGTCTGGCGACGCAGGCGCGCGATTACCTGATCGGAAGTGGATTTGCGCACCCCATAAGGCTTCAGCGTAGCGTTGATTTGCGCCGAGTTGGCGCCGCCCCATCCGCCTCCGCTCGATCCCGCCACCATCGTGACCGTTTCGACATCCGGGTCTTTCCGTACCTGCTCCTCGAACCACTTGGCTTTCTCCACCAGGGCTTGATAAGAGATGTGCTGCTGGCCCTGGATCTGGCCATTCAACCGTCCTGTGTCCTGCTGCGGGAAGAAGCCCTTGGGTACTTGGATGTAGAGATAGACGCTGACGGCGATGGTGGCCATCAGGGTGAGCAATACGGGCGCGGGACGGTTGAGGACGACTTCCAGAGCGGACGCGTAAGTGGAGATGATCCACTTGAAGAATCGTTCGCTTGCGTTGTAGATGAATCCGTGCTCTCGTTTTTCCTTGAGAAGCCACGCGCACATCATCGGCGTGACCGTGATCGAAACCACCATGGAGATCCCGATGGCGACTGAAAGCACCACCGCGAATTCCCGAAACAGCCGTCCCACGATGCCGGCCATCATCAAGATGGGAATAAAGACGGCCACCAGCGAAATGCTCATCGACAGCACCGTGAAAGCGATCTCCTGGGCTCCCTTGATCGCGGCTTCCATCGGTTTCATGCCGTTCTCGATATGGCGCGTGATATTTTCGATCACGACAATCGCGTCATCCACCACGAATCCGGTGGCGATGGTCAAAGCCATCAGCGAAAGGTTGTCGAGCGTGTATCCGATCAGGTACATCGCGCCGAACGTGGCGATGATGGAGACGGGAACCGAGATGCTGGGAATAAACGTGGACCACAGACTGCGAAGGAACACGAACACCACTAGAACCACCAGTCCAATAGAGACGATGACGTTGCGCTGGGCGTCGTGCATCGATGCCTTAGTGGTGACTGTCCGGTCCTGGGCGACGGAGAGTTCCACGGTAGGCGGCAGTTGCGCGTTGAACTGCGGCATCAGCGCCTTGATCCGGGCGACCGTGTCCACGACGTTAGCGTTGGGCTGGCGGCTGATCTGAATCTGCACCATGCCCTTGCCGTTCACGATGCCGAGGTTCCGGACATCTTCGTTCGCGTCGATGACCCGGCCCAAATCCGAGAGCCGGACGGGGGCGTTGTTGCGATAAACCACCACCAGATCTTTGTATTCCTTCGCTTTGAAAAGCTGATCGGTGGAATAGATGGGGATCTGCGTTTCCGCATTCGCAAACGCGCCATGGGCCTTGTTGGCATTGGCTTGCTGCAAGAACGTCCCGATCTGATCGAGACCCACGTTGTATACCGAAAGCGGCTGAGGATTCACTTCCACGCGCACCGCGGGAAGCGAGCTTCCGCCCACTTGCACCTGCCCCACGCCCTTGACCTGCGCCAATTTCTGCGCGAATACGGAGGAGGCGATGTCGTATAACTGCGGCCTGGGCACCACATCCGATTCCAACGTCAGCAGCAAAATAGGCTGATCGGCCGGATTCTGTTTTTTGTATCTCGGGAGGCTGGGAAGATTGGCCGGAAGAAACGCGGCCGCGGCGTTAATCGCCGCCTGTACGTCGCGCGCCGCGCCATTGATGTCGCGGCTGAGATCGAATTGCAACGTCACCTGCGCGGAGCCGACGGAGCTGCGGGAGGTCATTTCCGTAATGCCGGCGATGCGCGTGAACTGCTTCTCCAGCGGGGTCGCGACGGACGCCGCCATAACCTCGGGACTCGCACCCGGCACGCTGGCCTGGACCTGAATGGTCGGGAAGTCCACCTCCGGCAAGGCAGCCACCGGCAACAACGTGTAGGCGAGCGCCCCGGCTAGCGTCAGCGCGATTACAAAGAGCGTCGTGGCGACGGGTCTTTTGATGAACGGTGTGGAAATTCCCATATATGTTCTCCACAGCTTAGGTCAACGACGGTACAGCGGAAGCTTCCCGCTCACGCTCCCGGGAGCGCGAGCGTTTCACCCAGGAAGCCATCCTTCCAAAATACAAGTAAATTACCGGCGTGGTGAATAGCGTCAGCACCTGGCTGACCAGCAGCCCGCCGATAATACAGATTCCCAACGGTTGGCGCAGCTCCGAACCGACGCCTGTGCCGAAGGCCAGCGGAACGGCGCCCAACAGCGCGGCCATGGTGGTCATCATGATGGGACGGAAGCGCAGCAGGCACGCCTGATAGATGGCCTCCTGGGGCGCTTTTCCCTCGTTGCGCTCGGCATCGAGCGCGAAGTCGATCATCATGATGGCGTTCTTTTTGACGATGCCGATCAGCAGGATGATGCCGATCAGCGCGATGACGTCCAGGTCCTTCTTAAATAGGATCAGCGCCAGAATCGCTCCCACCCCGGCCGAAGGCAGGGTGGAAAGAATGGTAATGGGATGGATGAAGCTCTCATACAGCATCCCCAGCACGATGTAGACGGTGACAATGGCCGCCAGAATCAGAATCGATTCGTTGCCTAGCGACGATTCGAAAGCGTGGGCCGTTCCCTGGAAGGTGGTTTCGATGCTCGCCGGCATGCCCACTTCCTTCGTGGCTTCCTTGATATGTTCCACCGCCGTTCCTAGAGACGATCCAGGAGCGAGATTGAAGGATAGAGTGACCACCGGGAATTGGGCTTGATGGTTGATGGTGATGGGCTGCGGGACCCGCGTCGCTTTCACAAACGACCGGAGAGGGGATGGAGCCAGCGCGGCGGCGCCGGTGAGAGCGCTGTTGGTGCCCGCGAGGGCGATGGTGCTCGCCAGGTTTTGCGAGGCCGACCCGATCGGCACGTACATGTCTTGCAAAGCCGTGGGGTCCTGCTGGAAGCGCGGTTCCACTTCCAGAATCACGTGGAACTGGTTGGTCTGCGTATAAATCGTCGAGACCTGCCGCTGGCCGTAGGCGTCGTACAGCGCATCATCGATGTTCTGCGGAGTGATGCCCAGTCTTCCGGCGGTGTCGCGATCGATATCCACCAACAATCCCGGGCCATTGTTCTGCTGATCGCTGGCCACATCGCGGAGCTCGGGGATCTGTTTCATCCGCTCCACCAGCTTCGGCGCCCATTCGTCCAGCAAGGCCTTGTCGGGCGCATCGAGCGTGTACTGGTATTGCGTTCGGGAGATGCGGTCTTCCACCGTCAGGTCCTGGACCGGCTGCAGATATAGATCGATGCCGGGAACTTGGGCCACTTTAGGCTGCAGCCGCCGGATTACGTCCAGACTAGACACTCCCGCGCGCTGCTCCAGAGGTTTCAGCGTGATTTGGATGCGCCCGCTGTTCATGGTGGTGTTCACGCCATCGGCGCCGATGAAAGAAGTCAGGTTCTCCACGGCCGGATCCTCGCGGATCACCTTGGCCAAATCCTGTTGCCTTTGGCCCATGGCGGTAAACGAAATCGTTTCGGGAGCTTGCGAAATCCCCAAAATCGAGCCGGTGTCCTGCACCGGGAAAAAGCCCTTGGGGACGTTAATGTACAGGTAAATGGTAAGAACCAGCGTTCCTACGGCCACCAGCGCCGTCATGGGCTGATGCCGCAGCACCACGCGAACCATCTTTCCGTAGATTTCGATGCTTTTTTCAAAGCACCACTCCGACCAACGATAGAGTTTGCCTTGCTGCGACGCCGGACGATGCTTCAGAATGCGCGCCGCCATCATGGGCGTCAGAGTCAGCGAAACGAACGCCGAGAAGATGATAGTCACCGCGAGCGTCACCGCGAATTCCCGGAACAGCCGCCCCACGATGTCCGCCATGAACAGCAGCGGAATCAGCACCGCGATCAGCGACACGGTCAACGATACGATTGTGAATCCGATTTCCTCGCTTCCGATCAAGGCGGCTTGCATGGGCGTTTCGCCCATTTCGACGTAGCGCGAAATATTTTCGAGCATCACGATGGCGTCGTCCACCACGAAGCCGGTGGAAATGGTGAGCGCCATCAGCGAGAGGTTGTCGAGACTGTACCCGACCAGATACATCACTCCGAATGTGCCCACCAGCGAAAGCGGCACGGCGATGCCGGGGATGATGGTGGCCGAAGCGCTGCGCAAGAACAAGAAGATCACCATCACCACCAGCGCGACGGTGAGCAGCAGTTCGAATTCGACATCCGCTACCGAGGCCCGGATAGTGGTGGTGCGGTCAGCGATCACCTGCACATTCACGCCCCGCGGCAACGACGCTTCGATGAGAGGCAGCAGCGCTTCCACGGTGTTAACCACCGTAATGATATTGGTGCCAGGCTGGCGCTGAATGTTGAGAACGATGGCGCGATCCTCATTCACCCAGGCGGCCAGTTTGGTGTTTTCCGCGCCGTCGATCACCCTGGCGACATCTTTGATCCGCACGGGCGCGCCGTTGCGATAGGCGACGATGATCGGCCCATATTGCGCGCCCGCTGAAAGCTGGTCGTTATCGTTAATGGTCCAGGCTTGATCCGGCCCGTCGAAATTGCCCTTGGCCTGATTCACATTCGCGCTGCCAAGAGCGGTCCGCAATGCCTCCAGGCTCAAACCGTAGGACGCCAGAGCCGTGGGATTGGCCTGAACCCGGACCGCCGGGCGCTGCCCTCCACTGATGCTCACCAATCCCACGCCTTTGAGCTGCGAAATCCTCTGCGCCATGCGCGTTTCCGCCAATTCCTCGACTTTCGGCAATGGAGTCGTGGAAGATGTGATGGCCAGCGTCAAAATCGGCGCATCGGCGGGATTCACTTTGCTGTAGGTGGGAGGGACCGGAAGATTAGTCGGAAGAAAATTCGAGGCGGCGTTGATCGAGGCCTGCACTTCCTGCTCGGCTATGTCGATGGCGAGATCGAGGGAGAACTGGAGGGTGATCAGCGAGCTGCCGAAGGAGCTGATCGACGTCATTTGCGTCAACCCCGGTACCTGCCCGAACTGTTTTTCGAGCGGCGCGGTGATGGACGACGTGACCACATCGGGACTTGCGCCGGGATAAAACGTCTGGACCTGGATGGTCGGGTAATCGACCTGAGGTAATGCCGAAACCGGCAGTTGGCGGAAAGCGACAACGCCGACCAGGACCACGCCAGCCATCATCAGCGAAGTGGCGACGGGTTTAAGGATGAATGTACGGGACGGACTCACTGCCCCTGGCCTCCTCCCTGGCCCTTTTTGAAGTTACCGTCACCCTTCTTGAAGCCTTTCTTACCTTTGCCGCCGCCCTTTCCTTTGAACGCGGAGGGATCGAAATCCGGAGGGTTTTCCAGCTCGCCGGGTTTGCGGACTCTGACCTGAGCGCCTTCCTCCAGCCGGTCGGTGCCATCCACCACTACGCGGTCGCCATCATTTAAGCCGCTCAGGATCTGGGACACCGTTTCGGTGGTGACGCCCACTTGAACCGTCTTCAGATGCACCATGGAGTCGTTATCTACTGTATAAACGAACTGACCCTGCTGCCCGTCCTGGACCGCTACGTTCGGGACCGTCAGTTGGTTGGGCAACGTGTCCACCAGCAATCGGATATTGACGAATTGCTGCGGGAAAAGCGCATTGTCCTTGTTGTCGAAGACCGCTTTGAGTTTCGATGTGCCGGTGGTGGGATCAATCTGGTTATCCAGCGTTAACAGCTCGCCGGTGGCCAGTTTCTTGGAATTATCGCGGTTCCAGGCTTCGGCGGTAAGATGCGCACCGGCGCGCAGCTTTTGCGTCACCTGCGGAACGTTATCCTCGGGGATGGTGAAGTAGACGGATATAGGCTGAAGCTGGGTGATGACGATCATGCCGTTCGCATCCGCGGCATGGACGATGTTTCCGGGATCCACCAGGCGCAGCCCCACGACGCCGGTGATGGGAGCCGGAATTTTGGAATAAGTCAAATTCAGCTTGGCGCTGTCGATGGTGGCTTGATCCTGCTTGATAGTCGCTTCATATTGGGCCACCAGCGCGACCTGTGTATCCAACTGCTGTTTCGGAATGGCGTCCGTCTCGACCAATTTTTGATAACGGCTAAGATCCAGTTTCGCGTTGTCCAGCAGAGCCATATCGTGGGCCTGCGTGGCCTGAGCCAAGTCAAGCGTCGCCTGATAAGGGCGCGGATCGATCTCCAGGATGGTCTGGTCTTTCTGCACCAAATCGCCTTCGTTAAAATCCACTTTCATCAACTGGCCGTCGACCCGCGATTTGACGGTGACGGTATAGAAGGCGGTCACGTTGCCCAGACCGGGAATGTAGACGGGAATGACCGAACGCGTGGTCTTCTGGACTACTACCGGCACCGGGCCAATACCGCCGCGCTTGCCGCCGCCACCGAAGCCGCCGAAGCCTCCTCCCCCCTGGTTTCTCTGTTGCGGCAAGGGGTGGCCGGCACGCCACACCGCATATCCGGCAATCCCCACGATCACCAGCAGGAAGAGAACCCACACCAGTCCGCGTTTTTTGGGCTTGCCACGGCGCGGTGGGAGCTCATGTTGAGGCCCCGGCAGCTCGGGCAGTTCAGGAGTCGTTGGAGTTGTTGTCGTTGTCGCCATTACACACGCCTATCCGCCACACGCATATCGCAAAGCGGCTAGCTATTTATTATGGCTCATTCGGACGCCTTCGGGTTACTCCCATTTGGCGATAGTGGCGATTGGCTTAGCCCATGGGGTGCCATTCGGCTCTTTGGCTAACGTACTGTCCCGAACGAACTTAACGGTCCCGCGGACCGACCGGGACGCTCCCTGACGGTCGCGGCTCTGTTTCGAATGCCCAGCCATTTTCTGAGTACTGCACTACTCCATCACCTCACCTGCGGGAAACCCAAATCTACTCGACTCGTTCCCGGATCGGGCCACCGGCTGGTCACGATTTTGGCCCGTGTATAAAACTGGACCCCCTCCGGCCCATACACGTGCAAATCCCCAAACAGGGACGCTTTCCATCCTCCGAAGCTGTAATAGGAAACGGGCACAGGAATCGGGATGTTGATTCCCACCATCCCCGCCTCGACGTCGAACTGAAACTGCCGCGCCGCGCCTCCGTCACGCGTGAAGATCGCCGCCCCGTTCCCGAAGGGATTCTCATTTATCACCCTCACCGCTTCGGCGTAGGTATCCGTGCGCACCACGCTCAGCACCGGCCCGAAAATCTCATCGTCATAGCAGCGCATCCCGGGTCTCACATGGTCGAGCAACGATGCGCCCAGAAAAAATCCCTCGCGCTTCGCCGCCTGATGCCGGGCGCCATTCACCACTACGCGGGCCCCTTCGCCCTCCGCGGCGGCGACGTAGGCTGCTACGCGGTCGCGATGCTCGCGCGTGATCAGCGGACCCATTTCGTTTCCCTCTTCCATCCCCGGACCGATCTTGAGCCGCGCCATTCTATCCGCGATCCCCTCCACCAGCGGATCCGCCGCGGTCCCCACCGCGACCACCGCCGCGATCGCCATGCACCGCTCTCCCGCCGATCCGCAGGCCGCGGAAACCGCCGCATCCGCAGCCATTTCGAGATCCGCATCCGGCAGCACGAGCATGTGGTTCTTCGCTCCGCCCAATGCCTGCACGCGTTTGCCATGACGCGCCGCCGTCTCGTAGATGTACTTGGCCACGGGAGTGGAGCCGACAAAGCTCACCGCCTTCACCTCCGGGTGCTCCAGCAGACGTTCCACCGCCGGGCGATCCCCCTGGATCACGTTGAAGACGCCTTCGGGCAAGCCCGCGCGCTGGAGCAGATCGGCGAGCAGCAAGCTAGCTGAGGGATCCTTCTCCGACGGTTTGAGAATGAAGGTATTGCCGCAGGCGATGGCGTTCGCCGTCATCCACAAGGGAACCATCACCGGAAAGTTGAACGGTGTGATGCCCGCCACCACTCCCAGCGGCTGCCGGATCTGGTACACGTCCACGCCACGGCTTGCTTGCTCGGAAAATCCGCCTTTCAAAAGATTCGGAATCCCGCAGGCAAATTCGATATTCTCCAGTCCCCTCGCCACTTCGCCGAGGGCATCGGCGAGCGTCTTGCCATGTTCGCGGGTGATCGCTTCGGCAAGCTCGCGCCGGTGGGAGGCCACCAGCTCGCGCAGGTTGAAAAGAATCTCGGCGCGCCGTCCCAGCCCGGTCGCACGCCATTCGGGAAACGCGCGCCTGGCCGCCTCTACCGCCCTATCGACATCGGGCCCGGCCGCCAATTCCACCCGTGCCTGCTCGTCTCCCGTCGCCGGATTCCACACCACCCCCCATCGCCCGCTCGTTCCCCCACTGTGCTCTCCGCCGATCCAGTGGCCCACCGTCCGGACTCCTGTCGAAATATCCGCAACCGCCATCGTTCACCTCGCTTTATTATGGCCCCCAAAGTGGGATTATCGCCGCCGGAGACCGTAGGGGTCGATGCCGTCGTTCACGCTTCGCTGCCACACTCGGATCAGCGCGACCAGGGCGTCCCGCGTGAGCTGGGCCGATGGTTCCTCGGCCAGATCGATGGCTTCCATCGGGTCATCGGCCAAATTGTAAAGATGCGTCACCTCGCCGTGCAAGTCCATCACCAGCTTGTCGTAGCCGCGGATCACGGCTCGCCATTCCTCGCCGGTTCCCTCGCCGCCTTCGATGTACACCGCATCGGGAAGCAGGCGATTCCTGCCCAGCAGAAGGCCGGAGAGATCGCGGCCCTGCACTCGTTCGGGAATCGGCCGGCCGCGCAGGCCCAGCAGCGTGGGCGCAAGATCGACGGTGGAGATCAGAATCTCATCCGCCGTTCGCGGCGCGAGCAATCCCGGAGCGTAAATCGCCAGCGGAACCCGCACCGATTTTTCAAACGGCGAATCCGTTCCATCGCCCGTCGCGGAAGTGAAAACCGTAATGCCGGGGAGGCCGCTCAGAGAAATCAGGCTCGTGTCATCTTTCGTACCTTGCGGCGTGAGCGCGTGCGGAAAGATCCCCTTCTCCAGTGCGCGCCCCGCCATCGCGGGTTGGGGGCAGCAAGTATAGGCTCGAGGAAACACTACGCACCGGGCGCGCAGATCCGCGGGAGGCAGCGCTTGCGCGGCCAGGGCGTTCTGGAAGAAAAAGGCGGCCGGCGTCCACAGAAACTCGCGCCGGCGAATCACTCTTGCACTTTTTCGATAGGAACGCCGCGTTTGCAGAGATCGCAAGTAGCCGTGCTTTCCGAATACATCGCGTCCAATTTCGCCAAATAATAGAACGGCAGCGGATCGAAGCTCCGTGCGCCGGGATAAGGCTGAAACACCACCACCGCCATCGCCACCACTTCGCCGCCCTGGGCCTCCACCAGCCGCTTCAATTCGGCGAGCTTGGTGCCGGTGCGGAAGAGGTCGTCCACCAGCAGCACTTTTTCGCCTGGCTGCACTTCCAGAAACTGGCGGAAGCGGAGGGTGTCCGCAGAGCCATCGTGTTCCGCCCAGTAGACCTGCTTGGCGCGCAGGGCCTCGCAGACGCCGTAGGCGACGGGCAGTCCGCCGGTGGCCGGCGCGACCACCGAAAGCTCTGGAATCACAGCGCGGAGATCGGTGTGCGCGCGCAATTGCCGGCTTAATCCGACGCTCAAGATCTTCGCCGCTTCGTAATAGCGCATGGTCAGCGGCACCTGCACGTATTCGTTGGAATGAGTGCCGGTGGGATATTGGAAATGGCCGTCGCGCAAGCCTCCGGTGCGCCGCAGCAGCGCGACGACTTCCTCTTGTGTCGGTACCAGGTGCATCAGTGAGCTCCTCGGCCGCTCAGCACTTGCGGAATAGTGCGGATCAAGATTTTCCAGTCTAGCGCCAGCGACCAATTATCGATATATTGCATATCCATCCTCATCCAGGTTTCGAAATCCACAGCGTCGCGGCCCGAAACGGCCCACAGGCAAGTCAGGCCGGGACGCATGCGCAGCCGGCGCCGCTGCCAGCGCTCGTACTGGTCCACCTCTTCCGGGATCGCGGGTCTGGGCCCCACCAGCGACATATCGCCTTTAAGCACATTGAAAAGCTGCGGCCATTCGTCGATCGAGAATTTGCGGAGCCAGCGCCCCACCGGCGTGGTTCGCGGATCGTTGGGAATCTTCAGCGCGAGTCGGCGCCGGCTCATGTGCTCGAGCGAAGCCCGCATCGTCTCGGCGTTTTCGCACATCGAGCGGAATTTGTAAAACGTGAAGCGGCGGCCGTTCAGTCCGCAGCGCTCCTGGCGAAAAATCGCCGGGCCGGGAGAGGTCAGGCGGATCAGCGCCGCGATCAGCAGCATGAAAGGAAACAGGATCAGCAGCGCCGCTGCGCTCAGCAGCAGGTCGCTCGCGCGCTTCACCAGCAGCCGGATTTCGTCGTGGGGCGTCGCCGAAAACGTAAGAAGCGGAGAGGCGCCCAGGCGGTCCAGATAAATCTCGCTGTGGACGTGGGGGAAGAAATCGACCGCTACGCGCGTGCGCACGCCCTCCTCGTCGCACGCGAGCATCGCTTCTTCCAGCGCGGGCAATCGCCGGGTGTCCACCGCGAAAATGATTTCGTCGATCACATGACGGCGCAGCAGCTCCGGTAATCGATCGAGCGCGTACACCGGGTAGCGGGCGTAGGGGTCGAACTCGACCTCCGCCGTCTCCACCGGTCCGGCGGAATCCGAGAAAAATCCGGTTAGCCGGATTCCATGCGAAGCCGCGTTTTCCAGTTCGCGAGCCAACCGCCGCGCCGGCTCGCCCAATCCCACCACCATCACATAATGCGCTCGCCCGCGCCGCGCGTATGCGAGCAGTCTCCCCGCGTTTAGCCGGAACAGGCATAACAGCACCCAGGTGTATCCGGCGAACAGGCCCACAAAAGGGCGGCTTAGGTCCAGACGCCAGGCGTATTCGAAAATGATCGTCAGTAAGGAGCCCACCAGGCACTGGTGGAACGCGTCGCGCAGAATGACGCGCGGATGCGCCGAGTCAATGCGGTCGTAGATTTCCCACCAATATCCCAGCCCGACCCATATCACCATGACCCAGCCCAAAAGCGATGCGACCACTGGGGGCAGGATGTAGAAGTTGTGGGTTAGCTCGAGCCTGCTGCGCGTCCAGTAGGCCAAGGCGAAAGCCAGCGCCAGCAGCGCGGCATCCGACGCGCCGAACAGCAAGCGGATTTGGCGGTGGTGGCCGCGGAACATTCAAAGAATAGGATACAGCGGTGGAGCTGGCTTTAGCCTGGGGGCGCCCTCTGGGCCCGAGGCTTCAGGCCCCGTCCCGGACCTGGGCTGAAGCCCAGGTTGCAGGCTAAAGCCTGCTCTACTAAGCGGATCAGAACGAGAACCGCAACACAAGCTGGACGCGCCGGTTCCACAGCGCGTTCTGGCCTCCGCCCGCGAGGATCTCGCCGAGGAAGGGCGAACTCAGATTCGCGACCGGAGCGGGTTTGTTCACCGTGTTGAGCAAGTTTTGGAACTCGACGTTGGCGTTCAGCGTGTAACGCTGGCCGGAACTTTGGTTGCCGCCACCTCCGCGACCGCCACCGCCACCTCCACGTCCACCACCGCCGGCAAAGCCACCGCCGCCACGACCACCGCCACCGCCACCGCCACCGTTGCGTCCACCACCACCGCCACCGCCACCGTTGTTATTGCCGCCCTGGTCGCCGTTGAAATTCCCGTTCCCTCGCTGGTTCTGGTTATTTCCGCTGACGCGTTCTCCGAAACCCCACGAGCGTCCGATTCGAAGGTTGAACCGGAGGTTTCCATAGGCCGACAGATAATTTCGCGGAATGATCGCCGAGCCGCAGGCGGGGTCTCCAATGGGGTTATTGTTGAACTGGTGCCCCAGGAAAGTGACGAGGTCCCCCGGGTTGCAGCCCGCATTATTTGGGGTGGCGAACGCCGGGCGAGCATTCAATTGACCATCGCCGTAGATGTCGTCGCCGATGGTGACATTCAAGGGAGGCGCCGTGGTGTAGTTGAGGTTCGGAGACAGCGTGATCCGCAGCGGCGCCGTGATGGTGCCGCCCACTTGGAATTGCTGGCGGCGATCAAAGGACGTCCGGCCCCAATCCTCGTTGAAATTGTACGGATTGGCCGGGAATGTCCCGCCGCCATTGCCGCCATCGGCGTTGCCGTGCGCCGCGCCCACCACGTAGTAGCCGAACAGATTCAGCTTATTGTTGATCTGCACGCGCGGCGTGATGCTGAACTGTATCTGTTTCCATAGCCCGCTGGATTCGTACAAATTCACGATGCCGCTACCATAGGGCTGACCGGTCACTGGATTTACGACCAACGCCAGCGGATAAACCGCCGCCAAGGGGTTCACCGGACTGTAGGTCCCCGGCACGGGAGTGTTGATGTTCACGTCGCGCATGGCGTGGTTTCCGCGCGAGTCCGTCAAGTTGAACGAAAGCGTAATGTTCTTCGGCAATTGCCGGTCGACGCCGATGGCGCTCTGAAGTATTTGCGGCGCTTGAATATTCGAGTCAAGCTTCTGTATGACTTGATTATTCTCGGCGGTAAGAGCGCTGGCCGGCGGAGCGAGGGGGTAATATGCGTCCGGGTTGAAGAGCTGAAAGTTCTGCTGAATGACGCCATTTTGCCGCAACGCCGCGAGCGTCAGCCCCAGATTCACACGGTCGTAGAAAATCCCGTAACCCAGGCGGAGCACGGTCTTGGGATTGCGGCCCCGCCCCTGCCCGCCGCCTAATCCCCAAGCCAGGGCCACGCGCGGCGCCCACGCGCCCTTGTTGTTAATGTTGTTCTGAACCTCGTAGCGTAGGCCCAAGCTGAGGGTCATGCTGGGAACGACGCGCCAGTCGTCTTGAATATAAGGCGCCGCGTCGATCTGGCTGACGTTCAGCAACGGTTGCCCGCCGGAGACAGTGTAATAGGTTGGACCCACCCCGTACTGCTGGTTGATGGTCTGCATCGACAAACCCTCCCCCAGAAGGAACTGCGTGGCCGCATAGGATTGGAGGCCGCTGATCAAAGCTGTCGAGCTCGCCTGGCACATCGCGTTGTTCGCCCGGGCGGTAGCGCTGACGTTCGTGCAGCTCACGCCGCCGAAGGTGTAAGTCCCGTTGAAATTGTTGGGCGAGAACGTCGTTTCTTCCGCGCCACGGATGCGCACGCCGAATTTGATGAAATGCTTGTTGCGCGTGAGCGATGTGAGGTTCTGATATTCGTAATTGGTTTGATGCGTATAGGTGGAAGGAGTGCCGCTCACGCCGGGCACTGCGCCGAAGCCCGGACCGCCGATGGAGAACACGCCGGAAGCGTTGATCTCCGGAGGAGGTTCGGAATAAAGCGACGGCTCCCTATTCACCCAGTCGTTGTTGCTTTCCGTGTGACGGTACTGAAACCGCGATTCGTTCACCGCGCGCGCGCCGATCACCTGCGTCTCGGTAATTTGAGCGGTGCTCTGGTTTCCGATGGCGAGCGTTTCCTGGTCCGCGTAGGGCTGCGGAAGGTTCACGCCGCCGATTCCGTTGTTCGGATTATTCGTGTGCGTGAAAGCATAGCGGCCGGAAAGCGTAATGTTCTTGGTCAACTGATAATCGATGCGCGGGCTGATCTCCCATCGCGTATTGCCGTTCGGATAATCGGAGTAAATCGAGTCCCCCGCGAAGGCCGGGGAAACGCTACCGTTGGGCGCCACCACCGGCGCAAGAATTCCTTGAAGCGAGTTGGGATATTGCGTCGGATCCTTGGCCTGAATGGGCGAAACGAAATCCTGCACGCGATAATTGAACTCTAAATTGAAGGAAGCCTTGTGGCCGAGCGGTCCGGTCAGGTTCGACTGTGTTTGTTTTTGGGAATAAGACGGCTTGGCCGTATTCGCGAACGGATTTCGAGAATTGAAAATCGAATCCATGTCGTTCAGCAGAACATTGCCGCGGAATTTATCGGTGCCCGGTTTGGTGAAGATTTCGATACGTCCGAATCCGGGCTGATCGTACTCCGCCGAAAACGGATTCGAGTTGATGCGAATCTCGCGGATATTTTCTTTGGGAGGAAGCTGGCCGTTGCTGAAGCCGTCGATATAAATCTGCCCGCCATTGGGCCCCACGGCGGGACCGGCCAAGGCCAATAGATCGGCCTCCAGGTCGCAGGGATCGTCGGAAAGGAAATCGAGATCCTCGCCCTTCAACACGATCGCGCCCGCGTTCTTTTCCGGATCGATCGAAATGCCTTGAGTGTCGGCAACCGTGACTTCCTGCTTTTCGACCGCAACAGTCAGCGGGATATCCAGCGTCGCGCCACGGCCGACGTTCAACTCGAGATTGGTTTTCTCAAACAGATTGAATCCCGGCGCCGCGGCTCGAACGGTAACCGCTCCTCCGGGCAGGCCGGGGATGATATAGTTGCCGGCCGAATCGCTGCTAACGACTTTGACCAGGTTGGCGGGACCGCTGAGCGTGATCGTCGCGCCCGGAATTCCGGCGCCGGAAGGATCGGTCACTTGGCCGCGAAGGCTGCCGGTCGATTGGGCCAGCAGCGCCGAAGCCGGGAAGGCACTTAGGAGCACGGCCACCAGGGTTGTTTTGCTTAGGTTCATTTGAGGTTTTAAGTTATCAGTTATGTTATCAGTTATCAGCCGTCAGTCATCAGTTATCAGTCTGACAACCGATAACTGAGAACTGACAAGTATTAGTCGCCGCCGCCACCACCACCAAAGCCTCCCAGATTCCAGCCGCCCAGCGACAGCTCCTTGGTGCCGGGCTTGGTCAGAATGGGCTCGACGCCCGCTAGCAGCTTAATGGCTGTAAGCTTATCCGCCGTCGCTCCCTCGGTGCTTAAAACGACAATAGCGTCGCCGGTTTTCATATCGGCGATTGTGATGTTGGGACTTTGATCCAGCATGGCATCGATATCGGCATTGGGTCCTGCGCGCAGTCCGGCTCCGCCGCGTCCGCCGAAATCGCCACGCCCACCGGCGTCGCCGCGTCCGCCGCCAAACGCTTGCGCTCCGCCCCCCCCGTCCCCTCGCCCGCGCCCCCGGCCAGCAGGGTCATCGCTATCGCCATGCACCTGAACAGCAATCCTCTGCGCCAGCCGCGGCTCGATCCTCTTCACGGTCGAATCGGATACCAACTTCACCGTTACGGGCTTCTTCGTCTCCAGGTCACGAACCTGCATCTGTTTGGCCGCGGCATCGATCGACAATATCACACCGGCGATGGTCTTGAATCTTCCCGAAACGATTTCCACGGCGGACATTTTGGAGTTGTCAGCGCTCTTGTCGCCGCGTGCGCGCACTTGATCGCCAGGTTTAAGCTCGGCCAGCGTCGAAGCCTTGGCGTCTTGAAAGTTCACCGAATCCGGCGCGTAACGGCGAATGATGGCGTCGGCAGCGGGCGTAAGCGTCATCGATTTGGGTCCGGCGATCGTGTCAATACGAATCGTCACGGACTCCGTGCTCATCGCAGTTACCACACCGGCGACTCCCCGCGCCTTCCAATCCGCTTGGTCGGCCTGGTTCTTCTTATCGATGTCGCCTTTCTCCATGACTACAATCAGCGTGGCAGTCAGGGCTTGGTTATCAAGTCTGCCCCGCGTCAGAACCCGGTCGCCCGCCTTGATCTCGCCCAGCTCGATGGGTTCGGCTTTGGTCAAGTCGGTCGCGCCTGGCGCCACGCGGCGAAAACTCGTGCGCGGCTGGAGCGCTACTTTCAGTTCCTGGCCGGCATCCGTCTTCAGCACTAAGGAAGAGTTGGAGGCGTCGACCGAGGTGACGGTCCCGCTGGCGGTAGTTTGCGCCGCCTGCTGTGCCCATAGGGTCGCGCCGACCAAGGCCAGGCATCCCAAAAAAGCGACTGAACGATTGATACGACAAGACATACTAAATACCAGCCCTAAAATTATGCACCTGTTAAGACTTGGCCCGCAAGGGGTAAGGTTACACCGCCGTTCGGCTTTTTCCGCGATCCAACCGCCTTGCTTACCATCACTTACGGAGTTCCCCCGGCCTGCTCACGAAGACCGACGGCCGGCAAATACTCGCCCAGAAACCGCCGCTGCCACCAGGCGCCCGTGCGCCGGCGGGTTTCCCAATCCGAGAACGAGTACTCGTACACCTCAGCATGGATTAGGCGAGGTGGACGAAGCGGGAAGGGATTGCTTTCCAGAAGCCCGAGAACTTCTGGCGATCCCTGTAGCAGCCTCAGCACGAACCCCACAAACCATGGATTGTCGCGATAACTTCCTAGAGCGGCGAACCACATCTGCCAATCCAGCCGAGGTTGATACGGCTGCACCCACCGCGGCGCACGGTCGAGCGGCCCGGGCTTGTAGCGGAACTCATAGGGCTGCCAATGCTCGCCGTCGTCGGAGCCTTCCACCACAATCTCCGGGCGCGTTTGGGTCATTTTCGCAAAGAGGCCATAACCATTGGCGATTTGAAACGGTGCCGCAACCCCTGCCAGCGTGAGGAGAGGCTCGGGAAGACCACCTTCCACGGTCTCGAAAATGCGGGAAATGCCGAGCGTGAGCAGCAGAACGGTCAGCACGGCGTATACGAGCTTTCCCGCCCGGGATGGGCGGGCAATCGGCTGGCTCCCCGCCCAACGCCGGAAGCTTACAAAACTCAACGCCTGGTCGTCGAACAGAAAGACGACCAGTGCCATGGTCAACAAATTGAAATAAGCGTAATTGCCGGTGACAAAAATCAGAATCTGAAGCGCCAGCATCGCCCATGCTCCGGCTTGGCGCAGCCGTCGCGGCGCGAAGATCAAAAACGGCGCACCCAGCTCGATCGCTAAGGCGCCGAATGTGCCGGCCCGCAAGATCGAGCGCGACAGCTTGTCCGCATACCACGCGATGACGGTGGGCAGAGGTTGCGTGTGGAAGTGATATTGGAGCGCGGTAAGATTCGCCCATGTGGGATCGTGGCTTCCGAGCTTTACGTATCCCGACAAAAAATACAGCCGGAAAACCAGACAGCGATAGAGCCATGCCACCACTCGCAAACCCCAGGCGGAGCGTGCAAAAAAGATCGCCAGGAATCCCGATTCCAACAGCAGCTCGTCCCACTGAAAGCCGAGAAACACCGGCGTCACGGACATGAACGATAAATAGAGAATCCAGCAGACAATCAGCGCCACGCGCTGGCGGCGTCCGAAGAAAGCCAAAATGCTGAAGAGCATCCCGAAATAGGCCGCGACTTCCAGGATCCGGTCGCTCGAATCCCACCAGAACACGGTCGGTAGAGCCACATACCGGACCGGCCCTACACTGGCCGCGACCTGCCGGAGATAATCTTGGGCCGGCGTAATTCCGCGTGAGCCGATAAGCCCCAGCATCTGCGCGGCGAGCGAGGCGAAGGCAATCATGTAGATCGCGGCGAGCAAACGGAGAAAGATCCATTGGGTCCGGGCGAATCGCGACGGCTCGATGCGCGAGCCGAAGGTGAGGCGGGTGATCCAATAAAAAAGGTTCCGGTGACGCGCGATGAACCTGTAGGCCGCTTCGGAAACCCATGCCACAACGCGCGAGGATTCGTAAATCCCCTTGCGGCCCAGTAGCTCGAACACCGCCCGCGCGCCCGCCGTGGCCGAGCCGTCGGGGCGGACCAGCCGCACGGATTCCACAGGTTCCTGGGCAGGTTCGTAATCGGCTTCGTCGCCGGTCAGCGATTTCCAGTAGCCGATCCAAATCCGGCAGAAAGCGCAGCCTCCGTCATAGATGAGGAGCGGCTTGGAGCGAGGCTCGGACGTTGTTCCACACTATCATGGAGCACCGAGGTTAAACTAGAATTCTGGAGGATGGAGAAACTGATGACAGCTTATGCACACCCCGAAGCGCTGGTGACTACCGACTGGGTAGCCACGCACGCGGGTGACGCCAACGTTCGCATCGCGGAGGTTGACGTCGACACCACCGAATACGGCAAGGGGCACATTCCCGGCGCGATCGGATGGAACTGGACCACGCAACTCGCCGATCCGATTCGCCGCGACATTTTGTCCAAAGCGCAATTCGAGAAGCTGATGAGCGAAGCGGGGATTTCCAACAACACCACCGTGATCCTGTATGGCGACAACAATAACTGGTTCGCGGCTTGGGCGTTGTGGCAAATGAAGATGTACGGCCATGAAGACGTCCGCATCATGGACGGAGGCCGCAAGAAATGGCTCGCCGAAGGGCGCGAACTCTCGGCCGAGGCTTCCTCGGTTGCGAGCGCCGCGTATCAGGCGTCGGGACCGGACAATTCTTTGCGCGGATTTCTCGATCAGGTGCAAGCGGCGGTGCAAGGGAAGACCTCGGCGCTGGTGGACGTGCGCAGCCCCGCGGAATTCACCGGCGAAATCCTCGCGCCTCCCGGCCTGCCGGAAACCTGCCAGCGCGGCGGCCACATTCCCGGCGCGCGCAGCATTCCTTGGGGCAAGGCTTGCAACGAAGATGGCACATTCAAATCGGCCGAGGAATTGAGCGCGCTCTACGGGGGCGAGGGAGTGGACGGATCGAAACCCACCATCGCGTATTGCCGCATCGGCGAGCGCTCCAGCCACACCTGGTTCGTGTTGAAATACCTGCTGGGTTACGACCACGTGAAGAATTACGACGGGTCCTGGACGGAATGGGGCAACCTTGTCGGGGCACCGGTGGAGCGCGGCGCCGCACACTCGGCGAAGGCCTAGTGTGGTCTCCTTTGGAGGGCGGACTTTAGTCCGCGCGGGACTTCAGTCCCGCTTGGGGGAGCGAGGCTGAAGCCTGCCCAGGCGTCTTTATGAAAGCCGAAGACTATCGACAGCGCCAAATTGAACTCGAGGGCTGGGCGGTGAACCTTACCAGCTACCGGATCGGCCCCACCTTTTATTGCTCGGCGGACAACGTTTCGCCGGGCGCAGCCATCGCTCGCACCAGCGCCACGACGCGGGAAGAGGCCGAGGCGGCCGCCATCGATCGCGCGCGGGTCAAGCTTGCCGCGACCCGGCGCCACAGCGTATGAGTTCTGCCGGCGCCCTCGCTGTTCCCCATCCCTTGAGCGGATTTCGGCGTCTGGAGATGCTGCTTCTGCTCGGCGCGCTGACGGCCTTCGCGCCGCTCAGCATCGACATGTACCTGCCTGCGCTGCCCACGCTCCAACGTTATTTTCAAACCACAGAAGGGGAGGTGCAGCTCACGCTGGCGTCGTTTTTCCTGGGTTTCGCTTTGGGCCAATCGCTCTATGGTCCGGTAGCGGACCGCTTCGGCCGCAAACCGCCGCTGTACGTCGGCATGTTGCTTTACACCGCGGCCTCGGCGGCGTGCGCGCTGGCGTTTTCGGTCCATGCGCTCACAGCCGCCCGGCTGCTGCAATCCATCGGAGCCTGCTCCGGCGCGGTGGTGTCGCGCGCCATGGTGCGCGATCTGTTTCCGGTCGCGGAGACGCGCCGCGTGTATTCGGCTTTGATTCTGGTGATGGGCGTGTCGCCGCTGCTGGCGCCGTTATTCGGAAGCTATTTGCTGGTGTGGTTTGGCTGGAAAGCGATCTTCTTTACCGTCGCCGTGGCGGGGGCACTGACCCTCATGGGAGTGCATTACCGCCTGCCGGAGACGCTGCCGGCCGCCCAGCCGCTCTCGCTGGGCTATATTCTCAAGACGTACCGCGGCCTGCTCGCCGACAAGCTGTTCACCGGCTCCTCGCTGGCCGCCGGGTTCAGTTCTTCCGGCATGTTCGCCTACATCGCGGGGGCGCCCTTCGTGTTCATCAGCTTGTATGGGATGCGCCCGGACCGGTTCGCCTGGCTTTTCGGACTCAACGCAGCAGCGGTGGTGATCGGCGCGCAAATCAACGGCCGCGTCCTGCACGGCCACGCGCCGGAGCGCCTGATGCGCCACGCCGCATGGGTGCAGGCGGCGTCGGGCGCGGCATTGCTGGCCGCGGCGTGGACGGGCTGGGGCGGCATGCTCGGTTTGGCGGGTCCCTTGTTCGTCTACATGTCCACCATCGGTTTCGTTTTCCCCAACGCGACAGCCATCGCTTTGGCGAATCATGGCAGCATCGCGGGGATGGCTTCGGCGCTGCTCGGCACGGTGCAATTCAGCATGGCTGGAATCGCAGTGCTGGTTCTGGGCGCGATAAACAGCGTGACCGCGGTCCCGATGTCGGCTGCGATCTGCGTATGCGGATTTTTGGGAGTGGCGGCGCACTTGGGGCTGCTGGGCTCGCAGCCGTCTGCCGCCTGATTGACATCAGACTACGGCTCTGGCATCATGATGCTAGTGATGCGTACGACGCTTACTATCGATGATGATGTCTTCGAGGTCGCCAAGAGCTTGGCAGACGCTCGCCAAGTCTCGATTGGGAAAGTTCTCTCCGACTTAGCCCGGCGAGGCACACAAGCTCGCTCGCCCGGAGTATCCCGGAGCGGCTTTTTCACGTTCAATATGCGGGGAGGATCAGTCGCGTTCGGCCCCGAGGATGTGCAAGCGGGCATGGAAAGCCAGGACGTGGAGGTTGCCGCTCGATTTCCAGCGCGAGAAGGCCCTTGATGGCGGCCTTACTCGATGTAAATCTTCTGATGGCGCTGGCGTGGCCGGACCATGTGCATCATGAGACCGCGGACACGTGGTTCGCCGCGAACCGCTCCCGGGGCTGGGCTACTTGCCCGCACACTCAGCTTGCTTTTTTGCGGCTCTCGACCCAACCCACGGTTGTGAAGAGGGCCGTGACCATGGCCGACGCGCAGGCGATCCTCTCGGCTAACGTCGCTTCGGCGGATCATGAATTCTGGCCGCTTGATTATCCGGTGACGGAGATTCTTCCGGAGATCGGCCGGCGCGTGGTGGGTCCCAATCAATTGAGCGATGCTCTACTGTTAGACTTGGCGATCCGCCACAAAGGACGGTTGGCGACGTTCGATCGCCGCATCCGAAATCTGCTCGATCCACAATCGCCGCATCAGGCCAGCCTGGAGGTCCTGCCGGAAGAGTAATGCAAACGCTGCGGTCGGACGCAAATAGTCGCTCAATTGGGGCTCGGCTTTTCTACGCTGTCGATCACCAGGGTCCGAACGGGACCTTTTCGCGCGACCAAGACGCAAGCCCAGTTGCTCTCGCAGGGCAGTAAAAATGGACGGCCCGTTAGTAGGCGACGTCGGCGTGTCTAATCCCAATAACGTGCTCGGGGCCTGGCCAATCGATTCCGGGCCACCCTCCCCGGGCGCTGGCGTCCACTCAAGGGAGTAATCATATTCACCTTTGAGATTCGTCTTGTCGAGTACCTCTCGTCCCAGTTGACGCGACAGCCATGCGGCCAACGCAACGGTCCCACCCTTCTTGACGCGGAGTGAACCGCCGGGACCGGGGCGAAATTCCTGGTCAGGTCCAGCGTGTTCGGCTAGGTTGGGTCCCTTTTTGTTCACTTCAAGCGTGTAAATCGGCATCTGTCTTGATTCTTGATGTGCCATCAAGTGGAAGCGGTCCGCGATCAAAGCCTGAAGCATCGCGTCCCTGTCAGCTCTAGGGAGGCGACCCTCCGTTCCGTCTGCTTTCGCCTCGATGTCCCAGCGGTCGTTCCGAACCCAGTCTGGTCCACCCGAGATCTGAAATGCCTGCATATCGTAGGCTTCCATCAGGATCATTCGAAGGGGAGCGCCAAGCAATTGAACTCTTCCTCCAGGAGCGTTTCTAATCGCGAAGCTATTGTACCGGTCCGGGGCGCTCGGCTTCACCGATGCCACGTCGAACTCGGACCTGGTTTTCTGCGCTTGTCCGAGCTCAATGGCGAGGATCCCAAGCAGCAACAGATGTCGGATGGCCATAAGGACTAGACGTTTATCGAAGCACGCACGTGGAGAGACCCTCAAGGCCATTTGCTCCCTGTAACGCGGGAACGAAGCTTCAAGAGCCCCCGCGCGCTCTCTCCTCATACCATCCCGCGCGCCCTTTGAAGGCTTGCTAGCATCAAGGATCAACCGTGGATATCATCGGCATCGACTTAGGCACCACCAACTGCGCTCTCGCCGACACACGCGGCGAAGAGGTGGACATTTTCAACATTCCGCAATTCGTTCATCCGGGCGAAGTACGGGAAGAGCCTTTGCTGCCCTCGTTTCTCTTTCTTGAAGACAGCGGACCAGTTGCCGGAGTTCTGGCCCAGCGCAAGGGCCTGGAAAATGCCGGGAGATTGGTCTCTTCCGCGAAATCCTGGTTATCCCACTCGGGCGTGGATCGCAACGCGGCCATTCTTCCTCCTAATGCGCCTGAAGGCGTCCCGAAAATTTCGCCGGTGGAGGCCTCCAAACAGTACCTCAAACACCTGCGCGAGGCCTGGAACCAGAAGAATCCCGATCGTCCTTTCGACGCGCATCAAGTGCTGGTGACGGTTCCCGCGTCCTTCGACGAGGTGGCGCGCGAGCTGACGCTGAAGGCCGCCGGGGAAGCCGGTTATCGCAACGTGGTTCTGCTCGAAGAGCCGCAGGCGGCCTTCTACAACTGGATCGAGCGGCATTCCGATTGGCGCGATCGCGTGGGGGTGGGCGACCGGATTCTGGTGATCGATATCGGCGGCGGCACTACGGATTTTTCGCTCATCGACGTGAAAGAGCAGGCCGGCGAAATCTCGCTGGAGCGCGTCGCGGTGGGCGATCATATCCTGCTCGGCGGCGACAATATCGATGCGGCCTTGGCGCAT
Organism: Bryobacteraceae bacterium; assembly: GCA_036521975.1. Taxonomy (GTDB): domain Bacteria; phylum Acidobacteriota; class Terriglobia; order Bryobacterales; family Bryobacteraceae; genus Palsa-187. The sequence goes on from DATDGT010000394.1 coordinate 31,832, forward strand.
CATATCTCGCAAGGGCTGCCCAAAAAGATCGACGCGCTGCAATTTCATGCCTTGTGGCAGCACTGTCGCGCAGCTAAGGAGCGGCTGCTCGAAGAGGGATCGAAGGAATCGGAGCAGCCGATCACCATTCTTGGCCGCGGAACCGGTGTAGTGGGAGGGTCGATCAAAACCAAACTCAAACGATCCGATCTGCAAGCGATTCTGCTGGACGGTTTCCTGCCGGAAGTCTCAATCGACGACGAGCCTGAAGGCCGTCGCGCCGCCCTCACCGAATTCGGCCTGCCGTTTGCGGCCGACGCCGCCATCACCCGCCACCTCGCCTACTTCCTACGGCGGCACCAGGCCCAGCCCACCCACGTGTTATTCAATGGCGGCGTCTTGCGCGCGGAATTGGTTCGCCGGAGAATTCTGGACGTGCTCAACGGCTGGATGCCGCATCCTGTGACACCGTTGGTGGCCAATGAGCTGATGCATGCCGTGGCTCGCGGGGCGGCGTATTATGGGCTGGCCCGCCAAGGCAAGGGGATTCGCGTGCGCGGCGGCGTTCCGCGCAGCTACTACATCGGCATCGAGACCGCCATGCCCGCCGTTCCCGGCATGCGCCCGCCGCTCAAAGCGCTGACCGTCGTTCCCTTTGGAATGGAAGAAGGGACGGGCCACCGGCTCGAAGACCGGCAATTCGCGCTAAGCGTCGGTGAGCGCGCCCAGTTCCGCTTTTTCGCTTCTACCGAGCGCAAGGACGATCCCGCCGGCCTGATGCTGGACGAGATCCCGCCGGAACTCGAAGAAACGGCGCCGGTGGAAGTGGCTCTCGAAGGCAAGCCGGGCGAGACCGTCCCAGTGACGCTCGAGAGCCTGGTCACCGAGACCGGGGTGTTGGAATTGTGGTTCGCCGCCCGCGACGGAAGACGATGGAAGCTCGAGTTTAACGTGAGGCCAAAGAAGAAGGCGAAGTAGGGAATAGCCCGTCGGTGGAGCAAGCTTCAGCTTGCAACCTGGGCTTCAGCCGAGGTTTTCACGGTTATTGCTATGCAGAATACTCTGCTATGCAAAGTTGCACAAAATAAACCACTTCCGAGATAAATTGGTCAACGCTCGTACCGCCAGCACATTCATTCTGTTTCATTCTGACTCACTCTGCTAATTCCCGCGCGCCAATGCTAAACTGATGCCGGGAGCGAGTGGATGAGGTTTCCGGAATCGCCTTACATCGATCAGGAGGACGGCGCTCTTCGCATCGGGAGCACCCGCGTGGGGCTTTCGTCCGTGGTCGCCCACTTTCAGGAAGGCCAAACACCCGAACAGATCGTCGAATCGTTTCCGAGGGTGACGCTCGCGCAAGTCTATGGCGCCATTGCCTCCTACTTGGAGAACAAAAAGCGGATCGACGACTTTTTTGCCGAAGTCGATCGTGAATTCTATCGAAAGGTGCGACCGTTAAGCGAGACGAATCCTGAACTCTTCGCTCGTCTCGAAGCCGCCCGTCAGCAACTCGGTTCAAAGCGCGGGTGACCGTCTGCTTTCTGGCGGGACGAGGATCTCAATGCCGCCATCATCCGCGGCGTCCGTTCTCTCATCTGGGGAGCATCCGAGCCGGAAGAGTGGCGCGACCGCATTGAGTACATGCCTGTGCTCGAGCCGCCGCGAACCTGAGGGCGCGGGCTGCGGGGACAGCATCCTAGAAAGAGAATCGTGCGATTATCGTTCCCTGGCGCGCGGCCAAGGTGGCGGAGGCGGCAGTCCCGTCGAAAATGTTTGCAGTATTCGGCGCCTGGAACGCGTTGATCACGCCGAAGCCGGCGGTCAAGATCCCCAGGTTGTTTCTGGTCAGGGGGTTCTGCGGATTCGTGACGCTGGGATTGGGCATCAGGGTCCGGTTGAAGATATTGGTGAATTCCGCGCGGATCTGGAAGTTATATTTGCCCTCCGGTCCCACCCGGAAATTGCGGCCGAAGTTGGCGTTCTCGCGAGGAACCCGCGGGCCGCGGAAGTTCTTGAGATAGTCGTTCCCGTTATCGCCGCAATTGGTGTTCACCGGGCAAGGAGCCCATGCGGCCGGATTCAACACCTGGGTAGTGAAAGGATTGTAGCTGCCGAGATTGTTGAGATTGACGCCCGGCGTGTAAAGGGGCTCGCCCTTCACGTACATGTCCTGCGTGGGCAGAAACTCCGCGTTCGGGGTTCCCGGAATGCCGAGAAACGCACCGCTTTGGTACAGCGCGAAGCCGCCAACCTGCCAGTCGCGGACGATGTTGTTGAGGAGCTTGTTGTGGATGAAACCGGGCCGGGGAACCGTGTAGATGAAGTTGAAGCTCAGAACGCGCGGGGGGATCTGCATCAGCGACCATTCATTGCTGGCCGGATTGAAATAATCCTGGCGCACTCCTCGCGTGAAGCCTTGCGCCCAGGTGAAATATCCGCTCGCCTGGAACCCATGGGAGAAGCGCTTGGTGCCCTTGATCTGGAGAGAATCGTAGCGGGAGGCGCCCGTAGGCGTGGCGCTGGCGCCGACAGCCCCATATTGCGGGAATGGCCTTCCCACAATGCCCGAGAGCGCGGTGCTGGTTGGGAACCCGCTATAGGGAAGGTAGTTGGTGATGCCGTAGGCCGCCAGGTGCTGCTGCACCGCCGCGCTGCTCAGAGGCACGCTGAGCAGAGCCCGGTCGCAATCGTTTCCGGACGTGCAGCTCACGCCCCCGGGCGCGTCCACGTAGCTGGAGGTTTCGCAGACCGTTCCGAGTCCGGCGGCGCCGGACTGGCACGGCCCGGTTCCCGGAAACGGCCACAAGCCCCATTGCGCGTAGGTTTGCGCGGAGACGTGCGTGAAAGCGCCGTTACCGTTGCAGCCCCCGTTGCTCGGCGCCGGCGCGGCAGGGGGGATTGCTGTGCTGCAGGACTGGCTTAGCCACGCGGCGCGGTTGGCCACATACGACGCGTCGATAACGAAGCTGCGCGTGATCTCGCGCTGGAAGCCGACGCTCCATTGATTGACGCGCGGCGGCCGGTTCTGATTCGGATCGGGCATGACCGGGACCTGGCCGGAAACGCCCGCTGTTCCCGGGACGGGCCAAACGTTCTGCGCCACGGGCCAGACGGGGGGCACAATCCAGCCCGGCGTCTGATCGTTTACGAATTGGCAAGTGACGCTGGTGGTTCCCGAGGTGCCGCCACAGTTTGCGGCCGGTACATACGATGGGCTGTTTGCGGCCACGGCGTAGGTGCCGCTAGTGGCGACCGTCCCGCCGGCGGCATTCTCGGTCAGCGCGTAGGTGAATCCCCAGCCGCCGCGGAATACCGTCTTGGGGTCAATCTGATATGCAACTCCTAACCGCGGCGCAATGGCGTACGGATAAACCGGTTGGTAGAACCCGCAATTGCAGTTGCTGGCGAAGATCGTCGATCCAGGCTCACCGCCGGCGTTCGCGTTCGGTGTGGTTTCACTGAATTGGCCCCAGCGCCCGTATGCCTCACGCTCCACGCCGTACAGATCCCAGCGTAAGCCGTAATCAACGGTTAGCTTGCGAGTGAGCTTCCATGAATCCTGCGCGTACAACGACCAATCCGCAACTTGTTCGCGCGGGTCGACTGTCGCGGTTTGTGCGGTGGAGGCATAGTCGCCAAGAAGCCAGCTTGCATAACCGAAGCCCGTGTTGAATCCGTTGAAGCTCTCCGTGGGAGTGAAGGGTTCCGAAGTCGGGCCAAGTCCGGTTGTAAAGGTCATGCCGGAAATCGGGCCGGCGGTCACGCCTTCCATGGTCAAATTCGCGCCGAATTTTAAAGTGTGCGCGCCTTTGATCCACGTCAGACTGGTCGTGTAAGTCTGCTTTCCCTCGACGTCATAGTTTTGACCTTGACCCGCGGTTCCGATCGGTTGCATGCCGCCCGCGCCGGTGCAGGGGAAGGTTCCCTGGCACATTCCGGTGAACGTCGGGAACTGGCGAGCCTGGATCATCCCCACCAATCCGAACTGAGACGGCTGGAAATTGAGGAACGCCGCACGATCGCTGAACGTAGTCTGGATGTAACCCCCGCCGATGTGGAGAAGCAGGGTCGGCGAAAGCGTGCGGTCATAGTTTAGCCGGTAGGTCCAGGTGGGAATGAACGTGCCGCGGTACTGGCCGATCTCCGGCGGAAGGCCGTCCGCGTTGCCCAAAGGCGAGGAGATCTGGCCCACCGTGTTGTTCTCGGAATAGAAGAAAGACAACTTGTCCTTTACGCTCAGAGTATGATCGATCTTGATCGATGGAATCGCCGAATAGCGCACGCCGGGGATGTGCGCGGAGTAATTGCCCGTGAGGCTGGCACCCTGGGACGAAACGCCTAGCGACGAGATCAGGTTCTGCAGCTTCACCGTGAGCGGAGAAAACCTGGTTGGCGGAACCATGTTGTTCGGAAACGGTGAGGCATAACCGAGTCCCGCGGAAGTGACGCCGCGCGTTGCCGGATCGTAGATCTCATTGGCGAACATCAAGGCGCCCAGCGGATCTTTCTCAGAGGTTGGCACGCCCAAACCCGACTGCTGAATCCCGTAGGTGGAGCAGAGACTGCACGTGCCATTCGGAGAGATCGCGGAGAAATCGCCGCCGATGTAGGCGGGCGTCGCTACCGTATCGGCGAAGGTGTAGAAGTCCGTCTCCGCGTATTGTTCATAGCTGAAGTAGAAAAAGGTTTTGTTGTGCCCGTTATAGATCTTCGGGATGAAAACCGGTCCGCCCAGAGTTCCGCCGAAATCGTTGCGCCGCTGCCGTGGTTGATATTTTCCTCCGCTCCCCCCCAGCGTGGTGGCGCACTGAGAGGTGCCCGGAGTCACTCCCTGGATGCAACCGCTGATGCTGAACGGTTCGCCGGCATTCAGATCTTCGTTGACGAAGTAATCGTAGCCGCTGCCATGCCAGGTGTTGGTGCCGGATTTCATGGTCTGGTTAATGACGACGGAGCTTGCGGTGCCGTATTCCGGCGCGTAGTTGCTGGTCTGATAGGAGACTTCCTGAATCGAGTCCACGCCCATTTGGCCTATCTGGTAATACTGCCCAGTGCCGCCGATGCCCAGAACGCGAGTCGTCGCCTCCTGGCCGTCCACCAGCATGGATTGCGTAGTCAGCCCGTTGACGTTGAGTCCAATGTCGTTCGCCGCGTTGTAGTTGACGACGCCCGGAAGCATGTCCACCACGTCGTAGGGATTGCGAAAACCCGACGTGCCGGATTGAGTGGCGCCAATGCCCATCAGCGGAAGCTCATCGATTTCACGGACGGTGATGTTGGTCGCCACGTCGCCGCTTTCCGTCTTCAGCAGGGTTGACTCCGCGGTGACGGTCACGGACTCGGTCGCGCCGCCGACCTGCAGTACGATATCCTCCCGCAGCGTAGCCGCGGCCGCCATTTGCAAATTGGTATGGCTATAGTTCTTGAAGCCCGTCACTGACGTTGTGACGGTGTAAGTTCCTACCGGCAAGTCGGCAATCGTGTAGTTGCCGGCGCCCGTTGACTGAGAGGAGTAAACTACGCCGGTTTCGACGTTTTTCGCGTCGACCTTAGCCCCCGCCACTACGCCCCCCGCCATGTCGGTGACCCTTCCGGTGATGGTCCCGTTACCGACCTGGCCAAATGCGCACACTCCTGCGAGCGAAGAAAAGCACGCAAGAACGACTACAGTTCTCATAGAACCCCCTTCAGAAACAAGGAAAAAGCTTTATGGCGAAGCATTTTATCACGGAACCAGGTGTCAAGGCAAATCTAGATGGACAGCAATTGACTTTGACACGAGTTTGCCGGGCTGGGGGAACAGTAGATTGACCCGCCGCCTTTTCTCTAACGCGCACAACGCATTCGCTGTGCGCTTGTCTTTAACGCGCACAACGCATTCGCTGTGCGCTTGCGTATTGGAGAAATCAGAAGCTAAATCGCGCGATGATGGTTCCCGTTCGGGGGTTCTGGAACAACTGGCCCGTCGATGCACCGGTACCGGGATTTGATGTAACCGTCGTCGGGGTCTGGAAGTTCGCGACGGTTTCGTTGATGGTTCCGAAACCTCCGCTGAGCTGGCCGAAGCCGTTACGGGTGACCGGCGCGGTCGGGTTCGTCGTACTGGGGGCGCCGAGTTCCATTCGATTGAAGATGTTCACAAACTCCGCTCGGATTTGCAAGTTGTACCTGCCTTCCTTGCCTACGCGGAAATTGCGGCCGACATTAAAATTCTCCGACGGATAGCGGGCCGTGCGGAAATCCCCGTAATAGGTTCCTGTCGCCGGGCCGAAAGCGCCGTTCAGCGGAACCGTCCACGCGGCCGGGTTCAGGACGACATCAGTATATGGGCTGATACAGCCGCAGTTCAGGTTTTTCAGGAACAACGGCTGGCCCGGCACGCGGAAATCTTCGCTGCCGCCGATGTAATTAGTATTTGTGGCGGCGGGAGGGAGGAGCGGGAATCCACTTCCGTATTGTAGGAACGCGCCAAACTGCCAGTCCTTCGTAACTGCGGAAGCGACCCCGTTTTCGAACCATTTCTGGGTCGTGTACAGGATGTTGGCGTTGAACAGGAACGGTTGGTCGAACGGGCTGAACGACTTTATCGACTGTACGTATAGATTCGGACGAATCTCCTGCAGGGTCTTCGACCAGGTAAACGTCCCGTTCACCTGCAATCCGTGCGAGAGGCGCTTAGTTCCCTTCATCTGCAGCGACTGGTACCAGGTTCCTCCGGTCGGCGAGTTGATGTTGTTGATGGTGCTGAATTGGGGGTACGGGCGCAACGCGTTGATCAACGTGTTGGTGGCGGCGTAGCCGGAGTAAGGAACGATATTTCCAATCCGTCCAATCACGGCGGCATTGCTCAAGGTATCGCCGAGCAGCAGGTTGTCCACCGTGTTGCTATAGGGCGAAAGGCCGTAGGCCGCGAACGTCCCCGGCGAAACCTGATTCAGATACCCGTAAGGTCCACCAGTGACCCCGGTAGGCGCGCCGCTGGGCCACCACGCGCCACGGTTGGCGATATAACTTGCTTCAATCACAGTGTTATGGGTGATTTCGCGCTGGACGCCGAAGCTCCATTGGTTCTGCCGTCCAGGACGCGAAGCGTGTGGGTCCAGGAAGCCGAACCCGGTAAATCCCGTAACCTGCCCAGGCAGCGGCGTCTGTCCGGGACTAAAGTTCGGCCAACTAGGCTGAGGCATCGTTCCGGGAGTCTGAATATTGGCAAAGGCATTGACTCCCGCCGGCGAGCTGGCCAGATCCGCAGTGTTTTGTAGACTGATGTCCGCCGGGAACCCATAAACAATTCCCCAACCGCCGCGGATGACGGTTTTGGGAGTGACTTGGTATGCGACGCCCAAGCGGGGACCCAAGGCGTACGGATAATTCGAGACGAATGCGCAGTTGCAGGTGGCCTCAAAAATCGGCGCGCCGAGGCGCCCCCCAGCAGCCGGATCGGGAACCGTTGTGCCGAGGTTCGCGGAGCGGCCATATTCTTCCTGCGCGGCGGTCCCGTAATCCCACCGCAAGCCGTAATCGACCGTTAGTTTGCGCGTCACTTTCCACGAATCCTGAAGAAACAGCGCCCACTGTTCTTTGAACATGCGTGCGTCCACGGGAGCATATTGGGTCGCGGTGATCACATCGCCCAGCAAAAAGTTGGCATAAGGGAAGCCTTGCGCATATGCGCCGGTAACGAGCGAGGCAGGGATGCCCGTGGCGCCCGCGTCGGTCGTGCTCGAATACGTCAATCCGACTCCGGTCGGCGGCGCTGTGATTTGCGCTTGCATCCAGATTTCCATGCCGGTTTTGAAGGTGTGGCTGCCATGAATCCATGTCGCGTTCGCGTTGGCGGAGGGCCGCTCCGTGCGGGTGTGCGTGTGCGCCAGCGCGTCGCCCAATTGCGTCATGCCGCCGAGCTGAGTGGCGCCGTTCGGATTCGTGCCTTGAAGCGGCAGCGATCCCCCGCCGTTCACGTTGATCGTCGGGAAGTTGAAGGCGCCCTCGCAACCGATCAGATTGATCTGCGAGCAGTTAAAAATACCGCCCCCTGTGGTATACGGACTATCGTCGAAGAAGCTGACCTGCGAATAGCCGATTCCGGCGTGCGCGAGCAACGTCGGGGTAACCGTGTAGTCGAAATTGAGACGCTCCATCTGCGAGCCGATGAACGTTCCACGAGCGGTGGAGATCAAAGTGGGAAGTCCGTTATCGCTGCCGTTGGGAACCGAAAACTGGCTGTCCGTCAACGTATGTCCGAAGTAGAACGATAGCTTGGCTTTCTGCCCGATAAGCTGATCGATTTTCACCGAGGGGATCGTTGTATTCCGGTGCCCGGCGTTGAAGCCAGTGTAATTGTTGTAGAGAGCGCCGGTGGTGGCAGGCAGAAGCTTCTGAATCGCGACCGCCGTCGGATCGAACCGCGTGGCGGGAATCATGTTGTTGGGGAAGGGATTCGCGATTCCGGCCCCGTTGGGAGCAGTCCCGCGGGTCAATGGATCGTAGATTTCGTTGGCGAATACCGGCCGGCCCAGAGCGTCGGTGGCAATGGCGGTAGCCGGAACGCCCAGAGATGGATTGAAATTGGCGCCGCCGTTCGGCGAGATCGCGCTGAAGTCGCCCTGCTGATATGCCGGCGCCGGAAGGGTATTCGTGAAGCTCAGGCTCTGGTTCTCTTTGTAGTATTCGTAGCTGTAGAAGAAGAACGTCCGGTTTTTGCCATTGTAAATTTTTGGGATCCACACCGGACCGCCCAAAGTTCCGCCAAAGTCATTGCGCCGGTTGCGAGGCCGGTACTTCCCGCCCGTGAACCCGGGATTGTTATAGGAAAAAGGATAGCCCGCGTTCAGGTCTTCGTTGACGAAATAGTCATATCCGCTTCCATGGAACTGATTGGTTCCCGATTTCATCGTGATATTGAACAGGCCGCCGCTGGTGGTTCCGAACTCGGCGGCGTAGTTGCTGGTCTGCACCGCCACTTCCTGAATCGCGTCGGCGCTGGGCTGGTTTTCTTGCAGCGCGTAGGAGACAGTGTGGTTGGTGTTGTCCATTCCCTCCAGACGGAAGGAAGACGCCTGGTTCGGTGATCCGTTCACGATCATCACGAAGTTCGGCGTATAGACCACTCCGGGAAGAAACACCGTGGAGTTAAACGGATTGCGAACGCCGGAACTGCCTGCGTTCGTCCCGCCGATGCCGAGCACCGGCAGTTCGTCGAGCTGCTGAAGCGTGATGTCGTGAGCCACGTCACCGCTCTCAGTCTTGAGCAGCGTGGCCTCCGCCGACACCGTCACAGACTCGGAGGTTTGGCCGACTTCAAGCCGCAGGTCGAGCGGCAGCGTCTGCCCGGCATCCACGGAAAGCCCGGACCGCACGAGTTTCTTGAAACCCGGCGCCATCACGGTGACGCTATATGGTCCGGGTGGAAGCCGCGTTACGGTATATGCACCGGTCGCGGTGGTGATGGTGGGATAAGGGAAATTCGTGTCGGTGTTTCGCACTTCCACCGGCGCGCTGGCGACCACCGCGCCCGCGGGATCGGTCACCGTTCCGGTGATCGTTCCGGTTCCCGCCTGTCCAAACAACGCCGCGGCGCATGCCGCCAGCGTGAGCAGAATCGCAATCAATCTCATACACCCCTCCCCTGATATCGCAGCAGCCGGGTGATGAAGCGGATCGCCCGGCCCTAGATCTAAGTCGGAACCTTTAAGGATGCTACTACAAAAGCTGTATGCAGTCAATAGAGGTGGGGCATGCAGCTGCAGCCTTGCTGTCACTGCAGCCTTGCTGCAACCTTGGGTTGTGAGTAGACAAAACGGGATCCGGCCTATCGCAGCGTTATCAACGATTGTTCCCGCTTGTTGGAAGAATGGAAGCGTGTTTCTTCTACGTCCTGCCGCCGACGAAAACCCACCTGAACCATTGCGCTGCTCCATCTGCAATGAACTTCCGCGGGGCCGGCGATGTTCGATCCGGTCTGAAAGTCGTGCCCTACGCGGCCTGACGCCAGCCGTAGCGATGATGTAATCCACCCAACCGCGCTATCGATATCACTTTGGCATTCACATCCGGCCGCCGCTCCACTGCCCGCCGACTCGGCGCGTCCTTCGCCAGCGAGTCGTGGAGGGCGATCATCATAGTGATACCTTACGTACTCGCGTAAAATCCGGCTCAGATGCTCTTGGTTGAGTGCAATGACGTGGTCCAGAATCTCCCGCCGTCAACCCTTGATCCAGCGCTCCGCCAGCCCGTTTGCCAGGGCCACCGCACGCTCGTACGCCTCGCTTGCAACCCGGCTGTAGTCAAGAAAGGCCAGCACCTTCGCGTCGAATTTTCGGTCGCGGTCCAGAATCATGTATGTATAACGGCATGGCTCCGGAAATGCCTCCCGCAATTGCTGCACAATCCACTCCGCGGTAGGGGTGCTGCGTCACATTACGGTGCAAAATCTTGCGCCGTTCACGCTCGATGACAAAGAAGCAATACAGCACCCGAAAGGTCACGGTCGACACGGTAAAGAAATCCATGGTGGCGAGGACCTCGCGATGATTCTGCAAAAAGGCCAACCACTTCCGCTCCGGGTCCTCCGGCGAAGGATGCGGCGCAAAAACCGGGCCACGGTTCGCTCCGCGATGGGAAAACCGAGCTTCTGCAGTTCCCCATGGATTTTGGGAGCGCCCACTCTGGGTTTTCGTCGGCGAGGCGCGCAATCAACTCCCGCAGTTCCCGCGTAATTCTCGGTCGGCTGCCACGCGATCGCGATCGCCAGCGCCGCTAGAGGCGAAAGCCGGCGCGGTGTCATCCGATCACCGTTTCTGGTTGGACAATCAGGAGGACATGGGACCAACGGGGCCAAAAGCGGCGGAGGGTGGTCCAGAACAGTCGGTCGTAGGCGGTGAGGCACGGTCGCGGTCGCTGGCGTTTGAGCACGGCCACCTGCTGGCGGAGAGCGAGGACTTCCAGCGCCGCATCGGCTCGCGCCCGGATAGAGGCTCGGAGTGCCACGAGGACGGCGAGGAAGAATTGGAGCATGAACTCACGGTTTTTAACATGACGTTAAACGCGGGGTCGGTCAGTGCAGAGGACGCCTGCGCAACCGATTGATTTCATTATCCACGGAGTATTGTCAACCCTCAGGAGCCTATATACTGCCTTTGTCTCTGGAGAAACGCCGATTCGTTCAAAGGAGGACAAATGAAGGCGATCATCTGGATATGGGTTGGCTGGCTTGGTTGCGGTAATCCTCGGGTCGACAAGCGCCGCGCGCGGACGCGATATTTGTCGCGAGTGTTGTAGCGAGACGGTGAATACACCACCTCTGGCGCTCTTGTGAACGCCTCGCTGGTTTCGGGGTTGAACAACCCCTACGGAATCGCGGTGATCGGTACCCACCGTAAATCCAGCGGTGGTGTAATGAATGAGTGCCTAAGCGGGCTTTCGTAACTCAGCGGGAGGCGGTCGAAGTGGAACAGGTCGGGGTCGAACACGGCGAACCTTCGACCGGCTCCCGAAGGACCTTGCCGGGGCTGCTGCTGCTGCTGGCCGGCAGCGGGTGCGCGGCGCTCATCTACGAAATCGTCTGGTTCCAGTTATTACAACTCGTGATCGGCTCGTCCGCGATTTCGCTTGGCCTGTTGTTGGCCGCTTATATGGGCGGCTTGTGCTTAGGCAGCGTGCTGCTGCCAAAATACGTTTCCTCGCGCGAGCATCCGCTCAAGGTTTATGCGTATCTGGAGCTGGGCATCGGGGCCTGCGGACTGTTGGCACTTTACAGTGTGCCAGTGGTGGGGCGACTCTATCTGGCCGGTGCCGGAGAAGGCATCTTTGGACTGGTGGTACGCGGGCTGGTCGCGGTCGTATGCCTGCTCCCGCCAACATTGCTGATGGGCGGATCTCTACCCGCCATTTCGCGCTGGACCGGGAGCTCGCCCCAGGGCGTCTCCCGGATGGGGTTTCTGTATAGCGCCAACATTGCGGGCGCGGTATTCGGTTGTTTGTTCGCGGGATTCTATTTGTTGCGGGTTCATGATCTGGCGGTGGCCACTTACGCGGCCGTCGCGGTCAACCTCGGGGTCGGTTTGGTGGGGTTCGTTTTGGCTCGAAAGACGTCCCATTCCGCCGCGGACACCGCGGTCCGGGTGTCGCGCCCCGATCAGATCAAAGATCAGCTCCCAGATCAGCTCCCAAATGACCGCCGGGTGCGCCCTACCCTGGTGTATCTCGCGATCGCGATCTCCGGGTTGACGGCGTTGGGGGCTGAAGTGGTCTGGACCCGGCTGCTCTCTCTACTTTTGGGGGCCACCACCTATACGTTCTCGATCATCCTCGCTGTGTATCTGGCGGGGTTGTGGATTGGTAGCACCGCCGGATCTTTCGCTGCTCGCAGAATGAAGAAACCCCGCCTGGGCTTGGCCGTTTGCCAGATGGCCCTGGCTGCAAGCATTGGTTGGACGGGGTACACGCTCTCGCATTCGTTGCCGTACTGGCCAGTTGACCCGTGGTTGTCCCTCGACCCGGTCTTCAATTTCGAACTCGATATCGTCCGCTGTGTATGGGCCATCTTTCCCGCAACCCTTCTCTGGGGCGCCAGCTTTACGCTTGCGTTAGCCGCAGCCCGCCCAGGTAATGAGCACGATCCGGCGCGGATCTCCGGAGACGTTTACGCAGCCAACACCGCCGGATCAATCGCCGGAGCGCTCGCATTCAGTCTGTTCCTGATCCCGGCAATCGGGACGCGGGGGAGTCAGCAGTTGCTAATTGTACTCTCCGCTGTGGGAGCGCTGGTGGCGGCGGCGCCCTTCGTCAGGGCCACGCCGGTGGCCAGGACGCGTATCGGTCCATTGCGCACGGCCGCCGTGGCGGCGGGTTTTATCGCGGTAACCTGGAGCTTCACACTGGCCGTTCGTGATGTTCCCTGGCAGGTCATTGCCTACGGACGCCGCGTGGCCCCCATTATTCGGGCCTTCAATCTTTACGATCAGGACCACCCGACGACGGTCCTGTACCGCGGCGAAGGGATTAACTCCTCGCTTTTGATCGCGGAGCGCGCCGGGCAGCGCCACTTCTACGTGAGCGGCAAGGCGGAGGCGTCCACCGCCATCCTGGACATGCGTCTCGAGCGCATGATGGGCCACATCCCCGGCTTGATCCATCCCCAACCGCGCAGCGTCCTGACCGTCGGATTCGGCGCCGGCATCACCGCCGGTTCCTTCGTCAATTATCCTGATGTCGAGCGCCTGGTGATCTGCGAACTCGAAAAACAGATCCCTCCGGCCTCGAGCAAATATTTCAGCGAAGAAAACTACGACGTCCTACACAACCCCCGCACCCATATCGTGTATGACGACGCACGGCACTACATTTTCACTACCCACGAGAAATTCGACGTCATCACCACCGACCCGATCCATCCGTGGGTCAAGGGCACTTCGACCTTGTATTCGAAGGAGTACTACGAATTGTGCAAGCGTCACCTGAATCCGGGCGGTGTGGTGGCGCAGTGGTTGCCTATCTACGACAGCGATCCGGAGACCGTAAGGATCGAATTGGCCACGTTTTTCGACGTGTTCCCCAACAGCGTCATCTGGAGCAACTTCATGCGCACTCGCGAGAATCCCAATGGCGAAGGCTACGATCTCGTGCTGCTCGGATGGGCCGATGTCCCGGCGCCCCCCGTCATCAACGTCGACGTAATGCAGCAGCGGCTGGACCACCCCGGATATGCGCGCGTGGCCGGCTCGATCCGCGACGTCGGATTCAATTCAGCAGTCGAGCTCCTGGCCACCTACGCCGGCCGCGCCTCCGATCTCCGGCCGCTGACCTCGGGTGTCATGATCAATCAAGACTTGAATATGCGCCTGCAATATGTCGCTGGTTTGGGCCTGAATTACGCCATGGAACAGAATATCTATCGCGATGTGCTTCGTTACCGCAAGTTTCCGGACGGCTTGCTGACCGGAACCGGGGGTCGAATCGACGCGCTCCACACGCTGCTGGCGCCGGTGTTCCAACGGCCCGAGCGATGACGGCTCCGCGGCAGATCACAGTGAGATTCGTGCGCCGCCCGCACAGACCCAACCGGCTTGTCGGCGCCATGCTGTCAGAACATGAACTTCATCGCGAGCTGAACCACTCGATAATCGCCGTTGAGTTGACCGTTGTTGCCGCTGATGTCGTTGGTGATCTGACCGAAGTTGGAGGCGTTTTGATTCACCTGCCCGCCGAACAGCGTCGTGCTGATGGGGCCGATCCCCGGCGTGAAGGGATTCAGGTGATTGGGGAGATTGAAAGCCTCTGCCCGCACTTGAAGCGTCTGGCTCTCGTGGATCTTGAAGTTTCTGGACAGAGCTAGATTGAATTGGAAAACGCCCGGGCCTTTCAGGCTGTTCAGTCCCAAGTTCCCGTACGTGCCTAGCGCCGGCTGCCCGAAAGCTGCGGCGTTGAGCCACTGATTGACGCTCTGGTTGGCCGCATAAGGACTGCCGCCCAGGTATTCGGCCGGCTGGCCGGGGACGGCGGTGAGCGCGCGGTCCGGTCCAGCCAGCACGGAGAAGAACGTCGCGGACTTGATGGTCATAATGGGTGCGAACTGCCAGTCGCTGGCCAGAATCCGTAGCCAGCGGTTATTGTACTTCGGCGTCGCGTAAACCGCGCTCAGCGTGAAAAGCTGCCGCACATCGGTCCCCACGCAGTTGGCACGCCACTGGCGGCGATTTCCGGGAATAGCAACTCCGGCGGCGGTCGGGTTCTGGTTCCAGGGATCGTTGATGCAGTGCGACCATGTGTAATTAGCCAGCAGGTTAAGGCCGCCGGACATGCGTTTTTGCGCCGACAGATTCAGCCCTTCATAACTGGCCGTGCCGCCATCATCATACTGCCCGATCCCGCCGAAGTATTGTCCCAGTACCGGATTTTGCAAATAGAGGAGGCGCCGCTGATTCTGATTGGCTGTCGTGGAGCACGTTGGGTAGTTCAACGGTCCCGAGGGGCCCTGAATGGTGCACGAACCCAAGCCCAGGAAAATGGCCGGGTCTACGCTTTCTCCGCTTGGCATGTGGATGGTAGTGGTTCCCAGGTAATTCGCCGAGAGAAGCCAATCTCTTCCGACTTGCTTTTGGATGCTGAAGTTCCACTGATTCACATACATGGGTTTGAAGTCGGCCAACGGCCCGGTCACATAAGTGCCAAATGTCGGAAAGGGAATAGTGCCGCTGATGACGCCGAGGCCTTGGAGGGAGGCGAGGATGGCCAGCGGGTTCTGGCCCGGTTGCGACGCTCCTCCCGACAGGCCCGGATAGCCCGCCCAGGGATTCTTGAGTGTCCCACCAGCCGCACTGATGGTGTTGCCGAAAGGCGGGCCGAACTGTTCCTGACTCATGGAGAGCATGCTCTGGCGGTCCTGAAACATACCGTAGGCCGCCCGGATCGTCATGCGTCCATTACCTTGGGGATCCCAAGCCAGCCCGATGCGCGGGAAAAACTTGTCCCACTTGTTGCACGAAAAGCCGTTTCCGCACGCGTACTGCGGATCCCCCGGGAACACGATGCCAGCGGGTGCGTTTTGGTAATAGGTGCTGTGCACGTTCGCAGCGAATAACACTGGATCGAAATGCTCGTCCTGGTGGCTGTACTCTTGGTACACCGACAAATATGGTTCCCACCGAACGCCATAATTTGCCGTAAGCCGAGGCGTGATTTTCCAGGAGTCCTGAACGTACAACGACCCATAGAACTGCCGGCTGTAAAAGCCGTAAATGGTGCCCTGACTAAATGTGGCTGGGTGCCCCAGCAGGAAGTCGGTCAGGACACTGGCGCCACCGCCAGCTCCGGTGTACGATCCGTCAAACGTCGCGGTGCCGACAGCATTGACGCCCGAGTAGTAGTTCAGCCTTTGCTGATAGATGCTGCCGCCAAACCCGATTTGGTGTGTCCCCTTGATCCAGGTGAGATCTTCGTAAATCGACCACAGCGGGCCATTGTGAGATTGCCCCGGCGATGCGGCGCCGCCCCCGATATTGAACTCGCCGGTGTCCGCGATGGCGATGATGTTCCCACCCAGGGGACTGACGTTGGCTCCCAAACTGGGCCAGGATTTATAATTGTCGGGTATTTTCACGATATTGGTTCTGCTGGCGCTGACGCGAAAAGCACTCACGATGTTGCTGCTGATCAGGTAGGTGTGCCCCAGAACTAACCCGTAGTCCAGATCCTGGTTACCGTAGTTGGCGATCGAAAGCGGGTCCGTTCCGTCGTAAGTGGATGTGATCGCCAGTTTAGCGCCATAGAACCGTCCGAAGATGGACTGCTTGTCGTTAATTTGATAATCAACCTTGGCTGCGTATAGATTTTCGTCCTGGTCGGCAACGGTTCCGTAGAGCGTGCGTCCACAGGGATCGGATGTCTGAGGCAGTGTCTGAAAGATATTCAATGCCACCGGGTCGAGCGCAGTGGGGGAAATTTTGTTGCCGACGAAACCGAGCGACGCGGGCAGATTGATCTGCTTGCCGCCATTGCAGGAGGGTGCGGTGATGGCCGTGAAGTCGCCCTGCGCCATGGCCGCCGTGGGAACAAACGCCGTGTTTTGGGCGGCGTCCGAGCGGAGAGAAGTTCGCTGGTAGCCGCCGAAGAAAAACAGCTTGTCTTTCCGAATTGGGCCTCCGACTGTTCCTCCGAACTGGTTGCGCTTATAGCTGTCACGCTTGGTGGCGAAGAAGTCGCGGGCGTTCAAGTCGCCGTTGCGGAGGAACTCGAAAAGATCGCCATGAAATTGGTTGGTGCCGGATTTGGTGATGGCATTGACCATCGCGGTGGAGTGGTATCCATCCTGCGCCGGGATGGCGCTGGTTTCGACCTTAAATTCTTGTAAGGCGTCGGGGAAGGGCAGAGGTAGGCTGAGGTTGTTGTACGGGTCCTGGTGAATCACGCCGTCAAGCTGATAAGAGACCGCATCCGGTAACCCACCGGCCACCGACACCACCACGGTGGGATAGTTCCGAACGGTGTTCAAAGACGCCCCCCCGGGGTAGTTCGCCATGCCGGCCAGGAAGATGAGCTCGTGGACTTCGCGCCCGTTCAGCGGCATTTCGAGGACGCGCTGCGTGTCCACCACCTGCCCGATGCTGGTGCTGCGGCTTTCTACCGCAAGCGCTGCAGCCTCGACAGTCACCTGTTCGTTGACTGAGCCTACTTGCATGGCAACGTCGATCGTGGGGGCAGTGCTGACCTCCAGCACGATGCCCGTCTGTGCGTATTTCCTGAAACCTTCCTTGGTGACCTCCAGCATGTAGGGGCCGACTGGAAGGTTAGTCAGCACGTAGCCGCCATCGACTCCGGCAGTGGTGGCGCGGACGACGCCGGTAGCGGTCTGCGTCACTTTCACGGCCGCTCCCGGAATAACGGAGCCGCTGGCGTCTCTAACTATGCCGTTCATCTGAGATGTCTGCGCCCAAGCTCCGGCGGACATAACAAGAGCACCCAAAAGAATCCTCGCAAATGTACGCATAAAGGACCCCCGTTTCTGACAGAACAG
Organism: Bryobacteraceae bacterium; assembly: GCA_036521975.1. Lineage (GTDB taxonomy): Bacteria > Acidobacteriota > Terriglobia > Bryobacterales > Bryobacteraceae > Palsa-187. The sequence continues at coordinate 49,326 of DATDGT010000394.1, forward strand.
GCAGAGGCTATCAAGTGTGCGGACAGGTGTCAAGGGACCTGTGTCCACAGGCAGGAACTTCGCATAAAGAGCTGAGCGAAGCCACGGAGAGCGTTCGGGCTGGAGGGGAGTGCAAGAAAGAGGGTCTAGCGGTTGGGGTTGAGACGCTAGGTGAGGCTTGAGGGCGGGAGGAGAGGACCTGGAGTCACGATG
>DATDGT010000395.1:0-34524 GCA_036521975.1 Bryobacteraceae bacterium
CGATAGAGCCATTGTTCGGAATCAGTTGGGAAACAAAGAAGGGGAGTCAGCGGGAGGCGATCAACACTTGAGCACTAGCGGCCGCGATCGGCCTTAGCCGTGCGGCATGGAAACGGCGAAGTGCGTGCATAATTTAGGTGATAGACTCCCCTCCAAAACGCCATGGACTGAGATTGCACGGTGCGTCTGTTTCCTTTTTTGTGGAAGGGTGCGTAACCGACCCCAATCTTCCCTTACGGGATCTGAGCCGTTGTATACCAGACGTTCTAGGGCGCCAAGACGTTTTCTGGCACGAGATCAAATATTATTAAATTGGAATCGCGTGAGAAGCACGTGCTCCCCCGGACGATTGCCATTGACCGCGCCATTCGTGAAGTCGGTATAGCCGTAGTCGAGCGAGATCCTGAAGATGCGGTTCAAATACCAGTTCAACCCTCCCACCCATTCCCGGAGAAAATTGGGAGACGAGCTGAGGCTCGCAAAATTGTACTTGAACATGTTGCCGTCAACCCTGAAGTCCCCGGTGCGCCATGCCAGCTCCCACGCACCCCAGCCGCGATTATTACCGAAGAGGGAAAAGGGATGCTTGGGATTAGGACTGCCGAAACTCTTCTTCTCCCCCGTTAGCACATAGGACATCTGTACTTGCCAGGAGCGAAGGTCGATGTCATGGCGTACGGTGCCTTTCTGGAAATCCTCCTCGTTGAGCGTATACTCCCCAAGCAAGCCGAATGGGCCAAGGTAATAGAACGCTTGCGGAGCCCAGCTTTCCCTATGCCCGGCCGATGTGACGCCCGAGTTGAAGGTAAAGAAGGTGTTCTGACCGACAGTCTTATATGCCGGCAGCGCGACTCCGTCCATGCTGCCACCCTGCGTAGCAAATCCGAAACCGAAGTCCTTCAGCAGATTGTGTTCCGGCTGAAAAGGCGTGGTGAAGATGCGAGCCGTATAATCGCGAGAGTTCGAGGGGGAAGTATCGCTCAGGCCGTTATCGGGCACGGGGTTGAATACGCCGATCTGATAGCCCAAACGATGGTCCACCGCGTCGCCGGCGATCTGGAAGCCGATTGCGCGGCTGGGCACGAGCAACGTGGGTAATCCGCGCTCGATGAAGCTGGTGTCGTCATCCGATTGCAAGCGCTCCAGACCTACTCCTGGCTTGAATTTCCCCGCCCTGATCGCGAAGTGCGGAATGTAGTTGAGCTGCGCATAGGCGTCATAAATGACGACACTGCCCTGACCGAAATCCGGCCGGAAAAAGAAATCGATGTATCTGTAGACAGTTCCGGAAATGGTTGGTCGAACGCGTCGCAGCAGAAGCTGATCCAACAGAGAAGAACTGCCTTTACCGTAAAAGGTGCGAATGTCGGTTTGCAGATCCGCGCCGATGCGGAGGACGAAATCGCCGTCCTCCGATTGGACCGTGAACCCTCCTGGGCCGACCGTTACCAAACCCACTGTATTCGGTTCAGCGGGCGGAACAGTGCCGGCGGCGACTCCGGCATTGGTGGGCCGCTGCGAGCCGGTCTGCAACACGGGCGCGGGTGCCAGCACCGGGGGTGCTGGGGCAGGCGGCGGGGTGGGAGCCGGAGCCCCTTCCGATTTCGCCTCAGTGGCGCTCAGTCTGCGCTCTAGTTGCTCGATCCTTCGCTCCAATTCCTGGATTTTCTGCTGCTCAGGGGTTAACTCCTGCGCCTTCACAGAGGGCAAGGAAGCGAGCAGGACGGCGATGAGGCCGAGATATGGCTTTTCACGGTGCATTCTGGAACTCCTAGATGGCAATAACTATATTTAGTAGATAGAGTAAGTATACTTATCGGGGATGTGATTGTCAATATTCCCTATCGGAATTGTAGTGTACTCCTCGCGGGACGTTTCACCTGATTCATTCTGCCTCCATTTGCCGCAGTTCTCGCACGTCTGGCGTGCCTGGGCGATTCGCTATTACGCGCTACGCCCCGAAGGACCCCACGGGTCGGGGTCGTCCTTTGTGGTGTTACTGCACCACCGGGCCCGCCGTCGGGTCCTGCACGTATAGGCCGAGGTGCAGCGTCCTCAGCACCTCTTCCCACACGCGCTCCAATCCCGCCGCGCGGTTGGACCAGTAATTCATCGTGATCAACGCCACGAGCGGTCCGCGCGCGATGGCCGTCCGGAAGCGAGCGTCGCGGTTCTGGGTCTTTTCGATGTATCTCTGCTCCAGCCACACCACGTCCAGATCGCCGCGCTGCACTCGCCGAATCTCCGATTGCTCATAAGGATTTCGATCCGATCCGAGCGAGTGCGTGAGCATCTCATCTATCGGCAGTTCGGCGATGGACTCCATCGGGACTCGAAAGATCGACACCCCCAGATCGCAGCTTTCGATGAAGGGCTCGCGGTCATGCAGGTACACCGCGCCTTCCGCCATGTCGACCTTCCAATTGCTCGGGTAATCGAACCGGACCGCGCCGCGGTCCAGCACGCAGATGGAATAGCCGGGTTTGCTCCTCCAGGTGTGGTTGGCTTTGAGTTTCAACTTCCGCACGCTCATACTGCTTACCTTTGCAAGGATTCCCTGTCTTCGCAACTGTACATGCAGAAGCTAGTCACAACCGTTCCCTTGCGGTCAACTCGCGAACTTGGGCTAAGCCAGCCTCGCTGTATGCAAGCTCGTCGAGCGCTGGTCTATAATGTCTCTTCAGCGGACAGCCTCCGGCTGCAAGGCCTGAGACCTTTATTCGCGGGAGAAGTAACACCACGCCCGAAACCCACGCCACTAATAAACGCCGCCCTGGATCGGGAGATGAGGCGCCGGAAGGAGACCCTCGAATGGAATTGAACCGGACCCATGCAGTCAAGAGATCTTCGAGCGCCCTTCTGCTCGCGCTGGCAGCCCTTCTCGCTGTTCCGGTCTTTTCGCAGGTCGATCTCTCCGGCGCCTGGGCGCCGCAGTTCAGCGAAGATCAGCCGGAGCGTATCCCTGGCCCGGAATTGGTCGACTATCTGGGCATCCCCATCAACGACGCCGCTCGCCAATGGGCGCTAAGCTGGGACCCCGATCGCCTGGGCCTGCAAGAGCACCAATGCCAGGTCCACACTGTCGCCTACATCTATCGCGGTCCGCTGCAGCTCCGCATTTGGGAGGAACGAGATCCGCAAACCCAGAACGTGGTCGCCATCCGCAATTACATCAGCACCTATGAGCAGAACCGCACCATCTGGATGGATGGCCGGCCCCATCCCCCCGACTACGCCGCCCACACCTGGATGGGTTTCTCCACGGGAAAATGGGAAGGCAACATCCTCACTGTCTACACCACCCACATTAAACAAGGCTGGCACCGGCGCAACGGCATCCCCTCCAGCGACCTGATCACTCTCACCGAGCACTTCATCCGGCACGACAATCATCTAACGCACGTCAGCATCGTCACCGACCCGATCTATCTGGCGGAGCCGCTCATCAAGAGCCAGGATTACGTGCTGAACGCCAATTCCGGCGGCAACTGGCTATGGCCCTGCGAATATGTCGATGAAGTCCCGGGCAGGCCGCACAGTTCCGTGCCCAGCTACATGCCCGGCGAAAATCCGTTCGTCACCGAATTCGCCGCGCGCCATCAGATTCCGGTTGAGGCGGCGCTCGGCGGGCCGGAGACCATGTATCCGGAATTTCAAAAGAAGCTGAAGACATTGAAGCCGCCGCCCAAGCCGGTGCAGACGGCGGGAGGAAATCGATGAAGCGCCTGATCGCGCTTGGGGCTCTCGCCGCGGGCGTCTCCCTCGCTCAGGACGTCCACATTCTCAAGGTGCAGGCCAACGTCTATATGCTAGTGGGCGCCGGCGGCAACATTACCGCCCAAATTGGGGGGAATGGAATCTTCCTGGTCAATTCCGGAAATGGAAAGATGAACGACAAGGTTTTGGAGGCGTTGAGAACTTTGAGCGACAAGCCCATCCATTACATTGTCAATACCAACTTTGACCCGGATTTTACGGGTGGCAACGAAGGACTGGCCACGACGGGCGCGCCGGTGCTCGGCGGCAATCTTGGCAATAGCAATCGTGGCGCGGCCATCGTGGGGACGGAAAATCTGTTGGACCGCATGAGCGCGCCCACCGGCCAAAAGGCGCCTACTCCCGAAGGCGCTTGGCCCACCGTTACTTTTTTCGAGGGTCAAAAGGAAATCTTCTTCAATGGTGAGCCGGTGATTACTATGCTCGCGCCGGCCGCGCATACCGACGGCGACGCCATCGTCTTTTTTCGCCGCTCCGACGTCGTGAGCACGGGCGAAATTTTCAACACTAACACGTATCCGGTAATCAATCTGGCGGCCGGCGGGAGCATCAACGGGGAAATCGACGCGCTGAATCACGTACTGGATATCGCCATCCCGGAACATGAGCAGGAAGGCGGCACATATATCGTTCCCGGTCATGGCAGGCTGTGCGACGAGCACGACCTTTTGGAATATCGCGACATGGTCACCATCATTCGCGATCGTGTCCAGACCGGCATCAAGCGCGGTTTGTCGCTCGATCAAATCAAGGCCGCCGGTTATACCAAGGAATACGATCCTCGTTGGGGCGGCAAGGGCGGCCCTTGGACCACGGACATGTTTGTTGAGGCCGTTTATAAAAGTCTCAAGAAGTAAGGGGAAATTATGAAGCTGAAGATGTGCGGTCTGATTGCAGCCGGTTTGCTGTTATCCGGAGTAGGGGCCTACGCCCATCATTCCTTTGCCGGGACATATCTGGAAGACGCGCCTCCCGTCACCATCGAAGGAACGCTGAAGGAGTTCCTCTTGCGCAATCCTCATTCCTTCGTGATGGTGGAAGACATGAAGCTCAAGGACGATAAAGGCAATCCGGTGCGCTGGTCCATCGAATGGGGTGCGGCGGGGCAGTTGGCCCAGCAGGGTGTGGGGCGCGAATCGCTGAAGGTCGGCGATCACGTGATTGTGACCGGCAGTCCCGGGCGCAATGCCGAGGATCACCGTCTGCGCATGCGGACAATCAAGCGGCCGTCGGATAACTTCTGCTACGGCTGTCAGCAAGGACAAACATTTAACTAGTGGTCAGTTGTCAGTCGTCAGTTGTCAGTCAGGCGTTCGGTGACTGATGACTGAAAACTGATAACTGATAACTTAGAGGAAACATGAAAACGAAATTTCCGCTCGCCGCAATGGCTCTACTAGCGCCGGCGGTCCTACTCGCGCAGGGCGGCGGCCGCGGACGAGGCGGCGCGCCCGCCGGCCCGGCTCCCACTCCCAAGGCGTCCGCGCCCATCGACCTTACCGGATATTGGGTTTCCCTGGTCACCGAAGATTGGCGGTTCCGGATGGTCACTCCGCCCAAAGGCGATTACGCCAGCGTTCCGATCAACGCCGAGGGCCGCAAGGTGGCAGACGCGTGGGACCCCGATAAAGATATCGCTGCGGGTAATCAATGCAAGGCTTACGGCGCGGCCGCGTTGATGCGTGTTCCTGGGCGGCTCCACATCGAATGGGCCGACGACAATACTCTTAAGATCGATACCGACGCAGGAACCCAGACGCGTCTTCTTCACTTCGGAACGGAGGGCGCGGGCGAGGTTTTGACTTCCCCAGCTCCGGTCCCTGCCGCTCCACAACTGCAGGGCTATTCGGTCGCCCTCTGGGAGGTGGCCGGCGGCGGTCGTGGCGGACGCGGTGGCGGTGGAGGCGCCGGTCGTGGCGGAGGGGGCGGCGGCGGAGCCGGTGGTGGCGCAGGGTTTGGAGCCCCTCCCGCAGCTCCTCGCGGCGGTTCCCTCAAAGTGGTGACCACCCATTTGAGTCCCGGCTATCTCCGCAAGAACGGAGTCCCTTACAGCGAAAACACGGTTTTGACCGAATATTACGACCGCACCAACGAAACCGATGGGATTTCGTATCTGATTATCGCGACCATCGTCGACGATCCCAAGTACCTCACCGGCCAGTTCATCACCAGCACTCATTTCAAGAAAGAAGCCGATGGTTCCAAATTCAGTCCCGCGCCCTGCGCCGCCAAGTAGAATTTTCGATACCCCTCCCACGGAATGCGTTGGGGGCTATCGCTGCAGCGCTCCGCCGATTCAGCTTCTGACTTCTGACTTCTGTCTTCTGTCTCCTGTCTTCATTGAGTAGTTCATGAACCTTGCTCACATACATCTCCTGATAAACCACTTCCCCACAGTCGGCAACGTCATCGCTCTCGGCCTGCTCCTGTTCGGCATCTTTGGAAAGAGCAACGAATTAAAACAGGCCAGTCTGGTCGTTTTCTTCGGCATTGCGCTCCTCACCATTCCCACTTACGTCACCGGTAACGCCGCGCAGGATAGCGTCTGCCGCTCGCCCATCAACACTGCCGCTACTGACTGTCCCTCGCCCTTGCCGGGTGTCTCCGTCACTACCATCCATGACCACGAAAGCGCGGCCTTCGAAGCATTCGGCTTCATGCAACTCACCGGATTTTTGGCTTGGCTGGGACTTTGGCAATACCGCCGCATGTCGCGCCTGCCCAACTGGAACCTCTCGGCTATTCTGCTGCTCGCGGCTGTAAGCTTAGCCCTCATGACGCGGGCCGCCCTCATAGGCGGCCAAATCCATCACACCGAGGTTCGCGACGTCCAAACGGCCGTCGACGCCGGACGACCGCTTGCCCGTCGGATAGGAGCATTCGTCGTGGGAACCAAATGGGTTTGGCCCACTTGCGAAACCCTTCATTTCGTCGGTTTGTCGCTGTTGTTCGGAATCGCCGCGCTGGTCGATCTGCGAATCCTGGGCATGATGCGACGCCTCTCTTTCCGCGCCGTTCATCGGCTCATGCCGTGGAGCATCATGGGCTTCGGCATAAATATGATCACCGGCTTCTTCTTTTTCGTAGGGGCGCCGCAGCAATATACGTCCAACCCGGTGTTCCATTGGAAACTGATTTTAATGATGCTGGCCGGCATCAACGTGCTGTATTTCACGATCTTCGACGAGGCTTGGGTTGTGGATGCGGACGAGGACGCCCCCTTCACCGCCAAGGCTGTAGCCGCCACCGCTCTGTTCCTGGTGGTGGGAGTTTTGTATTGCGGCCGCATGCTGCCATTTCTGGGGAATGCCTTCTAGATGCCTCTCGCTTTAACCGTTAGTTTGCTGGTTTTGGGAGGCGTCGTGCTCACCGGCATCGTCGGCTATCTGCTCGACGAAAGCGACGCCGCTTCCGAGGAGGGAACGAAACGCCCATGATGGATTTTCTGACATGATGGATTTTCTTTCGTGGCTCGAGCATCTACGCTTCAGCGAATGGGTGCTCCAATCCCCTTCCGTCTGGGCCTACGCCACCATCCTCACCTGCCACACGATCGGCATGATGATTGTGGCGGGTATCGCGGGCGTTATCAATCTGCGGCTGGTGGGCGTCGCCTCCAATCTCCCCGTCCGTCCGTTGGAGCGCCTGTTTCCGGTGGCCTGGATCGGATTCTGGATCAACGCCGCCACGGGTACGGTTCTCCTGATGGCGGACGCCACTACGAAACTCACGAATCCCGATTTTTACGTGAAGATGGTGTTCGTTTTCTCCGGCGTTGCGCTGCTGGTGATCATGCGTCGGAAGATCTTCCGCAATCCCAAACTGGACGAAGTCCCGCTGCCCACCAGCGCGAAGATAATGGCTTGGTTTTCCCTGGTCTGCTGGACCGGCGCGATCACTTCCGGCCGGCTTCTGGCCTATGTCGGCCCCGTCTCCGGCGTACCCGGCCTCAGCAACAACTGACGACCCAATGCCCCGAAAGCAGGATAGTCGTCAACGCCGTGGCATCTTCCTTGCCGCACTTTTCTTGCTCCGGGCATTTGCCTCCACGCGAAGCCGCCAGGCCGTTTGAAGGGCGCCGCGAAGCACGTCCTCGCTTGCCTTCGCAAGCACAATGTGCGTTGCTCCATTGCGGCCCCAGCCGCCGGCGACCGGCAGGAACACGTCCGGCAGCTCGCGGACAAATGCAGATTGTTCCTGCGCACTGAGCATTAGGTTCCCATAGCCCTTGGCCACATGCGCCAGCGTCGCAAAGATGTGCCCGCCCACGCGGAAGTCGACGGCACCCATATGCGAACCTTTTTCGACGCCTTCGAGGCTCAAGGCAATCCGCTCGAAATCCGCGGGGGCCATTCCTACTCGGTGCCGGGCCGACGCCATGAGCGAACCTCCTCTACTTTGGTGTGAGCCGCAGCAGCTCGGAACCGGATAGAAGATAGATCGAGCCGTCGGGTCCCTGGCGAATCTCGCGCACACGCTGATGGCGATCGTTCAGCAGATGCTCTTCGGCCGCGATCCTGTCCCCATTCAGCACCAGCCGCACCAGCGCTTCCGCCTGCATCCCGCCGACGAATAGATTGCCCTTCCATTCCGGAAACAGATTGCCTGTATAGAACAGCATGCCGGAAGGTGCGATATCGGGGTACCAGAAGTAAATCGGCTCCTCGACGCCCGGCATAGAGGTCTTCCCATTGCCGACGGGGACGTTTTTCCTCCCATCGGTGCGTTGGAAGTCATACTGCGTGCCATAGGAGACGTCCGGCCATCCGTAGTTCTTTCCCGCGCGGACGACATTAATCTCATCGCCGCCCTGCGGACCATGGTCCGTGACCCAGAGCTCGCCGGTCGCGGGGTTGATCGCCGCGCCTTCGGGATCGCGCAATCCATGCGCGAAGGTCTCGGCGGCAACGGTCGCACGGCTCAACCAGGGATTGTCCTTGGAAATCGATCCGTCGCGATTAATTCGCAACACCCGGCCCGAGAAGTTGCGGCCGATATCGGGGTTATCGGTGAAGTCGTGCTCAACGCCATCGTATTTCGAATCGTAGAAGCGGAAGCGGTCGGCGCCGGTGACGTAAAGCGTGCCATCCGGCGCGAACACCACGCGGCGCTCGGCGCCTTCGGCAAGAACCTGGACGTCCTCGAGACTCGTTTCGTCCTGGCTCAGGTGAGCCCGCGCCATTCGCTCCGTGCCGATGTCGGTCAGCCGCCTTTCCGCCAGTGGTTTGGTCCAAACTTTTTGATAGAAAAACTCGGTAGGCCAGATGCCGGGCTTCTCTCCGCGGGGCGGCGCGAAATAGGTGAAATAGATCAGGCGATTCTGGGCGAACTGGGGATCGAGCACCACGTCGTGCAGCCCCTGTGCCGCAACCACCTTCACGCCCGGAACCCCCGCCAGCGGCGCCGAAACCACCCCGTCCGGCCGCACAAGGCGCATCAGGCCAATGCTCTCGGTTACAAGGAAATTTCCATCGGGCAGCAGAACCACCGCCCAGGGACTCGTCAGCCGATTCGTGATGCTCTCGACCTTAACCGCCGCCGAGGGCTTGGTCGGTTTCGGAGCGTCCGTCTGCCCGGAAAAGGCCGGTTTTGGCTTGCGCGGTGCGTCGCCGGCAAACCGGCTTTGCCCAAAAGACGAGAGGACGACCAAAAGCATCGAGGCAGTCAACTTCATGGGCGAAAGTATATCAGGAAACCCGTGGAGGGCGGGCTTCAGCCCGCGCGAGGCTTTAGCCTCGCTCGGCCAGCGGGACTCAAGTCCCGCGCGGACTAATAAAGTCCGCCCTCCAAAACCGTCTTCAACCGCGGTATACAATAGTTCAATTCCGGCGTCCTCCGCCGGGCAAGACTAGTTTAAAAGAGGAGAAGCTGTGTTCAAGAGATTATTTGGAGTAGCAAGCTGCCTCGCGCTTCTGTGTGGAGGCGCATTGGCGCAGGATGCAAAAACCGAGATCGCGAACGCGCAAAAAGCGCTGGGCGATCTGAAATCCATCACCTATTCGGGATCGGCGAAGGATGTCGCGTTCCAGCAATGCGGAGCCAACGCCGCCGACATGCAGTGCCGCGGTACGCACGATCCGATGCGGCCCATCAACAACTATGTCCGCGTCATTGATCTCACGGCTCCCGCATCGCGCGCCACAGGCTCGACGAAGAACATTGGGGCCGGCGGATCCACCACGGTCAGCCCTGGAACGTTCTTCCAGCAGGTCACCGCCCAGCAAGCGGATGTCTCTAAGCCGTGGGCCAACTCCCTCGATCTTTACATCACGCCCTGGGGTTTTCTGAAAGGCGCTGCGGAGAACAACGCCACCGTCAGCAAGAAAAAGGTCGACGGCAAAAACTATACCGTCCTGACGTGGAGCCCCACGGTTAAGGCCCCCTCCGGCAAGAGCTACACGATCAACGGTTATGTGGACCAGCAGAACATGGTCGATCGCGTGGAAACATGGCTGGGGGAAAACATCATGGGCGATATGCACATTCTCGCCACCTACAGCGGGTGGAAGGACTTCGGCGGCATCACGGCTCCATCGAAGATCGTGCAGACGCGCGGCGGGTGGCCCTTCTTTGAAGTCGATGTGACCGCGGCAAAGGCGAATCCCCCGGACGTTGCCACACTGGTACCTGCGCCTGCAGCCCCTGCGGGCCGCGGCGGCGGCGGTGGCGGCGGAGCGCCCGGCGCAGCGCCTGCCATGAACGTGACTTCCGAAAAGCTCGGCGACGGCCTCTACCGGCTTACCACCGGACCCGGCAGTTACGATTCGGTGATCGTCGAGTTTAAAGATTACATCATGATGCTCGAGGCCGGACAATCCATAGCTCGGGGACAAGCTTACATCGCCAAGACGAAAGAGCTGATTCCCAACAAACCCATCCGCTACGTTTTTAACACCCATCCCCACTCGGATCACACTGGAGGGCTGCCGGCTTTGGTCGCCGAAGGCGCGATCATCATCACGCAGAAGAACAACGTCGAGTTTCTCGATAAGGCGCTCAACACTCCAAGAACGCTGTTGGACGACACTCTCGCCAAGAATCCGAAGAAAGCAAGGTTCGAAGCCGTCGAGGAGAAAAAAATCTACTCGGACGGAACGCGAGTCGTGGAGATGTACCACACCTGGCCCGTTCCGCACTCCAACGGTTTAATGATCGCGTATATCCCGAAGGAGAAGGTCCTCTTTCAGGGCGACTTCTCCGTGAATCCCGGAGAACCGGCCAACGATCACGTGAAGGCTCTATACCCGATTCTGGTAAAGCTCAATCTAGACTTCGACCGCTACATCAACGTCCACGTCTCGGCCGCTCCGCAACACAAGTCGGACGTGTGGCAGGCGCTAGGGAAGTAGACCGCTCGACTCAGCGAGCCGAACTGCATTGGACCGGACCCGTCTCAGGGCACGACTTCAGTCGTGCCGACGATAACGGCTGGAATCAACGGGCTTTAGCCCCTGCCTTTTGTGAGGCCGTGGGTATCAGGGCCATAATGGCCCAGTTCGTCGCGGCGTCAGAGATAAACTGGTCCCGCTCGTGTGGGAACTCGCTATCGAAGTACGGCTGCACCGGAAGCGTACGCGTCGCCACATACCAGGATCCGTCTTCGAGTTGCGTGCGGAGCAGGAACTGGACTCCCCGTTGGTAGACCGGGTCCGTCACCGCCATGCCACCGGCTTCTGCCAGCGCCGTCAATGCCTGCCCGGTCGCATAGGCGTCGCTCGAAAGCGTCCCGAGCTGAGCCCAGCCTCCATCCGGTCTCTGCAATTCGATCAGTTCCCGGGCAGCTTTCCGAACGGCCGGTTGGTTCCCACCCGCCCAAGTCAGGCCGAGTAGTCGATACGCGTAGTCTTCATTGGTGCTCGGTGAGGCCTGGCTTAGCCACAGTGCTCCCCGTTGGATGGCCTTCGCATATTCCGCCCGCTTCGTTTGCGGGGCATATACCTGCAGCGCCCGCAGAGCGATGGCGGTTGCTTCGAAGTCGCTCGATTCTATTGGTGGCCGTTGCGCCGCAATACGCCATCCGCCATCTGCCGCCTGGCGCCGCTTCAGATAAATCGCAATCGCGTCGGTTGCCGCATCGGGAGAGTAATTCGCTGCGGCTAGCCCGGCGAGAATGTAGCTGTCCGTATCGACTCCGCCCGGAATCCCGATGTCCTGCAGGCTACGATCACGCCAGGTTTCCAGGTACGCCCGGATCGTATTTAACTGCGACAACGCGGCGGCTTCATCGACGGAGAATCCTTTCTTCCGCGCCACCGCGAGGGTCATTTCGGTCAGACTGTTGTTGTGACAGGAAACGCACCCTGCTTTCCTGAGAAAGACAACATCGGCGTGCTGCAGCAGAGGCAGGCTCTTTGCAACGGCTGTTCGCGCGGACCGAGCAACTGCTGGCTGAATCTGTCCCGGTTTCGCGAGCGGATCGATCTCCTTCGCGCCGGCGCTCTGGAGTGCCGCAACCACGGGCGTATTCCCTTGCCGCTTCGCCAGGGCCAACGCGCTGTCATCTCTGGCGCCGTGGGCCAGCAGAGCTTTCACCCCTTCGGTAGGAATCTTCTCCGAAGCGGCGGCCGACCTCAGCGCAGCGCCGCCTGCCCCGGCGCCGCGATCGAGTAACATTTCGATATTGTTCGAATCGCCAAACCGGGCAGCGGCCGCGAGGGCGCGGTCCAGATCCACTTTCGAGGCCAACGGGAGCAGAAGATCGATGCAAGCCTGGCATCCTGATCGTATTGCGAGATCCCCCGGCAGCGGATTCTTCTCGGCGCCCCGCTCGATCAGGAGTCTGAGGGCCGCCTCATCGCCGGCGGCAGCAGCCCTGGCCACCGCTGCCTGGCCCTCCAGCCTGGCTCCGTGATCAAGCAACAGTTTTAGAACATCGGTGGATCCGAGGTGGCCCGCTGCCAGCAACAGGGGAGTCAGTCCATCGGCAGAGCGAATGTTCGGGTCCGCTCCGTGCTCCAGCAACAGTCGCGTCACTTCCGGGCTGTCCACGGCCCAAAGCAATGCGGTGGCGCCGGCATCGTTTCGAGTGTTCGCGTCCGCACCGTTTTGGAAGAGCATTCGGACCCCATCCGCGTCCCCATAAAGCGCCGCGTACATCAAAGGTGTCGCCCCACCGGCTCCCTGGCCTTTCGCGGATTTCGGATTCTCGGCTAGCAGCCTTTCGAAACTCCGCTGGTCCCCGCGCCGGAGTGCTTCCATAATTTGGGCGCCCTGGGGATCGTGGGGCGCGGACGGCGCTTCGTTTGCCAGATCATCCGGCCACTCGGCGCCTTGATCGATCCATGCTTTGATAATGCCGATTTGCTCCGCACTCAGTGCGCCGGTTGGCGGCATCTGTAAACCGGCCTGACCAGCGATTCTGAGGTAGAGGCGGCTGGCGGCAGCGTTGCCCGGAACGACCCTCGCTCCGTTCGCGCCCACGCGATTGGGCAGGGAGTCACGCCGCCGATCTAGCCGGAAGTTGCTGGTTTGAACCGCTGGACCGTGGCAGCCGTAGCAGTACGTACGAAACAGCGGTTGGACATCCCTGCCAAAGTCGATCTTGCCAGGCGCCTGCGCCGGCAGTCGATCAGCAAACAGCGCGATCCCGACGACAATGCCAGTGAGACAACCGATTCGAACGGTTCTCAGCACAGAACAAGCCTATAGTATGGACGCTTCGGGCGCAAACAGTATACGGAGGCGCTCACAACCCCAGCACATAGACTGGAGCGACCGCGGCGAGAGCGGCGGCGATTTGCGCTCCCAGCACCAGCAGCCCCGTTAGAGGTGCGCGCCACAACCATCTGATTGCATGCCAGGCGATTACTGGCATTTGTCCGGCCATCAATAATTGAAAGATGTGCGCAGCGGCGCCTTCGTCTGTCTCCTGCCGTAAGGCCGGGAGTCCGAACGCGGCGATGTTCACCAACACAAGAGCGAGAGCCGCGATTGACATGGCGATAGGAACGATAGCGCTGGGCCGGCGGAAGGCCAAGGAGTTCATGGAATCCAGTCTGCCACGAACTGAGGCATCGGACGGGGTCTCAGGCTGGCTGACCGTAATCCGTCCATAGCGCGAACGCTCGCTGACGGTCGCGGCTCCGAATCGGCAAGATTTTCGAGCGGTCGCCACCAGCGTGGATTTCCCGGAATTTCTCACACGGATCGCGTACGACTATATCGATTAGGCGCGACCGCGGAGCGCTCCGGCGTCGATCAGGTTCCCCTCCCGACAACGGTTTCCTAAACGTCGGTGGGTTGTATGCTTCTTTTGACTAGTCGAACGTCCCGCCCCAATGCCAGCCGTCGGCGGGCCGCGTAATGCTTTGCATGCGCATCCGATGATCCTCCTCGGTACGCCCCGGATTACCCTGCACGATGACGTGATCGCCGACTTTCAGCGTATCGCGCGTGACGCCGCGTTGACCAAGCTGTCCGCCCGCTGCCCATTCGATGGCCCATCGAGTTGTGGAGCCATCCGGCTCCTTCACTTCGACCTGGACGAACGAATGGGGATTGCGGTACAGGAACTGCACCAACTCGCCCTCGATCTTCACGGTCTTATCTTCAAAATAGGTGGCGGCAAAAGAGTGGTGAGCATACGCCACGCCTCCCACCAGGCCCCCGGCCAACACCAGCATCAGCAGTTTCTGTTTCATCATTGGTCTCCCTCGCGGAGGAAATCCGCCATTGAACCCAACAGACATCATACTGCATGGCAGCCCCGCTCGACAAGGACCGGCGGGTCTGCGGGGTCTGCCGGGTGGCCGGCGGAGATTCCGCTGCCTCTCAGAACAGCAACTTTGCCGAAAGCTGAAGCTGACGCGAGGTGCCGAAATCTCCCGCAGCGAATCGCGTACCGCCGGTAATAATGCCGAGCGTGGACGATCCCACGGTTGTCGTGGGATTGCCAAAGTTGGTCTGGTTCAGCGCATCAAACGCCTCAGCGCGGAACTGGAGGATCGCGCGCTCGTTGAGCTTCGTGTTCTTGGTCAGCGCGAAATCCAGATTTGAAAATCCGGGTCCGATGATGACGTTCCGTCCCAAGGTTCCGAACGCGTTGCCTTGGTTCACGAAGACCGACGGGTTCCGGATGTACTGGATGGAGGTTGCGGCGCCGTTAGTTGCCGGCTCGAATCCGACCAGGACCGGTCCCGTTACGTCCGGACGGAGATTGGCATTCCCCGTAAATCCGCTGACCGAGGTGTGAAAGTTCAGCGGGTTCCCGGTTTGCGTCTGCTCGAAAAGCGAAAGCTGCCACCCGTCCTTCAGCCGGTTGCCGCTGAACGGAAAATCGTATATGCCGCTAACCACAAAGCGGCTCTTGGCGTTGAAATCCGAAAGGCCGCGATCGCCCGCGATGTCTAGACTGTTCTGGATGACCACTCCTTGATAGTTGCGCGAGTTATCGTCAAGCGATTTCGAGAAAGCTTCGGAAGCGCTGAACTGCAGTCCGTGAGCGACGCGCTTTTCGGCCGTAACCCAGAGCGCATTGTACGAAGAGTTCCCATCGCTTTCGGAGACTGTGATATAGGAAAGCGGAAAACCCGGATCGATCGGGCTGTTCATGGAAAGGTCTGGATACGGACGGACTCCGTTAACGAACTGGTTATAGTTGCGTTCGATGTTCAGATCGGTGCCTTTGCTCCCGACGTAGCGCGCGGTGAGTTTAAAGCTGTTGCCTAGCTGCTGCTCCAGTCCCAGGTTCCATTCGGAAACGTAGGCGTCCTTGTAGTTGTGCGCCACCGAATACGGCGCGACGCTTCCACCCGCGAGTTGGTAGGCGTCGCCTAGGGTGACATAGGGGACGGCGGTGGTGGGCGAGAACGAGACGGGGAACGCGTTGGGCGGGTTCCCGACCAGTCCTGTCACCACCCCAAAGCCGGGCTGATCGGTCATGATGGCGTACGCGCCGCGAATAAGCGTCTTACTCTTTCCGAAGGGATCGTAGGCGAAACCCACTCGCGGTTCGAAATTGAGCGCGCTCTGGTTGTAGACTTCACTCGGTCCTCCGTTTTTCCCAACGTACTGAAGCGTGACCGTGGTGGGGTCGAACACCACATACCTCCCTCCGGCTTCCCAAGGCGTGCCGTACCAGTCATAACGCAGACCCAACGTGAGGGTCAGATTGTGCGTCGCCTTCCAGGTATCGGTCAGGAAAGCGCCGAGCGAATTCTGGTAGGAACGGTTGGAGCGGTTGGAAGCCGTCGTCGTGAAGCCGGTCGCCTGATCGGCCAGAAACGCGGTGATGCTCGGAAAAGTGAACGTGCCGGGCGTAGCCGAGAAGTTGTCTGAATTTTCGAGCCGTTCTTCTCCGCCCAGCTTGATCGTATGACTTCCGCGGATCCAGCTCAGCGTATCCGAAGCCACGGACGTAGTATCGCCGCGCCCTTGCGGAAAACCGCTGTTCCCTCCGAATGTGAAAAGTCCCGTGCCAATTCCGGTGCCGCCCACGTTGATCTGCGGCAGACCGACCGGCCCCGACACGCCGCTATCGATTCCAAACGCCGCCGGATTATCGGTATTGTCTGGATTGAAAACGATGTGGATGTGATTCCCGCCAAGCCTGGCCTCGTTCACCAGGGTCGGAGAAATGACCCAAGTCTCGTTCACGCTGATCAACTGGCGCCGGCCGCCTCTCCGGTCGCCCATGCCGGCAAAACTGTTGCTGTCGGTGGAAGAGGGCTCGTTCCGCTGATCCTGCTGGATCGCGTAGTAGACGTTCAGCCGGTTCCGCTCGGAGAAGATCTGGCTGAAGTTGACGGTGCCCTGCTGAATATTCACGGGCGCCGACATGGAAAAGGCGTATTGGCTCGTTCCCTCATTGGGCGGGGGAATCAGGGGCAGCAGACTTTTGACCAGCGAATCGCTCGAGGCCTCTGCCTGCGCAACCTGCGCCGCGCTCAGAGTCGTCGAGGAAAGCGGCACCGACTGGCGCTGCCGCAAAGCCTCATAGCTCAGATAAACGAATGTCTTGTCTTTCTTGATCGCACCGCCGCCATCCCCGCCGAACTGGTTGCGAACGAATTGAGATTGCCGGTTGGGCGTCAGGACGCCGGAGCTGACCGTGTCGGTCGGATTGGAAAAATTGCGGGCGTCGAAAAAGTTGTTGCGGACGAACTCGTAGGCCTCGCCATGCCAGGTGTCGACACCCGCCCGGGTGGCGACGTTCACGATAGTACCGGAGTTCCGGCCGTATTCCGCGCTGAAGGTGGAATTATCGACCTTGAATTCGTCGACGGTGTTGATGGTCGGCTGGAACGTAACCTGTTGGTTGTTTGAATCATTCAGATTGATGCCGTTCACCATGAAATTCACGGTGTCCTCGCGGCCTCCCGCCGAGTTAAAGGAGAACGTCCCTTGGCCGCGGAGCGGCACCGTCAGGTTGCCCACGGCCGGCCCGGTTACTGTTCCCACGATCATCTGCGAAAGATCCGTGAAATGCCGCCCGTTTAGCGGAATCTCCTGGACCGCTCGTTCGTTGACCACCGCCTCCAGCGACGCCGTGCTGGAGTCCACCAGAACCGGAGTGGCCTGCACTTCCACCACCTGCGTAGCGGGCCGCCACCGTGAGCTTAAAATCCTGCGTCACCGTGGTTCCCACATCCAGCGTCAGTCCCTTTGTCTCCGTCGGAGCGAAGCCCGACGCCATCACCTCGACGCTGTAACTCCCCACCGGAAGGGACGGCACGTAGTAAAGTCCGGCCGAATCTGTCGTCTGCGTGCGCTCGATTCCGTGGGCCGGATCGGTAATCTTCACCATGGCATTGGCGATTACGGCACCGGATGAGTCGGTAACGGTCCCCTGAATGGCGCCGGTGGACTGTCCAAACGCACTCTTTGGCAGAGCCGAGCAGAAAAACACACCGGCCGCGAACTGAGTTAAAAGGAAACTTACTTTACGGAGCATCTACTACCTCCCCGACTGTCGTGAAGTGGCGGACAACGAGGTCAGAACCCGAAACTTGTGGTTTCAATACTATCACGAAACTGCGGGCAGTCAAACATCTTTTGACGCGTGCGGTGATCGCCGCAGGGCCATCATTTGGAGGCTGTAGAGACCGCCGGCTTGGCGCCGGTCAGTTGCGCAATCGCGCCCAAGGTGGTTTGCGCGGCAGTGAGACCAAGCCGGAAATCGTTATCGTCATAAGTCGAATACAGGTCGGTAGGCTGATGATGTTGGGGATCCCAGCCATTGCCGAGCTGCGCGCCGCGCTCGGCTTCGCGAAGGCTGATCGACGGCGTGAGGTCCATGAACGGCGTCGAGTCCGTGTTCGTCATGTGGGGACCCACGTTCGCCGGATAGTCGCTCGCGTATTTATCGTCCGCTAGCTGGAATTTATGCGCCAGGATCATCGCGGCTTCGGCGAGCTTCGCGGTGGCCTGATACTCGATATTGATATCGGCCTCGGCACGCTGATTCCTGGGAATCGTTCCATCCGGAAGCGGCATGCCATGGTCGAAGAGCATCATGTCGTGCTGGATCATGCCGAGCCACTTTGGTTCGGGATACTGGCCCGATCCGGCAGGAGATTCGATCCCCTGGAGATCCTTGCGTTGATCGACGTATGCCCTCGACCCCGTAAGCCCGGATTCCTCGTTATTCCAGAGGGCGAAGCGGATCGAGCGCTCGGTGGTGACATCGGGGCTGGAGAAGACGCGCGCCAGTTCCATCACGAGCGCGGTCCCTGAGCCGTCGTCATTGGCGGCTTCGCCCCATCCAATGCCGTCCATGTGGGCCGCGACAATGTACATCTCGTCGGGATGGACCGTCCCGATTTTTGTGCAGTACACCTCTTCGCGCGGCCCGGGCGCGGAGGGCTGCGAATTGAGCTCCCGCAGCTTGACATCGGGCTGCTTCATCGGATCGTTGTTGACCGCATCCACGATACGGGAGCCGCGGCGCCGCGAGCCGCCCGGGCCGGCATTGGGATCGGCATTCTTCCCGCCTCCTCGGCCGGCCACGGCAGGTGGCCGATAATCATAGTGAATTCTCTCTGTGTTCGTGCAGCCGTAGCTTTTCAGCTTGGCCTCAATCCAGTCGATGGCGGCCCGGTTTCGGTCCGTCCCCTGGCGGCGATCGCCAAACTGCGTCAAGCTCTTGATCGTCGCTTTGTAGCGCTCGAGATCGAGACGGCCCACCATCGCCGCGATAGGATCCGGAGCGGGGGTGGGCGCCGTCTGTTGCGCAAAAACGGCTCCCGCACAAGAGCACCAAGGCTAATAGACGCAAGGTTTGAATAGGCATAAAGTCATTTCCGGGAGCCCCCTTAAGGAAAGGACGGAGGTGGAATTCTGCGCTTTGTTGCTTGCTCAAACGCGAAAGCGAGTTGAAGTAAACGTGGCTCACTGCACGCCAGTCCAGTGAAACTGACCCCGAACGGCGCAGGCTTTGCATCGAATCCGGCGGGAAAGCCTACCGTGGGAGCGTTGGGAATCATTCCAAACGGGACGATCACGGTCGGATAGCCCGGTCTGGCGGCGATGCCCGCCCCGCTCGAGCCGGGGAAGAGCAGCGCATCCAGGTTGTTGGTTTTCATGGCCTCGTCGATTCCGTGCGTACCGGCCAGATCCATGTCTTTCGCGCGATCGGCTTCATAGCGGGCCCGATCCGCGTTCAAATCCATTTCGTCGGAGATATCAAGTTCCGACTCTCCGAAGCGGATCGCGCCGGCGGCGGTGTGAGTGATGTTCCACTCGCGCAGCTCCGTGAGCGTTTTGACGGGAGCGGATGGTCCAAGCGTCGATAGCCACTTGTTGAAGTCGCGTTTCATTCCGTATTTCAGAACCACGGAACAACCGGCATCCTTGCCTTTGGCGTTGTTTGTTCCCGAGCATTGGCCCCAACTCAGAAAATTCTTGTCCGGATCCTCCGTAACGATGCTCGGGATATTCGCGGGATCCACGATGATCGCTCCCTGCTGCTCCAGAATCTCTATGGCCTCGGTCATCACGCGAGCCTGTTCCGGATTCAACCCTCCACCGCCGCCGGCTCCGGCGGCATCGCCCGCTCGCAGCGGCGGGGTGATGAGATCGTAGAAAAACGCACGGGGAACACCGATGCGCGCACCCCTCAGTCCATCGCTATTCAAACCCCGCGTATAATCGCGTCCGGCAGGCGGCATGCATTTCGTTGTCGCCGGATCGTTCGGATCGGGTGTGGCGCCCTCCAGAGCCCCGAGCATGATGGCGGCGTCCATAACGGTCTTCGCCATGGGACCGGCCGTGTCCTGATCCGCCGTAATCGGAATCACGCCGTACCGGCTGATGCGTCCGACAGTGGGTTTGATACCGGCCAGCATGTTCTGGTTGGATGGGCTCAAAATCGAACCTGACGTCTCCGAACCCACGTTTCCTGCCCAAAAGTTGGCCGCCGTCCCCACGCCCGAACTCGATCCTCCGGTTGGCAGCGCAGGCCGCCCGTCATTGGTGGCGTCTCTGGGATCGCGGCGCGAATCGTACGGATTGTAGCCAAATCCGCGAACCGCGTTGTAGTTGCCGGGCATTGGCGTGGGACCTCCGGCCACCCAATTGGCCAGCTCCGTCATGCCGGTTTTTGCGATGATTACTGCGCCGGCATCGCGCAAATTCTTCACCAGCGTGGCATCGTAGGGAGGAATGAATCCGTCGAAGAGGAGCGCGCCCCCGGTGGTTACGATATCGTGCGTGAGAATGTTATCTTTGAGCGCGATGGGGATGCCGTGCAGCGGACCGCGGATGCGGCCCTGGGAGCGCTCGCGGTCGCGCTCCTCGGCTTCCTGAAGCGCGTTCGGATTCACCGTGATCGCCGCATGAAGCCTGTCCTCGTAGAGGCCGATACGAGTGAGATACATCGCGACCAGATCGCGGGAAGTGATCCGTTTGGCTTCCATCGCGGCCCTCATTTCAGGGATGGTGGCTTCCACGACCGTGAACGCCTGGGGCGCGCTCTTCTGCTGAGCACTGAGGAGCGCCACGCCAATCGCGATGGCTAAAAGAGCGCAAAGGGCGCGGCGCGCACCTGCGAACCGGCCAGAGAGTGATTCGCGCCGTGCTCCGTTTTGCGCGAACTTCTCGAAAGCGCACAGGCCGCCGGGCGCGGCTTCAAACGAATGAGAAACTCGGCGGACTTTGCCGCGCCCGGCGAGTCCGTTGTGCGCGAACTTCTCGAAAGAGAAAGCAGTGTAACGAACCTTCATTGCTTATACACCGTTCCGCCTTTCATCACGAACCGTACGCGACGTAAAGCTGAAACGTCGCTCGCCGGATCACCTTCGACGGCGATCAGATCCGCGAGCAAGCCCGGCGCGACACGGCCGGAGTTCAGATGAAGAACGCGCGCCGCCACCGAAGTCGCGGCCTTCAGCGCGGTCAAAGGCGTCATTCCATAGTTCACCATCAATTCCAACTCGCGAGCGTTATCGCCGTGCGCGAACACGCCCACGTCGCTGCCGTTCAGAATGGTCACGCCAGCTTCGAGCGCCGCTTTGAAGCTCGCTCGCTTCGCCTGAATGCGCGCGGGCTCGGGCTGCTGCCCCTTTTTCCAGCCGGCATATTGAGCGGTCGCGTCGCCGGCCGACAAAGTCGGACACAACGCCACGCCATGCTCGGCCATCAAATGGAACACTTCAGGAGTCCCGCCATCGCCGTGCTCGATCGTAGTGACTCCGGCGAGAACCGCGCGGCGCATCCCCTCCGCGGTAGTGGAATGCACGGCTACCGGGACGTTAGCGCTTTTCGCCGTTTCGACGGCCAGCGTAAGCTCCTCCACCGAAAACGTAGGATGGGCGCCGGGCGCAGGTCCCCAGCCGTAGTCGGCATAGAGTTTAACCCAATCGGCGCCGTGGCCGATCTGGTCGCGCACGACGCGGGTCAAGCTGTCGACGCCGTCGGCTTCCTCGGCGCCCTGGGGAACCCGAAACTCCAGAGCGAAGCCCTTTGGGCCGTAAGCCCCAGTGGCGACGATCGCGCGCGTAGCAACCAGCATTCGCGGTCCCGGCACGATACCTTGCTCCACGGCTTGCTTCAACTCGACATCTGCATATCCCGCGCCCTCCGTACCAAGATCGCGCACGGTAAGGAAGCCGGCCATCAGCGTATCTCGCAGATGGTTCACCGCGCGGGCCGCCCGCAATGCAATTCCTTCCTTCAATACCTGGTCGTTCCAGACGGTTTCATTGTACGGATGCAAGAGCACATGGGAGTGGCCTTCGATCAACCCCGGCAGCAGCGTCAAGCCGGGAAGGTCAACGATTTTCGCGTTCGCCAGATCAATGGACGCGGAAGGCCCCGCCGATTCGATCCGGCCGGCGGTAAGTTTGACTGCCCAGCCTTCATGAGTGGAGTCGCCATCGAAGACTCGCGCTGGCCGAAGCACGGTTGCTGGCTGCGCGTATGCGCACAGTGACAGCGCAAAAAGCAATAGAGCAGCCTGGCGCTGCGCGAAGCGGGCGAGCGCCACGGCCGTCAGTGTTCCAGAAGCCATGAACATGGCTCCAAACGGCTGGGGCCTGTGCCGTTATTGACGGCGAAGGAAACCGGCTGTTGTGTCCCCTTCCATAGCGTGCCGCCGGCAAACTCACCGTCGTTGCGGAGGCAGTAAAAGTTGATGCCGATCTTGTCCAGGCGCTGGCGATCATTGCCGAAATTGCGCGCCACTCGCTCAAGCGCATCCTTTACCGCATCCTTGGGTGACATGCGGTGCCGCATATTTTCGACAATCGTGTGCGCGCCCACGATGCGAATGTTCTCCTCGCCCCGGCCCGTGGAGCCGGCCGCTCCCACATCCTGATCGACGTATAGGCCCGCACCGATCAAGGGAGAATCGCCCACCCGGCCGGGAATCTTCCAGGCAAGGCCACTGGTCGTGGTGACGCCCGACATTTCACCCTTCGCGTTCACCGCCAAACAGTTGATCGTTCCCGTGGGCGGGTGCGCCGCGACGTCCTTCGCCCAGGCCAGCAGTTCATCGCTGGCGTTGGGAAACATGGCCTTGAGTTGGGGAGACGGGATCTGCGCTGTGGGAGAGTAACCCGGCTTGTCGATCTTGGCGCCTGGAGGAGCGTCCAGACCGATTCCCCAGTTGCTGTGGCCGCTCGAATCGCGCAACGATTGTTTCCACACCAGCCAAGCCAGGCGCGATTCATCGGTGAGCAAATTCGCCTCTTCAAACCCGCAATCCTTGGCGAACCGGAGCGCCCCCTCCCCCACCAGCATGATGTGATCGGTCTGCTCCATAACTACTTTGGCGACTCTCGAGGGGGTCTTGATATTGCGGATACTGGCTACCGATCCGCAGCGGCGCGTGGGACCATGCATCACACAGGCGTCCAGCTCCACGACACCATCTTCGTTGGGCAGACCACCGTAACCCACCGTGTGGTCTTCAGGATCTTCCTCGTTAATGTTTACTCCCGCGATCACCGCATCCAGAGTGTCACTTCCCTTTACGAGCAATTCCATTGCTCGCGCGGTGGCGCGGAGGCCGTTGGCGCTCGATATCACTACGTTCTTGCCGCCGGCCGCTCGCGCTGGGCGTCCGCGCGAGGCGGCTGCGGCGACTGTCGCTCCAGAGATGAAAAGATCGCGCCGGGTAACCATGTTTGGGGCCTCCTTTTCTTATGTAGCCGTTTTACTCAGGGGCGAACGTTCCCCCTCTCCCGCAGGATTGCCCCCAACGCACGCATACGTTGCGCGTCCGCGGATGGCTTCGCAGCGGCGGCATCCTTGTCGAAGCCTGCCGCCAGCGTTCTGAGTCGAGCGAGGGATCTGCGGTTAGAGGGCGATGCCTCAGCCCCGGAAATTGCCGCTTTTAGCGCCGCGATTCGCTCTGGAGCAACAGCGCTTCCCCGAGCCAGTTGATCCAGGTAGGCGCGCGCCACAGCAAAGCTGGCAGGCCATGTGATTTTGGGTTGGTTCTGAACGTTGAGCTCGTCGAAATGCACCTCGTTGGCCGCGTCAATCTCATTCTTCGTAATGTATTTGCTGGGGACCAGTTTGAACACGTCGACGCCGCGCGCGATCTCCGAACCATAAATGTATCCGTTGTACCAATAGACTGACCAATACCCGCCCGAGGAACGCTTTTGCGGGTCCAGCGGTCCACGATCGAAGTAGCCGATTTCAAACGGATGCGCCGCATCGGTGAAGTCGACCAGCGAAACCCCGCCCTGATACCAGGCCTGGACCAAAATATCCCGTCCCGGAATCGGAACCAGCGATCCATTATGGGCGACGCAGTTCTCCAATTCGGTCTGGGGAGCGGGCATCTTGTAGTAGGAGGCCAGCGTCAGCTTGCCTTTCGAAAGCGTAAAAATGGCGTCGGCGCCCCAGTTCATCGGATCGGTAGCGCGGCAACGGGGCTGTCCCCCACCGCCCCATTCGTCGGTGAACAAGACTTTATCGCCGGCATTATTGAACGTTGCCGAGTGCCAGAAGGAGTAGTTGGGGTCGCTTACCGCTTCGACGCGGACAGGATTCACCGGGTTAGAGATATCCAGCAGGATTCCGTTGCCGGAACAGGCGCCTGCCGCAAGCCCAATGCCCGAGTAGACTGTGATGTCGTGGCACTTGTCTGTGATGGATGTGGTCTGCGTGCCCTCGCCGTGTTTGCCGCCGTTCCAAAGACCGTTGATGGCGCCGGTCTGCGGATCGGTAAAAATGCGAGGACTGTTAACGATTTTGGCTTGCTCAGGGTGAGCTAGCGGCACCTTGATGATATCGATCCGGAACAAGGCGGTGTCCGACTCCGGAGTTTTGGCATCCCCACCGACGCACCCGGCCAATTCTTCGGACTGACGAACCTGCCCGGTGCCGGAGATGTAGATATAGACGTTTTCCTTGTCTTTCGGATCGACAACCAAAGTGTGCGTGTGCGAGCCGCGGCAACTCTGCACGGCAGCAACTTGTTTCGGACTCGCCAGATCGCTGATATCGAAGATGCGCACCCCGCGGAATCGATCCGGGCTGGGAGGGGGAAGTGGGCGGGGCGGTCGTTGCGGCTGCTCGCCCCCCGTGGCCGACGGTGGAGCGGGCGGTGGAGGCGGCGGAGGAGGGGGAGGCGTATACCCGGGCGGAAGAGGAACTCCTTGAGTGCCACAGTCGACCCGGCCGTTTATGGCTTCAGCGGACATGAACAGCAGATGGCCGTAGACCGATACGTCTCCCTGGCCACCCGGGCACATCAGGGAAGTGCGCAGTTTGACTTGCGACGGGTTGTCGATGTCGTAAAAATTGATCCCGTTGTAATTCCCCACAAAAAGGTTGTTTTTACTGAAGGCGAGGTCGGAGTTGGTCGCGCCATACGACACCGAGGGCGGCCGCGCCGGATTGTTCTCCGCGGGTGGCTCCTGATTTGCGGTTGGCACGAAGTTTCCGGGCGCAAACCCTGGCGGTTTTGGTAAGGAAGCAACCTTTTCCAGCCCAAACGCGGCTTCGCCGGCATCGTACAGTCCAGCTTTGAGGCCCACGCGCGGGTCGTCGGAGCCCGCGCGCGGATTGGAAAAGACGGTCGTTGGTGACACTGAATTATTGGACGCCGGCGTGCTGGATTGGCCCGCGCACAGCACGGCTAGCCACAAGGTTGTCGGGATCGTCACAGTTGCCGCCGAAGGCCGGAAAGGTCGAATCGTCATTAGGGTCGCTCCTTCAACATGTCCCGCATGATCTTAATCTCCGCGCTCTGCGTGTTATCAATGTCGGTCGCAAAGTCGTACAACACGCTCTCCTCGCCCGCTCCCGGCGTGTCGAAGAGGTCTTCAACCATCACCAGAGCGCCGGTGTGATGCTGAATCATCCCCGTCAGAAACAGGTGGTCGAAAGCCGGGCCGGACGCTTTTGCCAACACCTCCATCTGCTGCGGGGTGAGCATCCCAGGCATCAGAGGCATGGCGGCCGCGTGGTTCATGGCGGCCATCGCTTTCGGGTCGCTGTGATCCATGTGCGCCATATCATGCTCCGTAGGCATGGAAACCGGCGCGCCCCGATCTTCCAGCCACTGCTTCATGAATTCGATCTCGTCGGTCTGCGAGATACTCATGCGCTTGCCCAAAGCCTGCATGGCGGGATCTTTACTCCTGCTGCGCAGCAGGCCGGTCATTTCCACCGCTTGCGCATGGTGCATGATCATGCCCTGCATGAAGCTGACGTCAGCCGCGGCTGGCGCCTTCGGAGGCACGGCCGCGGTCGCCGGAGAAAGAACCTTGCTATTTTCTCCGGGGGCGCCCGGTTGGACTATAGGCGCGGGCCCCGCAGCCGGCGTTTGCGGTCGTGCTTGTGGTGCCGTCGCGGTAAACGCCAAACAAATTCCGAATGCCGCTGGAGTGGCAAGAACCGTCCGACGTGTCATTGCTATTTACCCACCCTACAGGTTATCTAATCCAATGCTTTGTGGGGACCGGCTGCAACATTGCAGAACCAGTCGCCGCTTTTGTGGCCGGAATGTCGTCTGCGGGGACGAAACGCTCTTTGAAAAACGCGGCGCTTCAAACGCTGAAGGATCGGAATCACCCAATTATCACCTCGACAAGGGTTGCTGTCAAGACACCGGTTTAGGCCGCGAGGCCGGTTACGCCCGGCCAAAGCTCCTGGCCAAATCGGATTGCCAGACGCGATCGCGAGGGATTCCAAATCCCGCTTGGCACTAGTTTGCGTGGTACACTGGTTTTGGTGAAAGAATATCGCAACATCACGTTGAGCTTGCCGAGTCAGTTGATGAGACGGATCAAACGCCTGGCTGCCGACCGGGACGCCTCGGTCTCCTCTTTGATGGTGGAGGCTCTCACACGCTTGGCGGACGAGAATCGCCGCTACTCCGCGGCCCGGAAGCGCGCGCTCGCCGCGATGCGTTCCGCGGGTTCCCTCGGCACAGGCGGGCGGAGGACCTGGTCCCGCGACGATCTCCATGAGCGCTGAATCCGCGGAGTTCGTCGATGCGAACGTGCTGGTCTACGCGTTCGACGCATCGGCTGGCCCCAAAAAGATTGGGGCGGAAAGGCTGCTGGAGCGTCTTTGGAATGCCGGAACCGGATGCCTCAGTGTGCAGGTCTTACAGGAGTTCTTCGTCACCGTCACCCGGAAAACGCCCCAACCTCTCTCTATCGACGACGCTGCCGATCGCGTGCGCGAATTCGCGGTTTGGAGGGTCTTCGCGCCAACGGCGGAAGACGTTCTAGGCGCGATCGCGCTTCAAAAAGAGGCGCGGCTGAGCTTTTGGGACGCGATGGTGGTCGAGGCCGCGGCCCGGTTGGGCTGCGACGTCCTCTGGACGGAGGACCTGAACGACGGTCAAATCCTGCAGGGAGTTCGCATTCGCAATCCCTTTACGTAATCCCTACGCCTGGCTACGAGCTGATGGAATTCGCTTGCGTGGAAGGCGAGCGCGACCTGCAGCACTACGTCGAAGCCGAGGGCGGCGGCGCGAGGCCTCCGCCCGGACAACACTCCTGCCTCCTGCCTCCTGACTCCTGACTCCTGACTCCTGACTTCTGACTTCTCGTTTAGAACGTCACCCGCGACGCTTCCCCGACCACCATCTCCCGGTACAACGGCAGCGCCCAGCCCTGCTTCACCAGTTCGTCATAGCGCTGGGCGACCTTCTTCGCGTAATCCTGCGGATTCTTGTATAGCTTCTTGAGCTGCTCTTTTGCCAACGGAACTTCGAAGTTGGCCAGACCGCACAGTTGGGCGTCAGGATCCGCCCCGCCCGTCCTCCGCGCGGCGATGGTGTAGTGGGGGGTCGCGATTCGCGGAGTGGCCGGTTCATCGGGCGTGTGGAAGCTCTTCACCGGTACATCCACGTACGTATTGCGGATGCCGCCTTTCACATTTCCGAATTCGTCCAGCGCGAGCAGCACGCCTTTGTCGCGGTCGACCTGCGGCTTGTTGTCGGGATTGAAATCGACGTAAAAGCGGTCGGCGTGCGGCGGCGCGATGCCCTTGTCCACCCACGTAAACAGCTTGTCGAGTGCGACGGCCATCTCGGCGCCTAATGGATACCGGCTAATGGGAAATTTGCACGGGTCCGCATAATATGCGCCGGCCACGCGGGAGTCGATGTGCGCCATGCCCGCAAATTCGTACACGCGAAGCTTATCGTTATCCGGCTCCGTCGTCCCGTTCCCGTTGAATGCCTCGCGCATGGTGGGCACAAGAATGGTGGGAACGTCGATCGCCGGGATGGGACCGTTCGCGCTGGTGGGCATGAAGCCGTCGTAGATGGGATTCATCCCGGCCAGCCGCTGTGCCATGTGCGCATTCGTCAGATAAGTCGTCGCCGCGAAAGCGGACGCGGAGGAACCGGCCAGGATCATCTTCCTCAACCCAAGGCCGAGGAAAGGGTTGTCTTTATGATCCGATTTGATCAGCGCACCCACCTGCGCAATGATGTCGTTGGCCGCTCCATTCGGAACCGCCAACTCCTTGTAACGCGCCTCATTCGCGGCGGCCAAACCGGCGGGCGTGGTGGTGAGAATCTCGAGGCCAATGACGCCATTGGTCATGGCGTACAACTGCGTAAAGTGGAACACCCAGGGATTGCCGCTCGGGTGCATGGATTCGGCGAGGATGAGGCCGTTGAATTTGGAGCTGTCCTTTGGCTTGCGGATCACGATGCGCGTCTTGTAAGGCGCTCCCGCGGAAGTCGTCCCGGAGACGAAATATTCCCGAGCCTCGTAGTTGAATTTTGCGTAAGTGTCCTTCGCCGGGATCTCGGTTTTCTTGACGTCTTCCCAGTCGTCCATAAACGTCTCGAAGAACTCGCCGGGGCCTGTGACCTCGACCGCGGTGGGGATGGGCGCCACTACTTGCTTGACGGGCTCAGCGGGTTGAGCTCCGCGCCCGCCGCGTCCGCCGCGCCCGCCCCGGCCTCCTTGTGCTCCCGCCGGCCCGGGTGTTTGTCCGGGAACGGGAATGGGTAACTGACCAAAAACGACAACCGGAGCAACGACGAACAGTGTGACTGCGGCGCGCTGGAATAAGCGGTTCATGGTTTTCATCCTTCCTCGATTTGAGTCCTCGATGATTGTTCTGAGTTCTCTCGATGATTGTTCTGAGTTCTGATGATACGTTCTGAGTTCTTACATTACACCAATGACCCTGCGCGCCGAAACCCAGCTCCACGGCGGACAGTCCTATGCTAGAGTCTTCCCAGGAGCTTTACGATGAAGCGTCTTTCCATCGCTGCCCTTCTGCTATGGCCCGCGGCTGTGGGTGCGCAGTCGGGCACGCCGTCCAGCCCCATCCCGCGCCTTCCCGACGGCCACCCCGACTTCAACGGCGTGTGGCAGATTCCCTACACTCCGGACATGTCGCGCCAACTTGGCGGTAAGCTGCCCTACACGGCGCGCGGCGAGGCGGAATTCAAAAACTACGATCCTTCCAAATTCGATTACACCGCACATTGTTTGCCTCCCGGCCTGACGCGAGCCATCAACACGCCCGACCCGATCGAAATTTCTCAAACCAAGGATAAGGTGGTGATCCTGTTCGAGGGGTTCAGCAGCTTTATCTCCGTCCACACCGATGGACGCCCGCATCCCGCGAATTTGGACCCGGCCTGGTTCGGGAATTCGGTGGGGCGTTGGGAGGGAGACACGCTGGTCATCGACACCATCGGCTTCAACGACAAGACGCGCCTGGACACCATTGGCCATGCGCACAGCGACCAATTGCATGTGGTGCAGCGTTTTACGCGCCAGGATCCCACGCACATCGCATTCGAAATCACCGTTGAGGATCCCGTCATGTATACCGAGTCGTTCAAGAATACCCGCACCTTCACGCTCCGGCCTTCCTGGGAATTGATGGAATACTCCTGCGAAGAAAACAACAAGGACGTGAAGGAGGGGCACGTGAAGTAAGGCTCGCTGATAAACTAGAAGATAAACTAAGAAGACAAACTAGAAGATAAACTAGAAACTTGCTTTCCACTCCCATCGTTAAACCGCGTGTTTGCGCGGTCAGCTACTTGAACACAGTTCCGCTAGTGTGGGGATTTCTGCGTTCGCCCGACGCGAGCCTGCGCTGTTTCGATCTCGATTTCGCGCTGCCCTCGGTCTGCTCAGACCGGCTCGCCTCCGGCGAGGCGGATATCGGCATCGTTCCGGTGATCGAGATGGCTCGCCAGAGGCTCGAATACTTCCGCGGCCCCGGCATCGCCTGCCACGGTCCGGTGCGCAGTATTCTGCTGATTTCCAAGGTCGCATTCCAAGAGATTCGGACGCTCGCGACCGACGCCGGGTCGCGCAGCTCAGTGATGCTGGCGCGCGTGATTCTGGCGGAGAAGTACGGCGTCGAGCCCAAACTTTATTCGCAGCCGCCGGAGCTTGCCGCGATGCTGGGGCAAGCCGACGCGGCGCTCATCATTGGCGATCCGGCTCTGCGTCTCGATCCCGCAACTCTCCCATTCGAAACGCTGGATTTGGGCGGTGAATGGAATGCAATGACCGGATTGCCGATGGTCTTCGCGGTTTGGGCCGGACGCAAGGAGGCGAAGGTGGCGGCCGAACAGCGCTACGAATCCGCGTTCCTCGATTCCTGCCGCTATGGTATCGGGCACGCCGGGGAAATCGCGCGCGAAGAGGCCCCGCGCCGGGGAATTGGAGAAGATCTGGCGCGCCAGTATCTCACGCGGCACATTGTTTATGAGTTGCACGACCGCGATTACGAAGGCATGAAGCTGTATCTGGAATCCGCGCTGCGTCTGGAGCGTGTGACCGTCGCCGGGGGCGTTCCCGTATGATGACCCGTGAAGAAGCCATCGATCTCTATCGCAGCGACGATCTCATCGCCATCGGCATGGCCGCCGACGCCGTGCGCCGCAGGCTTCATCCTTACGGCGTTGCCAGCTATATCGTCGATCGCAACATCAACTACACCAATTTCTGCACCGAATACTGCAGCTTCTGCGCGTTCTATCGCCCGATGGGTCATCACGAAGGCTACGTCCACCCTAACGAAGTGATCTTCGACAAGATTCAGGAAACCCTCGATTTGGGCGGCACGGGGATTCTGATGCAGGGCGGGCTCCATCCGGATCTGGGAATCGAATGGTACGAGGATTTGTTGCGCGCAATCAAAAAGCGCTTCAACATCTGGTGTCATTGCTTCTCGGCGCCTGAAATTGTGAACATCGCGAAAGTCAGCGGATTGACGTTGCACGACACGTTAAGCCGCTTGCGAGACGCCGGTCTCGATTCCTTGCCCGGCGGAGGCGCGGAGATCCTCGACGACGAAGTGCGCCGCCGGATCAGCCGCCTGAAATCTTCCGTGAACGACTGGATCGACGTGCACCGAGCCTGCCACGCGCTTGGCATGCGCTCCACGGCGACCATGATGTTCGGGACGGGCGAAACCATCGAGCAGCGGATGAATCATTTCGACATTGTCCGGCAGATTCAGGAGGATACCGGCGGTTTCACGGCGTTCATCCCCTGGAGCTTTCAGCGCGAAAATACCTCGCTGGGCCGCTTTGTGAAAGAGGAAGCGACCGCCGTGGAGTATCTGAAGATGCTCGCGCTTTCGCGTCTGTATTTCGAAAACATCGAAAATATTCAATCCTCGTGGGTTACGCCGGGTCTCAAGACGTGCCAGCTCGGCTTGCGTTTCGGCGGCAACGACGTCGGCAGCATCATGATCGAAGAAAACGTGGTGAGCGCGGCGGGAACGCATCATCGCGCAACCGAGGAGGAGCTGCGGCGTCTGATACGCGGCGCGGGCTTTATTCCCAAGCAGCGCGATTCGCTCTACCGGATGTATTTTCTAAACTGAATCGTGCAACTCCGAATGCCGGCCTCGCGTCCCACTTCTATGCGCTCGCTCGGGTGTAAGCGCACAGCGAATGCGTTGTGCGCGTTAACGAAAAAGCGCACAGCGAATGCGTTGTGCGCGTTAATGAATTTGATCCTGCTGGGTTCTGTCGGGGTAAGCTTGGCGGCTTTCGCCGAGGCGTCCCAGCCCCCCGCTTCCAAACCGGGTTCTGCGCAGGCGAAGCGGCTCATTGCCTCGCTTCCCCTCCGTTTCGAACAGGACTCGAACCGCCGCTGGACGTCGCGTGGTCCGGGATACGCCATCCGCTTTCAGCCGGACTGCACTCTGTTGCGTCTACCCGGTCGAATCTTGCGGCTCAGCTTCACGGGCTCGAATCCGCGCGCGAAATTCGAGCCGCGCGAACCCTCGAAAGTTCGCACCAACTATTTCATCGGAAAGCAGTACCGCTCCGCGGAAGGCTTTTCGCGACTGGAAAGAGAAAGCATTTATCGCGGAATCGACATCGACTATTACGGCGACGGCCAGCGGCTGGAATACGATTTCACGCTGCGGCCCGGCGCTGACGCTTCGCGGATCCGCATGCGATTCGAAGGCGCCGACGACATCCGCATCGATGATCGCGGCGATCTGGTCCTGACGCTGGACGGAAAAGAATTGGTGCAGCGCGCTCCCACGGTGTATCAAAAGCGCGGAGACAAGATTATCGCGGTGGAATCGCGTTATCGCATGATGCCTGGGGGCGATATCGGCGTGGCACTGGGAAGCTACGATCGCGCTCAAGCCGTCGTGATCGACCCGGCTCTGGTGTACGGCCTTTACCTCACGGCGACCGATGCGCAATCGGGCGTCGCCATCGCCTTGGATTCCAGCGGCAACGTCTACCTGGGCGGCTGGACGTACTCCAACAACTTCCCCATCGGCGCCAACGGGATTCAGACGTACCCTGTGTCCACCGGCCAAAACAGTTTCATCTGGGTGGTGAATCCGTTCGCTTCCACCGGGGGCAGCGAGCTGATCTATTCCACGTATTTCGGCGGCAATTTGAATACGAGCCTGACTTCACTGGCGGTGGATAATACCGGCCTTATATATTTCGGCGGCCCGACCATCTCGTCCAATCTGCCGGTGACGTCGGGCGCGTACGCCACCGCGCTCAGCGCGGACAACGCCGAAGTCGAAGGCTACGTTGCCGTGATCGACTCGACTCAGTCCGGCGCCGCCAGCCTGAATTACTGCAGCTATTACGCCGGCAGCATGATTACGCAAATCAACGGCGTCGCGACCATGGGCGGAAGGATCTACGTCACGGGCTTTGTAAATTCCAACGATCTGCCCGTGGCCGGCAACAGCTTCCAACCCATGCAGGACAACGGTTACGACGCCTTTGTAGCCGAGTTCGACCCCACCCAAAGCGGCACGGCCTCGCTGCTGTTCGCCTCGTATCTTGGCGGTTATTTGACCGACGTGGGTACATCGATAGCTGTGGATCAATCGGGATTGATTTACATCGCCGGTTGGACGGTCTCCACCGATTTCCCCACCACGACCAACGCTTATCAACCGGTTTCGCCCGGCGCGGGAGATGCGTTTCTGGCGCAAATCGATCCCGTCGCGGGAGTGCTGCTGTATAGCACGTATCTGGGCGGCTCCGACGCCGATGTCGGCACCAACGTCGTCGTCGGGCCTGGAGCGAATGTCACCGTGGCCGGCTACACGTTCTCGCCCGATTTTCCCGTGACGACCAACGCCTACCAGGCCGTCAACGGCGGGGCTGCATCGGCTAGCGCAACCAGCGACGCCTTTATCACTACCTTGAATCTCGCGGCGCAGAGCCTCGAAACCATGCTGGTGTATTCGACCTATTATGGCGGAAACGGCGCCGAAGTCAACTACGGATTAGCTCTCGACTCCGCGGGCCGCTATTATATCTGCGGTTACACCCTTTCGCTGACACTGCCGGTGAGCTCTAACGCGTATCAGCCGGCGTCGATCGGACAGAGTGTCGACGGGTATCTGGCGGTCATCGATCCCTCGGCGGGGCTGGTATACGGCAGCTATATCACCGGACCGGGAATCCAGCAGGCGAATGCAATCGCCGCCGATTCGCAGGGCCACGCTTACGTCACGGGCCAGACAACTGCCGATATCTTCAACGGCTCGCCTCCCAAGAGCGACCCCCCTGGGTCCTTCGACGTGTTCTTTGGAGTCTATTCGGTGATCCCTTCGAGCGGATCGTCCCGTAGGGAGCGGATTCAAACGTTCGGTCCGGGCTCCGATAGTCTGCCTCCGTTGCGAGAACGCCGTCGATAGCCCAGCGGGTCTGCCGGGTTTTGAAACTCCTCATGCCGCAGGCTTTTCGCAATTGATCAACCAGGGAACCCCGAATCGATCCGTGACTTTACCGAATCGCACGGCCCAGAAGGTCTCCTCCATCGGGATCTGCACCGTACCCTCCTCCGCCAGGGCTTTGAAAATGCGTTCTGCCTCGGAACTATCGTGAGGCCTTAGCATCACGGCGAAGATCTGCTGCTTTTTGTATTGGCCCGGCATTGCATCCGATCCCTCCAATGCTACGCCGTCGCCGACGGCAAGCCCAGCGTGCAAGATCCTTTTGCCGACCTCGGGCGGGGTCTGGGAAGCTACTGGCGAGGCCTCATACCTCATCATGAAGATGATCTTGCCGCCGAAACACTTTTCGTAGAACTTGAAAGCCTCCTCGCGCTGGCCGTCAAACATCAGGTAAGGATTCAACAGCATCCGTCATACTCCGTCAGTTCTAAGTCTCATAGCCCAACGACGCACGTGGAGCGTATACTCTCGAAATTCGCCAGATGCGCTTCCAGAGCGATTGCGCTGGCTGCAGCGAAGTTCATTCGATTTAGCCGGAAAAACGAAGTTCCGCCTCCGATCTCGGCCAAGAATCTGAGACAACAGGAGAATGGAACCAAACGCTACGGACAAACTAGTCCCGCGCGAGATCGACGCTTTATTGTCGGATGAGCGCTTGATCCTGCGCGAGAC
>DATDGT010000396.1:0-81391 GCA_036521975.1 Bryobacteraceae bacterium
TTGCCGCGGCTTGCAGGCGGCGCACGATCACGGCCTCATCCACCGGGATCTCAAGCCCAGCAATCTGTTCATCTTGCCCGACGACTCGGTGAAGATCATCGATTTTGGAATGGCCCACCTGACAAACCTTCGTTCCGCCACGGGTTTGAAAGGCACCGTCCTGTACATGGCGCCGGAGCAGCTTCAACTGCAGCAGCCGACGCCCCTTTCCGACCAGTTCTCTCTGGCCGTGGTTGCGTACGAGATGCTTGCCCGCAGGCACCCGTTCAGCGCAGGCGGCCAGGAGGACCTGTGGCAGGCGATTCTTCATTACACGCCTCCACCCGTTTCGGAATTCAATCCGTTGGTCGGCTCGTCGATCTGCCAGGTGATCCACAAGGCGCTCGCCAAACAGCCTTTCCATCGGTTTTCCGATATCCGCACATTCTCGGATTGCCTGCACAAGGCATTGCGAGGCGAGCCAATTGACATTTTCGACCCAGCGCGCATCGGTCCCCGCCTGGCGCGCGCGCGCAAGGCCCTTGAGAGCGGCGAGTTGGATGACGCCGCGGAGCGTATCAAGGAGTTGGAGTCGGAAAGCTTCCTGGCTCCCGAAATCGATGCACTGCGCAAAGAGGTTGAGGAGGTCCGGCGCGCGAATACGGTGAAGCAGTTGCTAGAAACATCCCGGCGCCGCTTTGATGAAGGCGAGTACGTCCGCGCGCTGCAGAAGGTCCAGGAGGTCCTCAACCTGGATCCCAGCAACACCGACGCATTTACTCTAAAGGGGGCGATTGAGAGCAAACGCGGAGCAACGCAAATTGAAGACTGGTTTCGCCTCGCCAACCAGCACATGGAAAACCACGCCTACGCGCACGCGCGGCAGGCCCTTGAAAAAGTGCTCGATCTTCGCCCCAAAGAAGTCCGGGCCAAAACTTTGCTGGCGGAAGTGGAGCGCCGGGAGCAGGAATACATCCGGCTGAAAAACGAAAAAGAGGAAGCCTATCAGTCGGCTTGGAATGCGTTTCAACGCGGTGACCTCAATTCCGCATTCACCAAGGCGGAACGGCTTCTGGATCTGGACCGGCGCGCCCCGTACAGCACTACTCCCGAACAGGGCGCCAAATATCAAAAGTTTTACGAAGAGGTTCGATCCAAGCGAGATCAGTTGGCATCTCAAGAGGCCGAGGCCCGCCGTCAACTGGAAGGGGGCAAGTTCGCGGCAGCTAAAGCGATTTGCGATGAAGTTCTCCAGGCGTATCCCAATCACGTTCTGTTCGGAGTGCTGCGGGACGATGTCGAACAGGCACAGAGGCAGGAGATCTCGGCCTATGTGGCCAAAATCGAGAAGGAGGTTGCGGACGAGCCCGACCTCAACAGGAAGGTCGCCATCCTGGAGGAGGCGGGCCAAAAGTATCCATCCGAGGCGCGCTTCAACGAGTCTTTGCGTCAGGTGCGGTCGCGGCGCGATCTCGTGGATTCCATCGCGGGCCGCGCCCGGGCGGCCGAGGAAGGCAGACAATTTTCCGAGGCGCTCGGCTTCTGGGAAATGCTGCGCGGCATCTATCCCAAATATCCCGGCTTGGACATTGAGATCGACCGCCTTCGCAAGCGCCGGGAACAGCAGGTCCGCGCCGATACCAAGGACCACTCGGTCACCCAGATCGATCAAGCCCTGGCGATTCGCGACTATGACAAAGCCAGTTCTCTGGCCGCGGACGCTCTCGCCGGATTCCCCGGCGATCCCGAATTGTTGTCTTTGGCAAAGCACGCCCAGCAGGCGCAGGCGCGTGCTTTGGAAGCCGTGGAGAAGACCAATCGCGGTAAAGATCTGCACGCCGCGGGAAGCCCGACGGAAGCTCTGAATCTGCTTCGGGAAGCCTTGCAGTTGGACGGTCAAAACACGGCAGTGCGGGCCGCATTAGTCGAGATCTTATTGAAGCAAGCGGGCCCTCACATCGACACGGATTGGCGCACCGCTGAGCCTCTGGTTCAGGAGGCGCTCGACCTGGACCCAGGCAATCCCGGAGCCAAGAGCCTGAATACGCTCATCCAAGACAAGCGGCAAGCCGAAGAGGTGTCTGCCGCGCTGTCCAGAGCTCGCGAACTGCAGGCGCAAGGCAATCTCAAGGATGCCATTGCAGAATTGGACAAGCTCAGGTCCGTCTACCCACGCGAGAACCGGTTGATTCAGTTGCGTAGCGTACTTCACGAGAGGCTCCCTGCCAAAGACCGCGAGGAAATTCGAGCGCGCGATCTGGAAGAGCCGAAGGAGCTTCCCCGGCAATCGACCGAGACTAGGACCATCACGGACTTCCTTCGGACGGACGCCTTTGCCAAGACTGAGACCGAGCCCGAATTTCAGAAGCCTACACCGGAAATCCAAGAGCGGCTCTCCCGCGAGAAAGAGGCGGCCTCAACCATAGCCGTCGCGGCCGCGGCAAGTATACCTGCAGCGGCAAGCGCGACCGCTCAGGAGAGCCCTCCGCCTCCGTCTCCGGCTCCGCAGCCCAGCGGGAAAAAGCGAACGGATGGGACCGATAATTTACGCGGAAGATGGCGCACGATTTTGCAACATCCGGCGCCGAAGTTTCTCTGGCCCCTCGCCGGCTTCGGCGTGCTCGCTTTGATCCTTGTTTTAGTGATCCACAGATTTCCGAGACATCCCCAGCCTCCGCCGCTCAAAAAGGTACAGTTCGCGTTTCGAGTGAATCCAGAAGGTGCGACGATCTGGGTGGACAATCAACAGATCCCGGGAACTATCGTGGGAGTCTTGCCCGGGTCGCACACCGTCCGCGTCGAGAAAGCCGGTTATATAGGTGTCGTTCAGCCGTTTAGCGATCATGACCAAACTCCAATCGAGCTGAATCTCGCCCCTGCGCCCCACGCGATCCGGATATTTGCGGACAGCGTGCGCAACGGTCAAGTACTGCTGGACGACGCCGCGATGGAGCCGTTGCAGAACGGAAGCTATAGTCACGATTTGATGGCCGATGGCAACAAACACACGCTAAAGCTCTTGGATGGCAAGATCCAGGTTTTCTCGATGGAATTTCAGGCGGACATCGGCGCCGCCGCTCAGTCGCTGGTGCTCTCATCGGGGACCCGTGATGATATTCCAGTGATGGTTGTGAGCAATCTTGGGTCGCAGGCGTTTGCGTACTCGAGCGTGCAGGGAATGCGGGCCGGCTTGAAGGATGGCGGCGAGCTGAAACCGATGCCGGCGGGAGGGCTCGACTTGGCCTTACACGAGGGCGCCAACGAAGTCACGTTTGACGATGGAAAAAACCCAGTGCCTTTTGCCGTAGAGTCTGGAAATGCTCCTGTGCTCAGCATAAGAGTGGGAGCCGCGACGAAAGGGATTCTTTCGATCACCTCCAATAATGGAGCACACGTAATCATAGACGGCCAACAAAGGCGGCGCCCCGTTCCTATATCGGCTTGGCAGGAATCTTTGGAGCCAGGCCCACACACGCTTAAGCTGACGCTCGATGGATATGATGACTCTCCCGTACAAAAGTTTACGATAGAGGCCGGCAAGACCTTTTCCACAAAAATTGACCTCACGCCTTCTATTACCACAGCCTCTTTGGCAGTTTCGGGAGGGACTCCGGGTGCAGAAGTTTGGCTGGACGGCACGCGAATCGGCGCTCTGGACTCGAATGGATCGCTCGCCTTTAATGGCCTTAAACCCGATGCCGACCATTCTATTGAATTTAGGAAGCAATATTTCGAGCCCGCCGTGCTTCACAGGCAGGCATCGGTGAAGCAGACCATTTCGATCTCAGGACGGGAGGCCGTGCTGAAGCAGTTCGGGACACTCGTGCTGACAGTAACACCTCCCCAAGCGCAAGTGACAATTCAACGCCGTGGGGAGGCGCAAAGCACTCCAATAGCCGATAAGACCATTCAACTCCGGGAAGGCACGTATACCGTGCGCGGGGCCGCCGGCGATCAATACTCTCCGTACCAGCAGGACGTGCAGATTAGCTCAGGACAGCAAACGCTGACTGAGGTGCGCCTCAATCTCAAGCCTCCATCGGAGCCGAAGCCGCCACCGGATCAGAAGAAAGCTCCAACTCCGGCCGTTGTGCAGCTAACAGACCTCTTCCGCGGCGATCCTAAGCACTGGCAACGCGACCAGCAGGGTTTCCCAGAAGGTTTTTGGACTCACGACGGGCCTGTTTGGTTTAAAGATCCCTATTTCGCGAGGACTTTCGAAGTGTTCCTGAAGAAGGGCACATTCGGGACAGCGAAGCTTCAGTGGAAGACACTTCTTGACGTCGACGGGGACGACTACTTTGAATTCGAACTCAGTGACAAAGAACTGAAGAAGAGAGAAGTGGTGGACAGAAAACCGAAGGACTGGGAAAAACCGAAGCCTCATGGCATTGTCCAGGGAACGCCCTACATACTCAGGATTACAATAAAGTCCGATCAAATCGAAAACTCAATTGGGCAAGTGACCGACATCATCAACCGCAAGGTTGAGGGATCAACCGGGTTTGACGGTAAGGTTGCCTTGAAGCTGCTCCCATAGACAAATCACTATTGCGGCCATCGGATTCACGCGAGCGGCATGGGCGCTCAGAATCGGCACTCCCCCGGGGCCGAGGCTCTTCTATTGAAAAGAATGGTGGGCGCGACAGGACTCGAACCTGTGACCTCCTGCGTGTGAAGCAGGCGCTCTAACCAACTGAGCTACGCGCCCTCCCTTTTACGCCTTGCGAGCGGTATGCCAAAAATCAGCCTCCTGCCTGACGGAGGTTCAATTGGCTTCACCCCCGTCAGTTTATCACGGGGTCCCAATACAGACCGCCACTGTTACGCTGGCAAAGTGGTGCTTACCGGCCGAACGCTGTTCGAACGCGAAACTCCGATTCGGGAGCCACCAGCGGCGCGACGCCTTCATCTTCGCTATAAGCGACGACCGAGTTGTACTTCCCGCCCTTCGGCTCACGATGCACGATCATGCGGCGGCTCTCGACATCCAGAACCCAATAATCCGGAATCCCGGCGCGCGCGTAGAGATCGGCCTTGGTGGAGACATCCATGCGCAAGCTTGAGGCCGCGATCTCAATCACCAGCAGGACATCATCGGGCTGCGCTTTTCTTCCCAATTCATGTAGCGGTGCGCGGAGCACAACCAAGTCCGGCTCGGGCTCATTCCGTTCGTTGTCCGAGCCTGACATGAGGATCGGTCCTTCCGACTGAACTCGTAAGAATCCGAAAATCGCTACCAGCCACTGTTCGATCCACCTTCTTGCCAAGAGGTGAGGCAGGTTCTGGCCCATTTTTTTGTCAATCAACTCTCCATCAATCAGCTCATAACGTTTGGCGGACCAGCCTAGCGAGATAAGCTCTTCGATTTCGCAACGGGTCCATTTCTTGCGCGGGAGGGATTCTAGCGAAGGGGGAGCGACAGGTTCTAAAAACGCGGTCGGCATAACTCGATAGTAAGGCTAGACGCCCCAGCAGTAATCTTCCACGGCGCGCTCGATGCTCGAGTCTTCCTCGCCCAGCCGCATCAACTCCAGCCGTAGCGCATCGACCAGCGCGAACCAGCTCGCCTCGATCACGTTCTCCGAAACTCCCACCGTGGACCAGCTTCGGCGATGGTCGCTCCATTCGATTAACACGCGCACCCGTGCGGCCGTCCCTTTCTTGAAATCCAGGACGCGCACTTTGTAGTCGGTCAACCGCACTCCCGCGATAGCCGGATAGAGCGCCGAGAGAGCTTGCCGCAGCGCTACGTCCAGCGCGTTCACCGGACCGTTCCCCGTGGCCGTGGCCGAATGCACACCGTCTTGAGCCTTCAACGTCACGGTGGCCGTCGAAGAGCCGTTCGATTTTGTAGTAATCTCGTAGCTCACCACTTCGAAAAGGTGGACGCCCGGATTCAAAGCTTCGCGCACCAGCAGCTCGAACGTGCCTTCGGCGGCTTCCAGCTCGTAGCCTTGAAATTCCATCTGTTTCATGCGGTCCAGCAGCTCGCGCCGGGCGGCATCATCCAGCCGGTCTTCCAGCCCATGCTGCTTCAGCTTATACAGCACGCTGCCGCGCCCGGAAAGATCGCTCAGCAGCACGCGCTGCCGGTTGCCCACCAGCTTGGGATGGATGTGCTCGTAGGTCGCCGGATCCTTCAACACCGCGCTCACATGCACGCCGCCTTTGTGCGCGAACGCGCTGTGACCCACGTAGGCTTGATCGCCGCGCATGGGAAGATTCGCGAGCTCCGCGATGAAGCGCGCCGCGGCCGTCAGATTCGCCAGACGGTCCTTGCCGATCGTCGTGTGGCCCATCTTCAATTCCAGGTTGGCGATGATCGAGGTGAGATTCGCGTTGCCGCAGCGCTCGCCATAGCCGTTCATGCAGCCTTGCACATGCGCGAAGCCTTGTTCCACCGCGGCCAACTCGTTGGCCACGCCCAATTCGCAATCGTTGTGGGTGTGGATGCCCAGCACGCCGTCGAACCGGCTGCGAACCTCGGCGCAGATCTGCGCAAGCTGGCCGGTCATCATTCCCCCGTTGGTATCGCACAACACCAAAACATCCGCTCCCGCGTTTTTCGCCGCCTCCAGCGTCCGCAACGCGAAATCGCGATTGGCTTTGTAGCCGTCGAAGAAATGCTCGGCGTCGTAGATCACTTCCTTGCCGTGCGACTTGAGATACTTCACCGTGCTGGAAATCAGTTCGAGATTTTCATTTTCCGAAATATTTAACGCGCGATGAACGTGCAAATCCCAGCTTTTCCCAAAAATCACGACCACGGATGTTCCCGCCGCGACCAGGGCGTTGACGCTCGCATCCTCTTCTACCGGATTGCGCGCCAGCCGCGTGGCGCCGAACGCGGCCAAGCGCGTATGTTTCAGCGGTTCGTCTTTGGCTCGCGAAAAGAATTCCTTGTCCTTGGGATTCGACCCCGGCCAGCCGCCCTCGACATAGTCGATGCCCAGCTCGTCGAGCTTATGAAGGACCAGCATCTTATCTTCGGCGGAAAAGCTGACGGCTTCCCCTTGGGTTCCGTCACGCAACGTGGTGTCGAAAGTAAAGATTCGCATAAGTTTGAATTTGCGGGGCTGAAGCCCCGCGCGGACTTAAGTCCGCCCTCCTTAGGACGCGGCGGGGACGCCGACCTCCTTTTTGCGTTTCAAGAACGTCATCATTTTGCGCAGCTCCGCTCCCACTTTTTCCACCGGCTGATTTTGAGCTGCTTCGCGCATGGCCAAAAAATTCTTGCGGCCTGTTTTGTTCTCATCGATCCAGGTGCGCGCAAATTCGCCCGACTGAATCTCGGAGAGAATCTTCTTCATTTCCGCGCGCGTTTGCGCGTTCACGATGCGCGGCCCCCGAGTATAATCGCCATATTCCGCGGTATCCGATACCGAATAGCGCATATAACTGAGGCCGCCTTCGTAAATTAAATCGACGATGAGCTTCACTTCATGCAGGCATTCGAAATAGGCCATTTCCGGCGCGTAACCGGCCTCGACCAACGTCTCAAATCCCGCCCGGATCAACTCGCTCACGCCGCCGCACAGCACGGACTGCTCGCCGAACAGATCGGTTTCGGTCTCTTCGCGAAACGAGGTTTCAATGACGCCGGCTTTGAGACATCCCAATGCCAGCGCATACGCCAGCGCGTTTTGCAAAGCCTGGCCCGAAGCGTCCTGGTGCACGGCCACCAGCGCCGGAACTCCCACGCCCTCGGTAAATAACTCTCGCACGCGATGCCCCGGAGCCTTGGGCGCGATCATTGAAACGTCCACCGTACCCGGCGGGGCGATCTGGCCAAAATGAATACTGAAGCCGTGGGCAAACATCAGCGTCTTTCCGGTTCCAAGGTGCGGCTCAATCTCGCTTCTATAAAGATCGCCTTGAATGTGATCCGGAACCAGGATCATCATCGTGTCGCTGGCTTTCGCCGCATCGGCCGTCGAAAGCACCCGCAGTCCCGCCGATTCCGCCTTCGCCCGGCTCTTGCTCGATCCCGGCAACCCCACCACGACATCCAACCCCGAATCGCGCAGATTCAGGGCATGGGCGTGGCCCTGGCTTCCATAGCCGATAATCCCGATGGTTTTCCCTCTCAGCAGGGAGAGGTCCCCATCTTGTTCGTAATAACTCTTCGCCATTTATTTCACGGACTCCATTTCCGATTCCACTTCCAGGTCTTTCTTCACCGGCGGCGCCAGCTTCAGCTTCTTCGATTCCAGCGACACCGCCACCAGCCCCGATCGTGTCGCCTCTGTCTCTCCGTAGCTCTTCATCACCTCGATGAATTCGTCGAGCTTTTCGGGATCACCTGTCGCTTCAAGCGCAAAGCCATCCACGGAACTGTCCACGGCTCGCGCCCCGAAAATCTCGGCCTCCTTCAAAATCCCCGCGCGATCCTGCTGGTTTGCGCGCACGCGCACCAATACCAGTTCGCGGCGCACCGCCGGGGCCTCGGTCAAATCCGAAACTTGCAGCACGTTAATCAGCTTGTTCATCTGCTTGATAAGCTGGCCGCGCTGCGCCGGTTCGATATCCACCACGATGCTCATTCGCGAAAGCTCGGGATCGAGCGTCCGCGCCACCGTCAGGCTCTCGATGTTGTAGCCGCGGGCCGAAAGCACTCCGGTGACTCGCATCAAAGCGCCGGGTTTGTTCTCCACCAGGAGCGAGATCAATTGCAGCATGTTACGCCTCGATTTCCTTGACGCGCACAACGCATTCGCTGTGCGCTTTCCCTTAACGCGCACAACGCATTCGCTGTGCGCTTTCCCTTAACGCGCACAACGCATTCGCTGTGCGCTTTTCTTTAACGCGCACGACGCTTCGCTGTGCGCTTTATGCCTCGACTGGCTGCGGCGGCCCTAGAACCATCTCGTTAATCGCGCCGCCCGCCGGCACCATCGGATACACGTTCTCGTACCGCGCCACCCGCACGTTCAACAGATACGGACCTGGCTCGCGCACCGCCGCTTCCAGCGCCGAGCGGAGCTCAGCCGGATTTTCCACGGTGCTCCCTTTGAATCCGTAGGCCCCGGCGAGCTTTTCCGGATCGGGGAATGAATCGAGCTGCACCGCGCTCAGCCGGTTGTTATAAAACAGCTCCTGCCACTGCCTTACCATCCCCAGGTAGCCGTTGTTCATGACGACAATCTTCACCGGAAGCGCGTGATTGGCGATGGTCGCCAGTTCCGGAATCGACATTTGGAATCCGCCGTCGCCCACTAACGCGAACACCAGTTTGTCGGGCCGTGCGAACTGCGCGCCGATCGCCGCGGGCAGCCCGAAACCCATCGCGCCCAACCCACCGGAATTGATCCATAAACGAGGATGATGAAAGCGAATGAATTGCGCCGCCCACATCTGGTGCTGCCCCACATCGCTCGCGACGATCGCTTCGCCGCCCGACAGCCGGTCGATTTCCGCCACCAGGTGCTGCGGTTTAATGTGGTCCTTGGAAATTTCCGGCTCCAGCGGATGCTCGTTTTGCCACCCCTCGATGCGCTCCCGCCACGCCGCGCGATCTCCGGCGTGGAGCGGTTTCATCTCCTCCGCGGTCTCCGCCAGCGTCCGGTTCAGCTTCTCCAGCACCCGCTTCACGTCTCCCACGATAGGAACCTCGGCAGCGCGATTCTTGCCGATCTCCGCCGGATCGATATCCACGTGAATCACTTTGGCGTGCGGCGCGAAAGCCGCCAACCGCCCTGTCACCCGATCGTCGAACCGCACGCCCAGCGCGACGATCAGATCCGTTTCCGTCATCGCCATATTCGCGGCGTAACTGCCGTGCATGCCGGGCAGGCTGATGAAGTGCGGATCTTTGCTTGAAAGTGCTCCGAGTCCCATCAAAGTGCACACCGCCGGAGCGTTCACCAACTCTACAAATTCCCGCAAGTCCGCGGAAGCGGCCGCTGCCAGAATCCCTCCGCCCGCGTATACCATGGGGCGCTTGGATTCCCAGATCATCTGCGCGGCGCGGCGAATTTGGCCCGCGTGACCCTCCGTATAAACTTTGTAGCCCGGAAGATGGATCGACGAAACCGGCGTATAATGCGCCTGCGCTTGAAACACATCCTTGGGGATGTCCACCAGCACCGGCCCGGGCCGCCCCGTGGCGGCGATATGAAACGCCTCGTGCACCGCTTGCGGCAGATCCGCAAGCTTCTTCACCAGGAAATTGTGCTTGGTGCAGG
Organism: Bryobacteraceae bacterium; assembly: GCA_036521975.1. GTDB lineage: Bacteria > Acidobacteriota > Terriglobia > Bryobacterales > Bryobacteraceae > Palsa-187. Next base: position 10,167 of record DATDGT010000396.1, read on the forward strand.
AGCGCGTGATGCCGAACGTATCCGCCTCCTGGAAAGCGTCGCTGCCGATTAACTTCGTGGACACCTGCCCCGTGATGGCGACCACCGGAATGGAATCCATCATCGCGTCCACCAGCCCCGTCACCAGGTTGGTCGCTCCGGGGCCGGAGGTCGCGCAGCACACCCCCACTTTGCCCGTCGCGCGCGCGAATCCTTCCGCCGCAAAGCACGCGTTCTGTTCGTGCCGCACCAGGATGTGCTTGATCGGATGGTCGTAGAGGGCATCGTAAAAAGGCAGCGTTACCCCACCCGGATAGCCAAAGATGCAATCCACTTTCTCTCGCGAGAGACATTCCAGCAGCATCTTCGCGCCGGACATTAGTGTCCCCGTCTTCGCGCCGTTGGACGCCGCTGGCTTCGCGCCGGGCATCGTTTCCGTCTTTGCGCTGCTGCTAACACTAGCAGACATTGAATCCTCCCTAATAGCAGAAAGGCCACTGTTCGGGGTTTACTTCCCCCGCCAGTGGCCTTGATCGTTCAAAAGATCGGGCCGTTCAGGCGGGGCCGGTTACACCGACCCCAATAATAAGTACCAGAACGAGACCCGAAGGAATAATAGCTGAAGAGATACGATTCGCGCGGAGAGCCTGGTTGGGGTCCGAGAGCGTCATCGAAGTCTCTGGATATCAGAATACAGCGAAAGCCGCGCATATGCAAGAGGGGTTTTGGATAATTAATATTTATTATGATATCGGTACCGGCTCGGGCCGTTCGCCCACGGTGGTGAAAAATGCCGGGGGCCGACTTTCCGTGCCTCGCAACTGGGCTCCTGTAAGTTGCTGGTTCCCTGGGGCGCTTTTGTATTTGGTGTGAACGCAGCCCTTGCTCAGCCGCCGCCCGCGTTGATTGGACTCGACGGAAGCCAGTCCTTTAAGGCGCAATTCTGCCTGCAACGGACCTGAAAAAACAAACCCAGCGCCGTGGTGCAAACGCGGCCTGCCTGGTGGTGGTGGTTGGACCTGAAAAAACAAAGCGAAACCCTTGCGATCCGCAGCCGCCTTCCCGCGGGTGAGGGACTTGAAAAAACAAACCCAGCGCCATGGTGCAAACGCTGCCTGCCTGGTGGTTGGACCTGAAAGAACAAGTGGTTGGATCTGAAAGAACAAAGCGAAACCCTTGCGATTCGCAGCCGCCTGCTGGCGGATGACGAACGGAAAAGACAAATCAGCTATCAGTTATCAGTTATCAGTTGTTGGCTTGTGGCTGCTTGGGGCCGTCGCCGTGAAATTTCTCCTCGTGCAACCTTGATAATTCGAAGGATCTCCCCCTTGGCTATTACCCTGACCAGGGCCCGGTTTATTTAAGCTCAACTTCCGGGTAATGAGCGCTGATTTCGATACAGCGTCGCCCACTGCGACAGACCTCTTCCAGTAGCCTAGGATTTCTGACTCGGTGACCGCGATCCCCGGTGAGGAGGTCCCCGCGGCGCTTTCCTGCCTGCTCATAATGAACCACCCTTCGAGAGAATGCCCATGGCTTAGAGCGGGAACCGTTAGAAAATGCGCGAGGAAAGTTTCGCGGGGACATGTGAATAAGCGGGATGCCAATAGGGAGCTTTCAGCTTTCAGCGATCGGCGTTCAGCGACGGCCCCCGCGTGAAAACGCGGGTGGAGCGAGGCTGAGACCGCTCGTAACCATTTGAAAAATCATTCGGTCTCAGATGAGCTTTAAACGAGTGCCCCGACGGGGCAGGCGGTAAAATGACACGCGTATCTCTGCCATTAACGCGCACAACGCATTCGCTGTGCGCTTTCCCCCGCCAGGGGAATCCAGGCGCTAGCGAACCGTACGCGCCCGGCGAGTCCATTTCGCGCCGGAGGCAGATGAAACCAGAATGAACCAGATGAAAGGTTCACGCAGAAAAGTGCCGAGTTTTCTCCAAGGCGCCTTCATCAACGCTTCACTCATGCCTCACGATGGGAAGGAGTTGATAAGACGGGTGAAGAAAGGGGACTCACTGCTTCAATCCGAACTCGCGGAGAATCTCGTCATGGGGGATGCCGTCACCGCGAGCGAGTGAGGTGCGGCCGCGATCCAGCGCCTTTTCCGTTTCGGATGTGATTTCTTCTTGTTCCACTTCCGCCACGGCCAGCGAGCGCGCCAATGGTTCCACCATTATTTCGAGCAGACTCCGTACAACGCTCAGCTTGTCAGGCGGTAGCATGTCCAGCAAAGCGTGGGCCTGCCCGCGCTCCTGAGTGAGATCCGGTCCCATAACTCTCATTGACAGTCTATCAGCCTGGTACAGCCGAATGAGAAAAGCGAAAGCTTCGGCAAACGGCTCCCTCCGGTCGCGGCTCTGTTTGGTACCCAAAAATGGCAGCGGCCGGCTTGAGCCTCGGAGGTAGGCTCAAGTCCGGCCGCAGGTCCGGGCAGGCTAGCTTGCGCTAGACAGCCAGGAACATCGTGTCGCCGTTACGGTTCACTAACAATAGGACGGGAGAGTCCTTCTTCGCGTTTACCATCTGGCTGAACTCCTGTGCGCTGGTCACCGGTTGGTGATTCACCTGCTGGATCACGTCGCCGCGCTCCAGACCGGCCTCATCCGCCCGGCTTCCCGCTTTCACTTGATCCACGAGCACGCCATTGGTCGAAGCCGGAAGCTTCAACTCACGGGCAGTGTCGGGGGTCAAGCTCTCGACGCTGACGCCAAGACCGCTTTCAGGATTCTCGCCCGTGACGCTAGCCTGTTCCTCTTTGGAGGGAAACTCACCTAGCGTGACTGTGAAGTCCTGCGCACGGCCGTCACGCAGCACTTTTAATATAACATTCGTGTTAGGATCCAGCATACCGACCTTCAACCGCAGTTGGTTGGCGCCGGTCACTGCCTGCCCATTCACTTCCACGATGACATCGCCTGGTTTCAATCCCGCGCGAGCGGCGGGGGAATTAGGAGTGACTTCGCCAATGAGAGCTCCGCCGGTCTGGCTCGTGCCGAAAGACCTGGCCAGTGCAGCCGTCAGATCCTGGGGAAGAATGCCCAGATAACCACGCTCCACTTTGCCGTGAGAGATGATCTCGTCCATATCATGGCGGGCCATGTCGATCGGAACCGCGAAGCCAATGCCTTGGCTGCCGCCGGAATTACCGACAATCGCCGTATTGATACCGATCAGGTGACCTTCGTCATCCACCAGCGCTCCGCCGGAGTTACCGGGATTGATGGGCGCGTCGGTCTGGATGAAATTCTCCACTTCCTCGATGCCAAGACCGCTGCGGCCCATGGCGCTCACGATTCCACTGGTGACGGTTTCGCCAACTCCGAAGGGATCGCCCACGGCCAGGACGACATCGCCGACCTCAACTTTGTCCGAATCGCCCAGCGTGAGCGACGGGAAATTCGACCCTTCAATCTTGACTACTGCGACATCGGCGCGCGGATCGGAGCCTACCACGCGGCCTTTCATTTCCCGCTTGTCAGCCAGCGTCACCGTAACTTCCTTGGCGCCGTCCACGACGTGGGCGTTCGTGAGAATGTAGCCTTCGGGACTCACAATCACGCCGGATCCTAGAGACTTCTCAACGCGCTCCTTGGGGACATTGAAGCGATTGGAGAAGTCGTCGCCAAAAAACTGGCGGAAGAATGGATCGAGTTGTCCTTGAGATTCCCCCTCCGCGTTCTTAACTACGTGAGAATTCGAGATGTTCACCACCGCGGGCAGTACTTTCTTTACCACCCCCGAATAACCGCGCCCGGACGCAGCTTCCGATCGCGCGCTCGTGTGAACGGTCGCAGGCGGATTTCCGGAATATCCAATCCCCGCCGCGCCTAATTCATAAAAACCGGCCAGCGCAAGAGTGGCCACTACCGCCACGGCGCCCGCGCGGCCGGGGCTTTGAAAAAACCGTTTGTGCATTTTTTGCCTCCAATTTAAGCGTAGGATTAGTGGACTTTGAGCGCTATACCGGGAGGGGGCTAGTTTGCCGGACGGAAAAAGGGTACCCGCAAGCCCCGGCCAGCGGCTTAATGCCTTCGCGCACCCTTCGAAAAAATGTAACCTTTTGGAGCGCTGTGGCATCCTAGTCTCGATGTCCAACGAGGCATAGTGGGCACTAGTACCCCCTATCTTCGCCTTAGTGTCGCCTCCTGCGCCTTGGCGGCCATCCTCAGCGCTCCGGGCCAGAGCGCTTCGGCTCAGAAACCGGTCCCCGATACTCCAACCGCCATCGTCCAGCGGATGGTCCAAATGAACCAGGCGCGGACGAACGCGCTTCGCGGATACCGCTCTTTTCGCCGTTACTTCGCCGAAAATTCCTCTTTCGGCTTGCGCGCCGAGGTCTCGGTTCAAGAAACCTATTCCTTTCCGGGTAAGAAAGAGTTTAAAATTGTTTCCGAGACTGGCTCGCCTTTCATCCGTCACCAGGTCATCGAGAAACTCATGGAAGCGGAAATCGACGACAGCAGTAACGAACACCGCGAAGAGGGCGAACTCTCGCCGGGGAATTACGTCTTTCGACAGGTGGGAAACGAAACCATCGCGGGCCGTCTGGCCTACATCTTCGAGGTTTCTCCGAAAACCTCCAACAAATACTTGATGCGCGGACGCGTCTGGATCGACGCGCAAGATTTTGCCGTCGCTCGCATGGAAGGAAGCACCGCCTATAATCCCTCCTTCTGGACGCGCAAAACCCATTTTGTAAGGAATTATGAAAAGCATGGAGCGTTCTGGCTCCCGGCTTCGCTGGAGTCCGATTCCCACATTTTGCTGGCGGGCAAAGGTCTGTTGAGGATCGATTACTCCAATTACGAGATCGATTCGGCCGCGTCATTACTTTCGAATGCGGCCGTAGCGGTGGAAACAGCAGCAAAACAAGGAGGCAATTGATGTCAAGCGGTTTACATACTATTTCTGGCACAACCGACGAGATCGGCCGCCAGTTGGCTGAAGAGAGGGCAAGATTGCGAAGCCAAGCCGGCTTGTCGCAACCGGAGCATTTCCGCCGTCCCGTGGAGCGGAAGTTTCTCGCTCACGACCGCGATAAGGTGACCATTCTTTTTGGCGGTCTCACCTGGAAGCACGAAGCGCTCATTCAAGCGGTGTTTCAAGGCTCAGGCTACCGCTGCGAAAATCTCCCCGTCCCGTCCGTTCCCGATTTTCAGGCGGGCAAGGAATATGGCAACAACGGCCAATGCAATCCGACTTATTTCACCGTAGGGAACCTGGTCCGCTTTCTGCAAGGACTAGAATCCCAGGGAGTGCCGCGGCAGGAGATTCTCGATAATTACGTCTTCTTCACCGCCGGCTCCTGCGGCCCCTGCCGTTTTGGCATGTACGAGGCGGAGTACCGCTTCGCCTTGCAGAACGCCGGCTTCGATGGGTTCCGGGTCCTGCTGTTCCAGCAGACCGACGGCATCAAAGCGGCCTCAGGCGAGCCGGGACTCAAATTCACCGTGGATTTTGGCATGGGCATGCTCAACGCGCTGTTCATGGGCGACGTGATGAACGACCTTGCCTTCCAGGTTCGCCCCTACGAAGTGAATCGCGGCGAAACCGACCGGGTTTTCGACGAAACGATGGAAGAACTGGTTACGCTCCTGCGCGACGGCAAACGGTTCGAAATCCTGGAAGACACACCGAAATGGATCGCCAGCCGGCTCGCGGCGCCGGAGAAGAAGAAGCTGAAGAATACGCTCAATACCTTGGGCAAGATCCGGGATCACATCTACGGCAAGCAGATTTTGGAGGCGATCGACGCCTGCCGCGAAAAAATCGACAAAATCGAAATCGACCGCACGCGCGTGAAGCCCGTGGTGAAAATCACCGGCGAGTTCTGGGCCCAGACCACAGAAGGCGACGGCAATTTCCATATGTTCCGCTTCCTCGAACGCGAAGGCGCGCAAGTGGTGGTCGAGCCGATCGCCACCTGGGTCGCATACATGCTGCACATGGTCCGCAAAAACATTGCGGCTCGCAAGGATGCCGAAGCAATTTATCGCAATCCCAAGTGGTGGGAGATGAAGAAACATCTCGCCAACGAGATGAAGACACGCAAACGGCTGCTGATGTTCGACGCGGGCGAAGCGATGTGGACGCATTTCTATCATCGCGTGACCGACCGGCTGGGCGGCATCACGCATCATCTGATCCCGCAAAAGGAATTGTCGCGGCTGGCGCATCCCTTCTATCATTCGCTCGCGCGCGGCGGCGAAGGCTCCATGGAAGTGGGCAAGAACATCTACTACACGATTCATCACATGACTCACATGGTGCTGGCGCTGAAACCCTTCGGCTGCATGCCCTCTTCGCAATCCGATGGCGTACAATCGGCGGTCATCAATAAGTTCAAGGACATGATCTTCCTGCCCATCGAGACCTCCGGCGAAGGCGAAGTGAACGCGCATAGCCGTGTCCAGATGGCGCTCGGCGAGGCTAAGGCGAAGGCCAAGGCCGAATTCGAAACGGCTCTGAAATCCACCGGCCGAAGCCTGGAAGAAATCCGGGCCTACGCCGCCGATCACCCCGAATTACGCCGGCCTTTCTATCACGTTCCGCATCGCGAGGGAATCGCGGGGACGGCCGCGCAGTTCATTCTGCACGTGAACGATCGGATGTCGAAGCGCCGCCTGTGGCCCGCGTCTCAGACGCGCCGCGCTCGCGCGCACGCCGCGTAATCGCGAGACTCCGGGAACATCATGGACCAACAACCTCTGATCCAGATTTCTACCTTGCCGAAGGCCAAGTGCTTTTCGCATGCGCCCCGAACCTCCGGGGCGCGTGCGAGCCTTATGGCCGGACTCGACGTGGGTTCCACCACGGTGAAAGCCGTGGTGGTGAATCGCGAGACCGACGAAATTATCTGGCAGGACTATCAGCGCCACGAGACCAAGCAGCCGGAAAAATGTCTTGAATTCCTTAAGCGGATGGAAGCGGAAGCGGGGATCAACACCGATAATTGCCGCATCTTCATCACCGGCTCCGGTGGAGGAACGCTGTGCGATCATATCGGCGCGAAATTCGTGCAGGAAGTGACCGCTGTTTCCCTAGCCGTGGAAAAGATGCATCCCGAAGTCTATTCGGTGATCGAGCTCGGCGGGCAAGACGCCAAAATCATCGTCTTCAAGGACGATAACGGAAGCGGCCGCAAAAAGAAGATTCCGTCGATGAACGATAAGTGCGCCGGCGGTACGGGTGCGGTCATCGATAAAATCAACGCCAAGCTGAAAATTCCCACGCAGGAGCTGGGGAATCAGGGCTACCACGGCGTCAAGCTGCATAAAGTGGCTGGCAAGTGCGGGGTCTTCGCGGAGACCGATATCAACGGTCTTCAAAAGGAAGGTACTCCACCGGATCAACTCATGGCTTCGTTGTTCGAGGCCATCATCTTGCAGAATCTCTCGGTATTGACGCGCGGCCATACCTTGCGCCCGCATGTGCTGCTGCTGGGCGGTCCGAATTCCTTCATCCGCGGGATGCGCGAGGCTTGGCAAGCCAACATTCCCAAGATGTGGAAAGATCGCAAGGTCGAAATTCCCGAAGGCGCCAAACCCGAGGAACTCATCAAGGTGCCTGGCAATGCCCAATATTTCGCCGCCATCGGCGCGGTGGAATTTGGCAAAGACGAAGATGAAATCGTCGGCTGCTATCGCGGCACCGAGAGTCTGATTCATTACATCGAGGTCGGGCGGCAGGCGGAAAAGGCGCAATCCGGCGGCAAGGGCCTGGTGGAATCCGAACCCGAGTTGGCAACGTTCCGTGAGAGCTATAAGCGCAAGAAGTTCACGCCCGCCGCGTTCCAAAAGGGGTCGACGGTCGGCGGCTTTGTCGGCATCGACGGCGGTTCCACCTCGACGAAAGCCGTTCTGGTTTCCGAAGAGGGAGACATCCTGTGCAAAGCCTACCAGCTTTCGAACGGCAATCCCATTCAGGACACCATCGAGATGTTCGAGGCGCTGCGCAAACAGGTGGAGGATCGCGGAGCCAACCTCGAGGTGATGGGAGTCGGTACGACGGGCTACGCCAAGGACGTGTTGAGAGACGTGCTGCACGCCGACGTGGCGCTGGTGGAAACCGTCGCACACACCGAAGCGGCCATGAAATTCTACGAGGATCCGCACGTCATCGTGGACGTGGGCGGCCAGGACATCAAGATTATCGTCCTCAAGCATGGCCGCGTGAAGGATTTCAAGCTGAACACCCAATGCTCGGCCGGCAACGGATATTTCCTGCAATCCACCGCCGAGGGGTTCGGACTGAAGGTCGAGCAATACGCCGACATGGCTTTTTCCGCTCAAAGTATGCCGGTATTCGGCTATGGCTGCGCCGTTTTCATGCAGTCCGATATTGTGAATTTCCAGCGGCAGGGATGGCGCGCGGAAGAGATTCTGGCCGGACTGGCGGCGGTGCTGCCGAAAAACGTTTTTCTCTACGTCGCCAGCATTCCCAATCTAGCCGCGCTGGGCAGCCGGTTTGTTTTGCAAGGCGGCACGCAGAATAATATGGCGGTGGTGAAGGCCGAAGTAGATTTCATCAGATCCAGCTTCCGCGCCTCGGGCAAACAACCCGAGATCATCGTTCACGAGCATTGCGGAGAATCGGGCGCCATCGGCGCGGGAATAGAGGCGCTGCGGCTGTGGCGCAACGGTTTGCGCACCAGCTTCGTCGGCCTCGACGCCGTTCGCAATATCACCTATCGCACCACCCGCAACGAGGCCACGCGCTGCAATTTCTGCAAGAATAACTGTCTTCGCACCTTCATCGACGTGAATGTCGGCAAAACCGATTTCCTGCCGATCGCGAAAGTGTCGAAAGTGCCGATACAGCCCGGCGAACAGCGCCTGATCATCGCCACGTGCGAAAAGGGCACGGTGGAAGACCTGGAGTCGATGAAAGACATCAAGGGCGGTATCGACGATTTGAAGGAGAAGCATCCCAATTTCGTCGATATCGCCGCCCACGATGTGTTCAAGGCACGCAAAGTGGAAAGCGTGGCCGATCCCATCCCCTCGCGGGGCTGGCTGGCGTCCACCAAACAGCGCGTCGCGCTCATGCAGAACCGCAAGAATTTGCGTATCGGCGTTCCGCGCGTGCTCAATATCTACAGCTACGCTCCGATCTTCAGCGCGTATTTTCAAAGCCTGGGAGTGCCGTCGGAGAACATTATTTACTCCGATTACACCAGTCCGGAGTTGTATCGCGCCGGTTCCAGCCGCGGCGCCATCGATCCTTGCTTCCCGGCCAAAATCGGCATCGCGCACGTTCACAATCTGATCTCGCTGAAGGCGCTGAAAAAACCGCTTAACTTGATCTTCTTCCCCATGTTCGATGTACTTCCCACCCCCCTGACGAATCTGCAGGGCTCCAACGCCTGCCCCACGGTCACGGCGTGCCCGAACACGGCGAAAGCGGCCTTCACCAAGGAATCCGACGTGTTCAAAGACAACGGAATCACATATCTCGATCCGCTGTTGAATCTCCGCGACCACAGGCTCTTCGCCGACCAGATGTACAAATGCTGGAATCCCATTCTGGGCTTGTCTCTGGAGGAGAACGATCGGGCGATCGAATGCGGATATAAGGCTCTGGAAGCTTACGAAACTGGCATCCGCGCACGCGCCCGCACCGTGCTGGAAGAACTCGAACGCGAAGACCGCATCGGCATCGTGATGCTGGCCCGGCCGTATCACCACGATCCGGGATTGAATCACGAGATCATGGAAGAATTCCAGAAACTCGGATATCCCATCTTTTCCCAAAGCACTCTGCCGATGGATGAAGACATTCTGGAACGGCTGTTCGGCGACGAGGTCCGCGCCGGAGTCATCAAAGATCCTCTGGATATTTCCGACGTCTGGAAGAACTCCTATTCCTCCAGCACCAATCACAAAGTCTGGGCGGCGAAGTTCACCGCGCGGCATCCGAATCTGGTCGCGCTGGAAATTTCGAGCTTCAAATGCGGCCACGATGCGCCGATTTACGGGGTTATCGAAGGCATCATCGAGCGCAGTGGCACACCCTACTTCTGCTTCAAGGACTTGGACGAAAATAAGCCCTCTGGCTCGATCAGGATTCGCGTCGAAACCATCGATTATTTCCTGCGCCGCTATCGCGAGGACATCGTGAAAAAGCGCGTCGCCGGGGAGACGATTGAAAAGGAGTTGGCCGAATTCGAGCGCCGCCTGCGCGCCGAAGGGGCCGGCTCGAGCGAAGAAGAAGCCGAATACGCGCTGGCTTAGGGGGAGGGCGGGCTTTAGCCCGCGCGGGACTTCAGTCCCGCCGGCGCGAGTTGCGAGGCTAAAGCCTCGCGCGGGCTGAAGCCCGCTCTCCATCCGTGTGAAGATTCTCGTTCTCAATGCCGGCTCCAGCAGCGTGAAGTGCTGGTATGCCGATCTTGTGGCGCCGCTCCCGCCAGAGGCGCCCAAACCGCTCTGGAGCACGCAACTGAATCCCAGCTCCGGCGAATGGATCGGCGCGCTGCTGGCGGCGCTGGAGCCCTTATGGTCAATTCAGCCGCCGCAAGAAATCGACATCGTGGGCCATCGCGTGGTCCACGGAGGCAGCCAATACCGCCGGACCACGTGGGTCACTCCGGAAGTGCGCGAGGCCATCGCCCGGCAGGAGGAATTCGCTCCGGCTCACAATCGCTTCGAGCTTGAAGCGATTCAACGCATGGGCGAGCTGCTCGGTCCGCGCGCCCGTCAGGCGGCGGTCTTCGATACCGGCTTTCATTCCACGCTCGAACCGCCCGCCTATGTTTATCCCGGTCCCTATGAATGGCTGGACCGAGGTTTGCGCCGTTTCGGTTTTCACGGCATCAGTTTTCAATATGCCGCGCGAAGAGCGTCGCAACTGCTAGGCCGCGAAAACCCGCGGCTCCTGATGTGCCATCTCGGCAATGGGGCCTCGCTCGCCGCCGTTCGTGGAATGAAGTGTCTCGACACCACCATGGGCTTCACGCCACTCGAAGGTTTGATGATGGGAAGCCGCAGCGGCTCGGTGGATCCGGGCATCTTGATTTACCTGCTGCGCCGGGCGGGCGCTATTGAATCAAGATCCGCCGCCGGCGATCTGGACCACATCTTGAACCAGGGATCGGGCTTGAAAGGCATCTCCGGCCTAAGCGGCGATATGCGGGAAATCCAGGCCGCGGCCGAGAGCGGCAATCCGCGCGCGAAGCTAGCCTTCGATATCTACATCCATCGCCTCTGCCGCGAAGCCGGCGGTATGATCGCGGTGCTGGGCGGCTTGGATGCCATCGTCTTCACCGGCGGCGTGGGCGAAAATTCTGCGGCCGTCCGCGAAGCTCTATGTCGCCAATTGGCGTTCCTCGGCGTCGATCTCGATCCGGACAAGAATGCTCATCCTCATCCCGATCAAGACGTCGCCTCGCACGGATCGGCGGTCCGCGCGTTGGTGGTGCACGCCGAAGAGGAATGGGAAATCGCCCGCGAGTGCTTCGCTTTGTCTCAGCGCTAACCCGATTCGGCGGGACACAATCTGGGACGCAATCCCGGACGCAATCGCCGCTGGTATGCCCGATGGTATTACCTATGATACTCTAAAGGTGACTACCATGAAGACCGCTATCTCGATGGAAGACGACCTGCTTTCCGAGGCGGATCGGATGGCACGGCGAATCGGGATCAGCCGCAGCCGCTTTCTTTCCCTGGCTGTTCGCGATTACCTGATGCGCCACCGCCAGGAACAAGTGACCCAGCGGCTGAATGAGATCTACCGCCAGAACAACCCCGAAGATGCACGCCTCACCGGGCGGATGAAGGCCAAGTTCCGGCAGGCGGTCAAGGACCGTTGGTGAACGAAACCCGGCAGGGTGAGGTCTACTGGTTGGACTTCGGCTCGATGCAAGGTTCCGCTCCGGCCGACCGCCACCCCTGCGTTGTTGTGCAAAGCGACGTTTTCAACCGTAGTCTCATCGCTACGACGGTGGTTTGCTTGATCACCTCAAACATGGGCAGGGCGCGCGCTCCAGGAAATGTTGCGCTTCGAAAAGGCGAGGCCAACCTGCCAAAGCCCAGCGTCGTGAACGTATCCCAGATCCTCACTGTGGATAAATCGGAACTTATCGGGTTGATCGGCCGGGTCTCGTCGAGTTCGATCGACGCGATTCGGAACGGCCTTCAGCTTCTGTTCGAGCGGGCGCGCTAACGGAGTTTTGTTACACCCCGACCACACTGTTGCGGCATCCCATCAGCATCACGTCGCTCTGTGCGCGAGCTGAAAAACAGCGTTCGCGCTCCCAGCCTGTATTAAACTAGCGCTAATGGGCGCAGTGCTGGTTGGGACGGACGGCCCTTCGCGAGGACGGCTGGTCCTGCTGGGTCTCGCGGAAGTGTCGGTCGGCCGGCACGAAAACAACTCCGTCGCGCTCGACGACATTTCGGCTTCCAAGTATCACTGCGTCATTCGTCCCTCCGGCGAGCGCTTCCAATTGTGCGATCTCAACAGCCGCAACGGCACGTTCGTCAACGGCAAACCGGTCACCGAATGGCTCTTGGAAGACGAAGACGAAATTCGCGTGGGCGAGTCCGTCTTCCGTTTCCGCCTCGAAGTTCACGAAGACTCCGGAACCACCACCCTGCGTAGCGGCGATTCCATCTATCTCCATCCCGAGCGCCTGGAAGAGACCCTGCCCCCATCCGACCGCACCACCCGTGGGTTGCACGTTCTGCTCCGCATCAGCCAGGCGTTGCAAGGAGCTCAAACGGTGGAAGCTCTGGAGCGGCAGCTAATCGAGTTGCTCCTGGAAGCCGTCCCCGCCGAGCGCGGCTCCATCGTTCTCGACGCGGCGGAGGAGGGTTTTACCATCTCGCACGGTGGCGTAGTCTGCGAGGCGCCGGTCCTTCCTCCGGATCTTTGGCGCGCCGTTCGCGACCGGCGCGAAAGCGCGCTGCAGCGCCTCGATTCCCGCCAATTGATCGCCGCTCCGTTGCTCTGCTTCGAGCATGTGGAGGGTCTGCTTTGTCTGGAAGGCCGCCCGCTCGTCGCTCCGTTCGACGACGGCCATCTGCAATTGGTCTCCGCCGTCGGCGTCATCGCCGGACCCGCTATCCGCAATCTGCTGCGCATCGAGGATTTACGCAGCGAAAAACGGAGGCTGGAGGAAGAGATTCGTATCCACAACAACATGGTGGGATCAAGCGAGCCGATGCGCGAAATTCATCGTGTTATCGCCCGCGTCGCGCCCACTGATTCTACCGTGTTAATCCAGGGCGAAAGCGGAACCGGCAAGGAACTGGTGGCGCGCGCCATTCACGAAAACAGCCGCCGCGCGTCGCAGCTTTTCGTGGCCATCAACTGCGCGGCCCTCACCGAAGGGCTGCTCGAAAGCGAACTGTTCGGGCACGAGCGCGGCGCGTTCACCAGCGCGGTGGCGATGAAGAAAGGCAAGTTCGAGATCGCCGACCGCGGCACGCTGTTTCTCGACGAAATCGGCGAACTCGCGCCCGCTCTGCAAGCCAAGCTTCTGCGAGTGCTGCAACACCACGAATTCGAGCGCGTCGGCGGCACGCGCCCCCTTCGCGTGGACGTGCGCATTCTCGCGGCGACCAATCGCGATTTGGAAACCGCGGTGCGCTCCAACACTTTCCGCCAGGATCTGTTTTTCCGCCTCAACGTCATCGGCGTCACCGTGCCCCCGCTCCGCAACCATCGCGCGGATATTCCGCTTCTCGCCGCGCATTTCGCCCAACGATTCAGCGAGAAGGTGAAGCGACCGCCGATGGGGATTTCCGGCAAAGCTCGGGCCGCGCTGATGCAATACGATTGGCCGGGCAACGTTCGCGAGCTGGAGAACGCGATCGAGCGGGCCGTGGTATTGGGCGCTTCCGATTCGATTCTGCCGGAGGACTTGCCGGAGGCAGTGGTTGAGCCGGCGGCTGCCGCCCCGTCCGAGGCCGGCGCCGGAAGCTACCAGGCGGCGGTTACCCAAGCCAAGCAGCGCGTCGTGCGCGAAGCCCTAGAGCGCGCCGGTGGGGTCATCACCGAAGCCGCCAAGCTTCTGGATGTCCATCCCAACTATCTGCACCGCCTGCTAAAGAATCTGCAATTGCGCTAAACCACTTTCGGCGGGGCGTCACTTCGGGACGATGCCGGAGGCGGGATCGCGTACCAGCCGGTTGAACCGCTGCTCCTCCGAAGGCACGCAAAAAATCTCCTCGAGTTCCGTGTTGGGCGGGGCGAGCCGGAACGTCTTCTTCTCGCTGATCCACGGCTTGGTGTAAGCTTTGGGAGCGTTAATCGTCATGGTCAACTCAAGGGTGTCGCGATCGATGCGATGGTAGCGCTCCTCCAGCGTCATGTCATCGCTCACCGGGTTGCCGAAGTGATCCAGCCAGGTACGCTCGTCGAAGCCAAGCGAGTTCACGACAAAGATATCGCCTTCCCAGTGCCCCACCGAGTAGCCCATCCAACGTGGATCGGGGTCCTTGGGAAGGGCCCTCCCGTCCGTCCAGATCGGCCGCCAGGAATGGGCCCATTCGAAGAACTGGTAGACGCGATTGGAAGCTTGCTCCAGCTCCATGGAATAAATGGAAACTTCCAAAAATAGATTGCGCGGCATCCCCAGAGGGTCGCATGTGCTCATGGGATCGTTGCCATATCCGCCCGGAACGGCGCGCGGTCCGTAGACCGGCTTGGCGGCGTCGAACCTGGATTTGCCCCACGCCGTCATGGGCGGAGTTTCGTTGCTCATAGTGAGCACGCCGCCGGACCTCCTCCAAACCCCGTTCAGGTCGTGCGGGTCATGAGGCACGGAGACGTAGGGCGCTGCGGGTGCCTTGCCCTTCCCCTTTCCTTTACCCTGTGCCTTTCCGCTTTGTCCCTGGGCGCTTTGTCCTTGGGCGCCTTGTCCCTGAGCAAAGACCGCGGGCATCAGGACCATCAGAACGATATACACAGTGCGAATCGACATCGAAGGGCTCCTATTGCTCCGGCCCGATTTGGAGCGGCTTCCCGTTGACCAGCATGTTCGCCCTGCTGAGCAGGCCCACAGGCGTGCCGAATTTATTAGGCCGCAGCGAAACGGTTATCTGATCGCCAGGTTTCAGTGTGTTCTTCGTCCATCCCGCGTTTTTCAGAACTCCTGGGCTGTTCATTTCGCCGGCCCAGTGAACGATTGCGCCGTTTTCGCCCTTCACGTCAAATAGAAGGTAGACGTGAGGGTTGGCCCAAACAAATTCCGTGACAGTTCCGGTCAGCGTGACCGCTTGCTCGGTAGTTGAATAATTGCTGGTGCCGTGATGGGCCAGTAAAGGGGCGCCGCAGATCGCGGCGATCATCACACCCCGAGCGGCGCGCCACAGATTCTTCATATGACCTCCCGTAAGGGCATTTGTATCACATTTGTTCGAAGGAGGCTACCCGGCGTCAAAATGGTTGTCCCCACCGTGACCTGACCGTGATCCGCCCGTAGGGCGTCATGACGTTCGAACCCCGGCCTTACGGCCAGGGCTGGGGTGCGAACGCCGCGCCGCGCTTCAACCGGCCTTTAGCCCCGCCTCTCGCGACAAGCCACCCGGTTGATGAACAAGCCACCCGGCCCACGCTACACTGAATATCGCGTGGCCCGCTACCGCAGTTTCCGGGGGTTCGATTGGCCTCTTTTGATCATCGCCCTGATCGTCTGCGCCCTCGGAGTGCTACAAATCTATTCGGCCACGCTCGATACCCGGCTGCACGACTCCTGGTGGAAGCAGATCCTGTATATCCTGGCGGGGTTAGCCTTCATGTGGCTGGTGGCGTCCGTGGATTATCACACGCTGATCGGTCAAGTGCCCCTCTTGTACGGCCTTTCCGTGGTGGCACTGGCCGCTACCATGGTGCTTGGCCACCGCGCCGGGGGAGCCAAGCGCTGGCTGTTCCATTTTCAGATCTCGGAATTGGTCAAAATAGTGATAATATTGCGGGTAGCGCGGTGTTTGTCGGAGTTGAAGCGGGACCAGATCGGGGGGCGCGACCTATGGAAACTGGGAGGCCTGGTGGGAATTCCCACAGCTCTAGTCATGGCCCAGCCGGATCTGAGCACGGCGGCGACCTACATTCCGGTTCTGGTGGTGGGGGTCTTGCTAGCGGGGCTTCAGTGGCGATATCTCGCGGTGATCGCGCTGGCGTTGGGCCTCGCCGTTCCCGCAGGGTGGTTCGTTCTCACGGAGATGGGCCGGGATGTCGAGTATCAGAAATCCCGCTTGACCACGTTCCTGGATCCCTCCCGGGATCCTCATGGCCGCGGCTACCAGGTGATTCAATCGCGCATCGCCGTGGGAGATGGCGGCATGTGGGGCCGCGGAGTGACGCACGGAACGCAAACCCAGCTTCGTTTTCTTCCCGCGGCGGCGACGGATTTCGTGTTCGCCGCGTTTGCCGAGGAGCATGGTTTCGTGGTGGTCGTGGTGGTGCTGGGTTTGTATTTCCTGTTGCTGATGCAGATCGTGCAGAATGCCCAAGCCGCGCCGGATCGCGCCGGAATGTACATTTGCATGGGCGTGGCGACCTTACTGCTGGTGCACGTGCTAGTCAATGTCGGGATGGTGGTGGGCAACGTCCCGGTTTCGGGAATCCCCTTACCGCTCATGAGCGCGGGGGGGTCAAATATGATTTCGATATTTATGTTGCTGGGGCTGGTGAACAACGTCCGGCTCCGGAGGTTTATGGATTGAAAGGTTTAAGTGTGAAGCGCGAACGCAAGATCGTTCGTCAGAGGTATTGAGAAAGAATTAGCGCCCATGGGCGTTCCCGCGCGGATCGAGCGCGGATGGCCCTGGAGAATGGCGCGAGGCGAGTTTCGGTAAAAGAGTTTTTGAACCTGCTCGCGGAGTTGAGGATTCGCAAGTCCTTTTGGCCCTCCGCAGGCGGGTTCCGCGTCGCCAGCCGGTTGGGCAAACGCCGGACGGAGTGAGGGGTGAAGCCCTGGAAGCCAAGCCCTACGAGATCCACTCCGCGGCCCGGCCTTCCGGCTCTGTTCCCGGAACCGTCTTATAGGCGTCCCACTCTCCTCCCGCGGGAGCCCCATGGCGCTTCCGTCCCCGCGACGGAAGGAAGGACAAACATGACCAGTAAAGAGATGGTGATCTCCGCCAACCGCCATGAAACCAGGGTTGCGCTTTTAGAAGACGACCAACTGGTGGAGGTGTATTTTCAGCGGGCCAATGAATATTCGCTCGCCGGGAGCATTCATAAGGGGCGCGTAACGCGGGTTTTGCCGGGGATGCAGAGCGCCTTCGTTGATTTGGGATTGGAAAGAGACACGTTCCTCTACGTCTCGGATTTTCTCGAGGAAAATGAGGATATCGAGCGGATCACGGAGGAGCGCCCCCCGCGCGCGGCGCGAGCCGAACCGCCGCGCGCAGCGCGATCAGAACCCTCGCGCCCGGCGGGACTGGAACCGTCGCGCTCGGGGCGATTAGAGGCGTCGCGCCCGCCGCGGCTGGAAGAAGGTCCCGCCGTGGCGGCTCCCGCCGAAGCTGCGCCGCAGCCGGGCGAGGAGACGGCTGCGCCGTCCGCTTCCGTCGAAGAGAGAGAAGACCGAAGGGGACGCCGTTCGCGCCGCCGCCGCAATCGCGGGCGCGGTTTCCCCGAGTCGAAATATGCGACCGAACCCGTCGCCAACACCGAGACCGGGACTACCGCGCTGCCGCCGGAATCCGACGTCGCCCGCGCGCAGCCGCCGGCTGAGCAGCCGCTGATTTTGCCTGGAGAATCGCTGGCGAAGTATCGCGAATCCAGCACCCCGGACCCAGAGCTCGCCCCGGAGCCCACCCTTGGCCTTACTGAGGCGCGCGCGTCAGGACGCGGTCCTGGCCTGCCGGCAGACGCAGAACCGACGGATGAGCCTGCGCCGGCTGCGGCGGAAATCGCCGCAAATGGGAGAGGCGCGGCCGAACTGGAATCCGAACCCTTAACCGAGTTCGATGAGCCGATCCATTATCCTCCGGAAAATGCACTGCCTGACGCGCCGGCCCATCTGGTCCCGGCGCATTTGGTCGAAGCCGCGGAGTGGCCGCCAGATGAGTCCGCGATAGAAGAGATCACGATAGAAGAGAACGGCGAAACCGGCAACGGAACCGGGGAGGCAGCAGACGCCGAGCCCGTTACGGCGGGAGCGGCGGCGTGGCTCGGGGAAGTTGAGGAAATGGAGATTCAGGAGGCTGTGCTCGAAGCGGTGGAGGGTGAGGCGGCCGCGGCAGAAGAGGCCGCCCAGCCCGTGCCAGGTGTCGAGGCCGGCATGGAGGAACCACCCCAGCCCGTCGCGAGCGGCTCGGCCGAAGTGCGCGAGCGGGGCGGACGATATCCGCACCGGGCCTCTCGCCGGATGCGGCGTCGAATGCGGGGCCAGCGTCCGGGGACGGCCCCAGGATCGGAGAACGCGTCAGAGAACGCCTCGGAGAGCGCCCCGGAGCATGCCCGCGAGCACGCCGTGCAGACTGCCACACCCTCGCCGGCGCGCCACCCCGCAGAGGAGACCCGCGTGGTCTCGCGTCCCGCGCTCGGCTCTCAACCGTCGATCTCGGAATTGCTCAAGGAAGGCCAGGAGATCATCGTTCAGATCGCCAAGGAGCCGCTGGGACAGAAGGGCGCTCGGATCACCTCGCATGTCGCGCTTCCCGGCCGCTACGTCGTCTATATGCCGACGCTGGACCATATGGGCGTCTCGCGCAAGATCTCGAGCGACGAAGAACGGCTGCGGCTCAAGCGCATCTTGCAGGGCCGCCGCCCCGGTCCCGTGGGCAGTTTTATTACGCGCACGGCGGCTGAAGGCCGCTCCGAAGAAGAAATCGCAGCCGACATGGAATTCCTGTACAAGCTCTGGCAGGATATTCGTCAAAAGGCTGAGCGCCGGCCCGCGCCCGCGCTCCTGCACCACGACCTGGACATCGTCCAGCGCGTGCTGCGCGATCAATTGACCGGCAACTTCAAGGCCATCTGGATCGACAACGAGGAAGTCTACGAGAACGCCCTTCACTTCGTGGAGCGGTTTCAACCCGCGCTGGCGGGCAAAGTGAAGCTGTACACGCGGGATGCGCCCATCTTCGATGCCTTCGGCATCACCGCCGAACTGGAGAAAGCGCTTCGGCCCAAAGTGTGGCTCAAGAGCGGCGGCTACATCGTAATCAACCAGACCGAGGCATTAGTGGCCATCGATGTGAACACCGGTAAATTCGTGGGGAAATCCAACCGGCTGGAAGACACTATCGTAAAGACCAACACGGAGGCCATTAAAGAAATCGTCAGGCAGGTGCGGCTCCGCGATCTGGGCGGAATCATCGTGATCGATTTTATCGACATGGACGAGCGGAGGAACCGCCAGAAGGTGATGCAAGCCCTGGAAGAGGCCATGCGCGCCGATCGCGCGCCGTATAAAATTCTACAGTTCAACGATTTTGGATTGGTGGCCATCACACGGAAGCGCGTCAAGCAGTCGCTGGAGCGGACGCTATGTGCGCCCTGCCCGCACTGCGACGGCGCGGGCTACATCAAAAGCGTGCAAACCGTAGTCGGCGAAATTTTGACCGAGGCCCGCAAGATGGCCTCCAGCGTCGAGGGCAAGGAGGTGATGCTGCGCGTGCACCCCGACGTCGCCAAGGTCTTGAAGTCCCACCAGAACAAATATCTGGAAGAGCTGGAAGAGGTACTCCGGCGGTCCGTGCTGGTCAAAGGCGACCCGCTCCTGCACCACGAGAAGTTCGATCTGGCGTAAGTGCCGGCTGAAGCCCTTCTGACTTCTGACTCCTGTCTCCTATGGCTGAAGCCCAGGTTGTAAGCTGAAGGTTCCTCCACCAACAGCTACTGCCCCGCAGCAAACAGAACGGCATTATTGATGGCGTACACAGTTCCATCGACGCCGATCAGAGTGGGCGTGTAGGCTTCGCCAATTCCCGGAGTGAGAACGAGCGTTTGGGAGAACGTATTGGTCTGCAAATCCCAGCGATACAGCTTGCCGTCCTCGCTGCCGGCAAATACCGATTTGGTAGACGGATCGACCGCGGCCGAGTTGATGCACCACTCTTTTACGCCCGGCTCCGGAGTGGCGGGAGTCGGCCCGAGAATGGTCAGGATCTCCTGCATCACTGTCGCTCCTGTAACAGGATCCGTTTCGGTGGCTTCCGGATCTAGAATGGCGATCTTATTCTCGCCGGTTCCTCCAGCCTCGTAGTAATCGTTGTATTTCGTCATGAGCAGGTACGTGGACGCGCCGGTGTAGGACGGCACCATAAAGCTGGGAACCACCGAGGGCGTATCGTCCCAACCGAACGCGCCGGGAGTCTTGGATTGAGACAAGAGACTGTCGAAATGCAACATCCAACCGCGATAGTGGTTCTGTCCATCGTCTAACACTCCGTAATAGACGTCGCCATCGGGTCCGATCACGGGGGAGGCGCTGCCGTCGTCCGGCACCTGCGCGGCTTCTTTCAAGGCGGGATCGATCAGCGCCATCTTGGCCACAGGTTGAAGCGTAGCGCTATTGAGAGCCAGCAGATATCCATACGCGCCGTTATTACTCACGGCTACGTAGAGCGTGCCGTTGCTCTCATTAATCGCCGGCGCGCAGTTCTGCGCCACTTCCGTGATGGTGGAATCGCCGCTGGCCTGAGCCGCCGAAATCCAGATTCCCTGTCCCCCGGCGGAGATGCGCGCGATCCCGCTCTGCAACGGTACGGGGGTCGCGCCCGTGACCACGAAACCAAAGTAAATGTTCCCGCTGGAATCGGAAGTGATGGGAGTGCTGATCATGACGTCGGCCGCGTAGGGCTCAGGGTCGGCCTGATAATACGACGTACCGTAAAACGCAATCTGTCCCTGCGGTCCGCTCGCCGAGTCGGGCGCATCGCGATAATATACGGTGCCGCCCGCGCCGGGAAAGTAAACGCGCGACGAAGGCGTGAGGGTGGGGCCAAATTCCGGAATCCAATCGTGCGGCGGAAGAACATAATCGGTGGTCACGCTCCACAAGAGGGCGCCCTCACTGGCGGTATGGGCGTCGAGGCGGAAACCCCCGGCCGCGCCCGTCTTTACCGGCACAAGCACGGTATTGGCGGCTGTCACCAGCGGTGAGCCGTAATGAATGTAGAGTGTGCCGCCGGTATATTGAGGAGCCAAGTCCACTGGAGTGCTCCAGCGAATCTGGTTCAGCGGTTGGGATTGATCCAAGGAAAGCGCCGTGTGGTGTTCGTCGCGTGCGTAGCCGCTCCATGCGACGGAGGCCGGCACTGGTGTACTGAAATCCGGCTGAACAATGAAATAGGCGGCATTCGACGCTCCGCCGCCAGGGGGCGGATTGCGCACGTCGATTGAAAAGCTTCCGGCCGCGGCCAGTTGCGAGGCGTTCAGCGTGGCAGTGAGTTGTCCGCTGCTCACGAAGGACGCCTGCACCGTCTGGCCATTGAATGTCACCGACGATGAAGGTAGGAATCCGGCCCCGCCGATGGTAACTTGCAAAGAAGCGGCTCCCGGCGAAGCCGAAGCCGGCGAAAGCGTCGCAATCGAAGGTGTGGGGTTGGGCGAAGTCCCTCCTGTGACCGCGATGGTGACGGTATTCGAGTCCACGCCGCCCATGGAAAGAACAACGGGCACGGCGCTTCCGTTCATGGATGCGGCCGGCGTCAGCACATTGATTTGATATACGCCAACCAGGCCGGGAGCAAGCCCGGAAAACTGAACCGTTGCCTCCGCGCCACCGATGGTCACCACTGGCGTGGTTGTTGTACGCGCTAGCGGGTTGGCCGGCCCGGCCGAGCCGGTGCCCG
The DNA here is from genome assembly GCA_036521975.1 of Bryobacteraceae bacterium. GTDB lineage: Bacteria > Acidobacteriota > Terriglobia > Bryobacterales > Bryobacteraceae > Palsa-187. The sequence continues at coordinate 31,903 of DATDGT010000396.1, forward strand.
GTTGATTACTAACCGGCCCGAGCCCGGTGGCGTAGATGAGCACAACCGTAGAGCCGGCAACGGCCGGATTAGAAGAATCCACGACGGAATAGGAAGTGTCTTGGATGGCGCCCTGTCCCGTTCCTTGCGCGTTCAGGCTGAAAATGCCCGGCGCGAAGGTCGCCAGATTGATCGTCTGCGGCGCGCTGGTTTGGCCGTTGACGGCTGCCGTGACCGTCGTTTGAGAAACTGTGGAGAGTTCCCAGGGAACTTGAAAATCCACCTGGCCCGAAGAAACGAAAAATAGCGGCGCCATCTGGCCGTTGCCAAATGCGATCGAAGCTCCAGCTAGGGTCGATGGCAGCGGCAGTGTGGTGGCACTGGTGGCAGAGATTCCGGCAAAGCTTCCGAACGCCGCCGCGATACTCCCCGGCGCTAATGGCGCCCCTGCCCCATAACTCGCTGCATTGACAATGCCGCCGGGATCGATGGAAACGGCGGTCTGGGCTCGCAAATTGCCGCCCGCGGCCTGCAGGCAGATGGCAATGGTAATTAACGGCCTGAACGCCCGATCTAGCGCGCGCATAGTTTCGTAGCTGCCACGCGGCGCACGCGGGCTCTGCGCCGTCACTCAACTTATGACGGGGGCTCCGCCGTTCATGTTTACAAATGCGGACGCGAATCCTGTCTTCGCAAATCGTCACGCTTCCACCACCGCGCGATGCTCCACCGGAAAATTCACGCTGCGGGCAATAAAACACAATTCGTGCGCTTTGTGATGCAGCGCCTGGGTCTCTTCGGCGCGGCTTCGATCGGCGATGGTGACGCGCGGTTTCAAAACCACGCTCGTGAACTCGCCCGAGCCGTCTTCGTGCTGCGCCATCGTACCCTCCGCCTCATCACGATAGGCGGTCACCACGATTCCGTGGTCGGCGCACAAATGCAAGAACGAGAGCATATGGCAGGCCGAGAGAGCGGCCACCAGCAGTTCCTCTGGGCTGTAGCGAGAGCGGTCGCCGCGAAAGGCCGGATCGGCCGATCCCAAGATCGGCCCGCTCTTGCCCTCGCCCGAAAGTTGATGATCGCGCCCATACGCGCGGTAATTGCTCGTGCCGGTTCCCAGATTTCCCGTCCACTCCATGTCGATCCGATAGTGGTGCTCGTGCGCCATGTTTTCATGATCCACCAACAGGCCGATAGAATGGAACTTGGCGGCTAACAAGCCTACGCTCCTTCGGCAACTCGGTGTAGTGAGCGCTACGGCGCTGGTGGTGTCGAACATGATCGGCACCGGAATTTTCACCAGCACCGGGTTTCTGGCTGGCCAGCTCGGCTCGCCTTCTCTGGTTTTGTGGAGCTGGGTGGTGGGTGCGATCGCGGCTTTTATTGGCGCGATTTGTTATGCCGAACTCGGCGTCAACTTTCCCAGCTCCGGTGGCGAGTACGTTTACCTCACCCGCGCTTTCGGTCCTACCTGGGGCTTCATGACCGGATGGGCTTCGTTTTTCGCGGGTTTCTCCGCGCCTATAGCCAGCGTCGCTTTGGCTTTCTCCGGATATTTGGGCTATTTTGATCCGCGGTTTCGGCCCGAAAACGCCCACGTGCTGATCGGCTCCGGCGAGTGGACGCTGCAATTCGGATGGGCGCAAGTTGTGGCCTGCGCGCTGGTGGCGGGATTCACCATCCTGAACCTGCTGGGCATTCAGCGCGCCGCGCGCGTGCAGAACGTGCTGACCGCGCTAAAGGTCACGGTGCTGGCTGCGTTCGTCGCTTTCGCCTTCTGGTTCGGGCAAGGCGATCTCGCGAATTTCACCCGCAATGCCGTTCGCACTGTGTCCACGCCGCTGGCCGGGCAGTTCGCCATCAGCATGGTTTGGGTTTACGTCGCCTATAGCGGATGGAACGCCGCCACGTATGTTGCCGAGGAACTGCGCCAGCCCACGCGGACTCTGCCCGTGGCTTTGGCGATCGGCACGGCCTTGGTCGCGGTTCTGTACATTGTGCTGAACGTAGTTTTCATCTATGCAGCGCCACTAGAGGATATGAAGGACCGGCTGGCTGTGGGGGCCTTTGCCGCCTCCCGACTATTCGGACCGCAGGTGGCCGGCGTGTTCAGTGCGCTGATGGCTTTATCTCTCATGGCGACCGTGAACGCCATGGTCACCATCGGACCGCGAGTGTACTACGCGATGGCCAAGAACCGCGCTTTTCCCGCCGCCGCGGCACGAGTCCATCCCAAGTGGCATACTCCGGTTCCGGCGATCCTCGCCCAGGCTGTCTGCACGATGCTCATGACCATGACGCCTTTCCCGCAGCTCGTCGTCTACATCGGTATCACGCTGAATTTCTTCGCGGTGATGAGCGTCGCTTCCCTGTTCTCGTTCCGGCGAAAGCCGGGATGGCAAAAGCTACCACTAGTGAGTTTCTGTTATCCCTTGTTCCCCGTGCTGTTCCTGATCGTCGGCGCATGGATGACGTTTTACGGCATTCAGCTCAAACCGGTCATCTCACTGGCAGCGATCGTCACCGTCGCCACTGGCGCGCTGTTCTATCATGCCCGCTGGAAGTCGCGAACCGAAGCGCCGGCCGTCGAAACGTACTAGCCCGTGATCCAGAGCCGCGGACTGGATGGTGCCATAGCCATCCACGACATCCTGCCGCACCAACTCTTAATCAGTAGGTTGTAGGTTCGATTCCTGCCGCGCTCACCGATCAGGGGTAACGCGGTCTGAGCGACTCTGGATTCAATCACCAGCCTGCCGCCCGTGTTGATGTGATATCCAGGCATACACCAGCGTCGTGAGCGGCAGCACAAGGAATCCGATCAGGGGAATCAACAGTCCGTGATAGGCACGTTCCAGATAGTTGGAAAGGAGAAACATCAGGATCAGCGCGATTCTTGGGAACACCAGTAGAAAGACGACAAACAGGCAAGCCATGGCCGCAGCTCCCTCCGCCTGGGGCGGCGATTCGCGATCGTTATTTCACCTTCGTCCTTGGCAAGCGCACAGCGAATGCGTTATGCGCGTTAACAAGCGCACAGCGAATGCGTTGTGCGCGTTAATAAGATCACCGCGCCTTCCCGGATGTTTTCAAGCTGATGGTTCGGGAAAGGCGAAACTGTTCACCAACGACGGGGAAGGTGGCAGAGAGTCTCGGAGAAATATTTGTCCTCGCCGCCCGCACGCGGCTCGCTTGCCGTTCACCGTACTTCGATTTCAACCAGTTCTGCATTTCCCGCTGCTTCGATTTGGTGCGGCTCACCCGCGGGAATGTAGGCCCAAGCTCCCGGTTTATCGAGGTGCTTCTTCCCGGTCGCCGCTTCACCCGATACCAGCACGACAATCGTCGGCACGGCGTGGGAGTGGGGGACGCTGGTGGATCCGGAGAGTTCGGTCTCATAAACCCGGAAAGACCTGTTCTCTCGCGTCATCTTCACGCTCGGCACAGTCACAGGTCCGAAATCACTCCATCCGCTTTCCTTCAAGTTCTCGACCAGCAGCAGGTGGTAGACGCCCGTTCCGAGATTTTGCACGGTGTGCGAGCGAGGTTTGCCGGTGTATTCGGTGATTCCGACCCGCCCTGGCATGCATACCATCCCCACGGCGCCCCAGTCGGCGCCGGGCTGCTTCGCCCGTGTTTCCGAACCGTGGATGCAAACCGTGGCGTCGTCGTGAGTATGTATGTGCTCGAGCGTCGTATCGCCGGGTGGAATCTGGGGAGAGATCACCCGCAGAAACTCGTTAGAAAATTCCAAGTGATGCCGGGGTTCTTGTTCCAGCGGAACTTGCGCGCCCACCAGACCGCTCAGGATCATTCCCGCCCATATATATTTCATGTCAGTTCCCTTGCTGGCGCTGCCCTACCGGACCACGTAGGATTTGCTGAATCCGTTGCGCCCGTTGACCACAGTGAATCTGCCATCCCGCGCAATGCTCGCCTTGATCCAGTTTCCTTTGCACTCGGCTGTCTCCTCCAGGTTGGCGATCATCTGCTCGGCCGTGTTGTGATGGGGATCGGGATCGAGCAGAGAGAGATGACTCTGCCACACGTCCTCCACGCCCGCAGTCCCGGCCAGCCGCAGGAAAGCGTTTCTCTCATAGGGCGCTACGATCTTGCCTGGCGGGTTAATCGATCTTGTGGCATCCGCCTGGCCCATGCCCTTGCGCGGGCCGTTGTTCATCACCACCACTTGCGGGCGAATGGCCCCGAGTAGCGCGGGTGAGCCCGCGTCGTCAAACGAGCCGTGGCGACTGGTCTGATAAATGGTCACTTGGCCTAGTCTGTTCACCGGACAAACCAATTCCATCTCCTTTTCCCAGTCGAGGTCGACCAGCGCCAAAAACTTGAAATTTCCGAACGTGAGCAGTGTCCCCACCATGCGCTGGTTTTCGGGACCCGCCGGGGCTTTCTCCTCTGTGGTGGCGCACAGCGGGTTTGGTCCGCCGCCTTTGACGGGCTTCGTAAGAATATTGCCATCCGAGGCCACGATCAGCACCTTTAGGCCGGGAATAGGAATCGTATCACCCGGCTTGACGATGGTCCGCCGGCCCATCGCCGCCGCTACGAAGCTATCGAGCCATTGCTGGTTTTCTTTTTCAATCTCATTACCGCGGCCATAGAAATGATCGATCGGGATCATCTTCGCGAGCGCCGCCAGTCCGCCGACATGATCGGGATGGAAGTGGCTGATGATCAGGTGGTCGATCCTCTTGAGTCCGGCCTGCTGCGCCGCGGCGTAGATCCGTTTCGCGTCGCGATCGCCCACGGCCCATCCGGTGTCGATGAGCAGCGATTGGCCCGAAGGCGCGACGATCAGAGTAGCGGCACCCCCTTCCACATCGATCCAATACATATCGAGATTCTTCGAGGGCGAGGATTGCGCCCAGGCAGTGGCGGAAATCCCCGTCAAAATAGTTACCCGCATCAAAGCGCGCATGAGGTTCCCTTTTTGCGAACATGGTGATGATACCAGAGATGAGGCGCAATTCCCATCCGCATCCGGCCACGCTCGCGACCGCCTACAGCGCGCAAGCCGCGTGTGGCAAAGGGCCGCACAACGGCGGCACCTCCAGGGGCGAAAACTCCCAAAACTCCGGCACTCGGCGCACTTTTGGCCTTGCTTTCCGGTCCATTTCGATCAATGAATGGTCATACCCACGAGGAGTTATTGCCTTGGAGATTATCGAGACCTTATGGGTTGCGGAGGTCAGAAGCTGCGCAAGAGGAAATCTCTTGTGCTCGCCAGCACTTTCTCTCGCATGGTGCGATCCGGCAGCAGTCGAGCAATTGCAACTGCCCCGATCATCGTGGAAAAAATCGCAAAGAAAGCGCGTTCTTTGTCCGCGGTCCGCCGGCCGGGCATGAGCGGCACCATTCGGCTCTTGTAGGTGACCAGCTCTGCTAGAATCTGCGGCTTCATTCCTTTATCTGCCCGCGCCAGATCCGCCGAAAGCGCCGCCAGGGGGCACCCGCGCTCGGGGTGTTCACACAGGTCCAGGCTCAGGTAAGTTTTGACAATCGCCTTCCATGCCTCTCCGGGCGGCGACTGTTCAGCGGCACGAACGAGTGCATCCTCGATCTCCCGGAAGCCCTCGCGGAGCGACTCCAGCAGCAGGTCGTCCTTGCTCCGGAAATGCTTGTAAAAACCACCGTGAGTCAGTCCGGCGTCCTTCATAACGGCCGAAACCGCTGCGCCGCTGAAGCCTTCGGCCCGGACACGGCGCGAGGCGTCTTTCACAATCTTCCGATGGATCTCGAGTTTATGTTCGGGCCCGTAGCGCATGGTTATAGGATGCTGCGAATCATCTCAAGGTGCAATCTCCGGCGCCGCTGAACGCGACGTGGAAAATTCGAATCCATGGGATGATGCGCATCATCCTATAGAGCGAAAGGAGAACTTCGATGGCTCATCCAATATTGGTTACCGGTGCAGCAGGTGAGGCCGCCACGACCTTCGCCGCAGCCGCTCGCGATGCGGCCCTCGAACTCGTGGTGAACAATTCGCAGTATCAGGAGGCCTGACATGTCATCCGAAACTCTATTCCGAATTCAACTCGTTTTTGGTTATGTCGCGTGGCTGCTTTGCTTCAGCGTCTATATTTGGCCCAGGCTCAAGACCATGGATCGATACGATGCCCAGCGTGCAATCGCCACACTGCACAGCTTTCGATTCTTCGGGCTCGTCTTTGTCCTTCCGGGCATCGTGGGGCGTGATCTGCCCGGTGGATTCGCTACGTTCGCCGCGTACGCTGACTTCGCCACCGGAGTGTTAGCAATGCTTGCGCTTCTCACCGCAAGGATGCGTCCGCTGTTTTGGTTTTTCGTCGTCGCGTTCAATCTTGTGGGGCAACCGACATCATCGTCGACTACTACCACGCCATTCAGTCCGGCCTTCCGGCGATGGCGGGGCAACTGGGCAACACCTACGCAATCGCGATCATCTACGTGCCCTTGCTCATGATCACGCACGGTGTCGCATTCTATTTCTTACTGCGTCCGCAAAAGGAGAACCGATATGCATGATCTTTTAGAAACAGTTGCCGGCGCCGGCGTCGACGGCGGCCAAACCCCGCCTGCCGAAGCCTGGTCTGCACGAGCGTGGTTCGCAGGTGGTGAGCGCATCGGCTACGCTCCCCGATCTCGCGCCATTGTTGCGAGCGAAGACGCGCCCCTCAGGATTTTCTTGCGCCGGGAGGGAGATCCTGCGCAGGCCGTTTCCTTCCTGCCTGGATTTCCAGACGGCTCATTCGGGTGGGCGAAGGTTCTATCGTATTTGCCGAACGCAACCGATATGCCGAAACTCTTCCTCGACTATGTCGGCATGGGAGACAGCGACAAGCCCAAAGACTACGCTTATTCGACCTCCGAGCGCGCCGATCTTGTTGAAGCGATCTGGCCGGAGTTGGGTGTCCAGTCAACCACACTGGTCGCATTCGACTTCTCCTCGCTTGTCGTTCTGGAGCTCTTGCGACGTCGGCTTGAGCGCTCGGAGCGGGGCGAACCCGCGGGCGGGCCGGACATACGCGGTGTCTTCATTTTCAATGGCGGGCTCTTCACGGATGGGCACACTCATCCGTGGTACACCACACCGATGTTGCGCCGCCTCCCCAACTGGGCTCGCCGCGGCGTGGGCCGGCCGTTCGCGCTTTTTAAGAGGACGCCGGGAGTGAGGAAGCTGTGGTCCGAGGGCTATCAAGTAACAGACGCCGAACTCCGGGAACTCCATAGCGCCATGGACCGGCACGATGGCCTGTTCTACCTCGCCGCCGCGGCAGGCTTCATGGCCGATCACAAAGCGCAAGGCGATCGGCTCGATTTCTGTCACATCTATAAGGCTTACCGCGATCAGTTCCCGTTCCTGGTGGGTGGCAGCGACGAGGATCCATTTGAACACCGGCAGGTCGACCTCGCGCGGGAACGATTAGGCAAGTTCGGCCTCCGGATCGAGCGGTTGCCCGGCGGTCACCTCACCACGAATGAGCGGCCCGAAGCCCTTGCGGCTTTAATCGCGAAGTTCGAGCGAGGGACTACGATACGGCCGAGCTGATTGCTGAAGGTAACCGGGACGCCGTGACATTTCTCGCTGGCTGCGAAGCGAATGGAATCAAGATCGAGAAATTTTCCTGCATATCCGGAATTGGGTCGATCAAAAGAAACACTGGAACAAAAGGCGGCGAAGGCCGAAAAGATAAGAGTTGAAGCATGGGCCGCGACAGGTTCAGCAAATGCGGCTGGTCGTTACGTGCCGTCAGAAGGGGAACGCAAGCCCGCCAAAGCCGCTGGCTTTCGTGGCGGCCGCTACATCTCCGCGCAAGCCAGCGCGCTTGCTCGGTTCTACGGTAGTGCGCGACCCGAAGCGTCGTTGCGGAAACACGCGCCTTGCTGGCGACAGTTTGAAAATCTACACGCTGCGCTCAAATCCGCAAGATTTCTGAATCCCTTCTTTTTCCCAGGAATCTATCATTGGTAGATTTGCGATTCTATCAGTGATAGATTCAAGGGAGGGGAAGAAATGTCTACCGAATCTCGAACCGCTCTCGTTCTCGGCGCCACCGGCGGAATAGGCGGTGAAGCCGCTTTCGCCTTGTCCCGGCACGGGTGGAAAATACGTGCTTTCTCAAGGACAGGAAGTCCTTCGTCTGGCTCGCCTGAATGGGAATGGCTGAAAGGCGATGCCCTTGACCGAACGTCCGTGCTCGCGGCTTCCAAGGACGTACACGCCATCGTGCACGCTGTGAACCCGCCTGGCTACCGAAACTGGGCCAAGTTGGTCCTGCCCATGGTTGACAACACAATCACTGCAGCGAAGGCCGGCGGCGCCCGGATTCTGCTCCCCGGTACCATCTATAATTACGGCCCCGACGCCTTCCCGGTTCTCCGCGAGGAATCGCCGCAAACTGCGGCCACGCACAAGGGAAGAATTCGCATCGAGCTGGAGAAGAGGATCCAGGATGCGTCGCGGCAGGGCGTGCGCTCGTTGATTGTGCGCTTCGGCGATTTCTTCGGCCCGAAGCCTGGGAACAACTGGTTTTCCCAGGGGATGGTGAGCCCGAATAGTCCGCTGAAGAGCATCACCTATCCCGGGAAAAATGGCGTCGGCCACGATTGGGCTTATCTGCCCGACGCCGGCGAAGCCTTTGCTCAACTGATGGATCGTGAAGCGGAACTCGAAGACTTCGCCCGGTTTCACTTTCGCGGGTTCTGGGACAAGGACGGAACGGAGATGATTGCGGCCATTCGGAGAGTGGCCGGCAAACCGTCACTGCCGGTGAAGATCTTGCCGTGGTTCCTCTTCAAATTGGCCTCGCCCTTTAATGAAACACTGCGTGAGATCTATGCAAACCGGCCCCTTTGGGCAGCGCCGATTCAACTGGACAACACTCGGCTCCTCCGGTTGCTGGGGAAGGAACCGGGCACGGATCTCGACCGGGCAGTCGAGACTACGCTGCGAGCATTGGGCTGTCTTGGAAAGTGAAAAGGGGCCTGCACAGGCGAAAACCAGGAAAAGCCGTGGCACGATTCGCCCGATAGCGGGCCGGCCGGAAATTCTCGCGGCCGCGCGTTCGATCGGAATTCGGATGGGCTGGAAGGCTGTCACGATCCGGGCGGTGGCACAACAGCTTGGCTATACCTCGCCCCTGTTGTACGAACACTTTCGAGACAAGCAGGAAATATTGACCGAGCTCGCGATTGAAGGCCAGGTTGCTCTAGCCAAGGACATCCTGAGAGGCCTGCCGGCAGATCCTTATCGCGCTCTTCTTTCGATGGTGGAACGGTATTGGTCCTTCATGCTCGAAAATACGCAGCTTTACCGGCTGATGAATGGAATGGACGGCGCGCTCATCGACCGTGAGCGAGTCACGGCCGCGGCAGAGGACAGCTTTGAGCCCGCGATGGCCATATTGCAGGCGTGGTTAGTCAATGCATGCGGTTATGATTCTGGGGCCGGCCCCTTATTCGAAAACCTGTGGGCTGTCCTGCATGGGATGGCCATTCTTCACCTGGATCGGTCCGCACCTTTCGATGCTCGCCGAGCGAAGGACTGTGTTTCAAAAATCCTGATCGGGACAAAGCAGCAAGCGCGGCGCGCCCGCAAGTAGATGGATATGCGACGGACTGGTAGGGCGCCTGTCATCTTCATCGCGCCTGGCGATGCGCTCATGGGCAATTTGCTCGTAGCGCGAATACGTTTCGAATTCGACGGTCTGCACCAGGCTGGCCACCACATCGAGAATTTCGAGCGCCGGAGCGCTTGCAATCCCGCGGGCGGCAAGAATCTCCGGCAGATGCTCGCAGGGCCTCCTGAAACGCTATGTCGGGCGCGAGGAACTCAACCTGTCCAGCGTATCTGCACAGCAAGAGAAGAACCTTTGAGCCCAGCACAGCGCGAACCAGGATGTTCGCGTCGAGAACCACCACCGGTCAGCTCTTTCGCATTCTTCGCGCTCGCCGAATCTTCCTGAAGTCAGAGATAATCTCGTCCTCGCTCGTACCCGCAGCGGCGATCAGATCCTGCATCCGCTGACCGGCAATGCGCAAAGCTTCCAGGTCTGCCTGCTCGGTTTCGGCCGGGTCGGAACATAGATGCCGATTGTTGCCCCATGCCGTGTGATGGCAACGGGTGTTTTCGATTCCAGGTAGCTGGCGAGGTTCTCACGAAATTCCCGGATTCCGACTTTAGTGGCATCCATAGCGCAAATCTCAATTGTGTACACGATGATAACACATCTATCCAACGAGGGGGCGCCTTACTGCAGGGAGGCGAAAATTATGCCGCTACCCGGATCGCCGGATCCCGTAGAATTCAAAGGGTAAAACGCTGCGACTGATCGAAAATCGGTCGAGATTGGACATTTATCCGCGGTTAACTTGCTGCTTGGGACTACCCGCCAAATTATTGGTAGACAAAAAGATCGGAGTATTCCCCGGTGCAGAAAGCAGCGAGTTTTGTCGGGTTCCCTTCTTTTTATATGCAACCCGACAAAACCCTGCACCTTGTGGGGTGGCTTTCAGCCTGCCGCTGGGCTTTGGCCCGACGCTGGACCAAAGCCCGGCGCTCGAACAGACATACAATCTCCGGCCAGGTTGCGCCCCCCCCGAGAGAGGCGAGGCGCGGGCTGGTGCCCCGCCCCACGTTGCCGTCGCGCCGGGATAAAATAGCCCCTGGAGGCCGCTCGTCTATGTCACAGAAATTCGGGTTACAGAAATTCGCATTGGTATTCTTAGTCGCACCGCTGTTCGCCCAAGACCAGGGGAACGTGCAGGGAAAACAAGCCGCCCGCCCGCTGCCCCCCGGTGACGCGCAGGCGCTCGTTCAAACCGCTTGCACCACTTGCCATCCAATCACCATGATCACCAGCGCGGGCCATAGTCCCGAAGATTGGAAGCTGCTGGTGGAGCGAATGGTGTCGGCCGGCGCGGAGGTCTCCAAGGACCAGATCCCCAAGGTGGAAAATTACCTCGCGAAGAATTTTCCCGAAGGCAACGTGCCGAAGGCGGTGATCGTTCCCGGCTCGGTGAAAATCAGCTTTAAGGAATGGCACGTGCCCACTGTCGGCTCCCGTCCGCACGATCCTCTGGCGACCCACGACGGCTATCTTTGGTACACCGGTCAGTACGCGAGCGTGCTTGGCCGCGTCGACATGAAAACCGGCGAGATCAAGGAATTCCGTCCCACCGTCCCCGGCTCCGGCCCACACGGATTGACCGAAGACAAGGACGGAAACATCTGGTTCACGGCGAATTCCAAGGGCTATATCGGCAAGCTCGACCCCAAGACAGGCAAATTCACCGAATACAAGCTCCCAGCCGAGGCGCGCGATCCGCACACGCCTATCTTCGATCCCCACGGCATTCTGTTTTTCACGGTGCAGCAATCCAATAAGATTGGCCGGCTGAATCCGCAAACGGGTGAGATCAAGTTGGTGGATTCGCCCACACGCGGCTCGCTGCCCTACGGCATGGTGATAGATTCAAAAGGCACTCCTTACTACTGCGAATTCGGCGCTCCCAAGATCGCCGCTATCGATCCTCAGACCATGGCGATCAAGGAGTTTACGCTGCCCAATCCCGATTCGCGTCCGCGACGTATCGCCATTACGAACGACGACATGATCTATTACGCCGATTATTCGCGTGGATACTTAGGAAGGCTCGATACCAAGACCGGCGCGGTGAAAGATTGGCCTTCTCCCGGAGGGCCGCTTTCGCAGCCCTACGGAATCACGTTTCTCAACGGCATCATCTGGTACAGCGAATCCGCGGTGAAACCCAACACCATGGTCCGCTTCGATCCCAAGACCGAAAAATTCCAGACTTGGCCGATTCCCGCCGGCGGTGGCGTGGTTCGCAATATGATGACCACGCGTGACGGCAACATCGTGATCGCGGAGAGCGCGTTGAATATCGTGGGATTGGTGGAAATCGGAAAGTAGGCGTACAGGCGGCGGTTCAGGGCTTGTTCAGGGCTTTCCCAGCGCGCATAACGGATCGCCCACCACGATGTTCTGCCAGCTCAAGCGCGGAATCGCCAGATAATAGCTCTCCGCCACATTACGGCCTTGATAATAGGCCGGCAGCAGCAGATCCGGCCGGGGCGTCATCGTCAGGTACGGTTCGTAAACGTGCCCCGATGCGCCGGTGGCGCCCTCCAAAATATAGTCCGCTGTGAGCGACTGCGGGCTGCCATAGAAAAACAGCTCCTTGGAAAACCAGTTGCTGATGTTCCAGTTTTCGGGCGGGCGAGCGAACGTGCGACCATTGGTGGAAACGTACTCGGTCATGATGGCTCCGGGTAGCCAATGAAATCCCAGAAAACGGCGATGGCGATTGCCGTCATTCGACCCCCAGCTCGCATACCCGATCACGTCGTTCTGGTTGTAGAGCACTTCGGGCGTGTCGTCGAAAATAACGCGCTCCGAGGGTAGGAAAATGGCCGCATTTCGCAGCCAATTGTTTCCTTCCCCGTTGCCCGGACCGGCATCGATCACGAATTTGCCGCGATTCACAGCCCGCAGCGATTGGTCGATCAGGCGCTTGGCCCCTTCCAGGTCATAGGCCGCCAGCCGCGTCACCAGGTACAGCCCAAATCGAGGATGGCTGAACGCCGCGTCCTTCTTACCGAAAAACGGATTCTCCAGCGAGCCGTCCACGGGGTGGGGCTTGCTGGTGGTGAGATCGTAGTACAGAGCCGCAAGCTCGCTATCCACGGAGGCGGCGTTGCCGCCAATCCCGCTGGTGCCTTCGATGCGCAGCGGTACGCCTGAGGTCGTCACGATGTACAGAGTGCTCTGGATGGCGCGATTCTTCGTTAAGCACGCTGCAATCGGCGCCGCGACCTCCCGATCGTACGTGGCGCGGTCGATGTCCTGCCTTTCGGCCGCTCGAATATGGCACAGATTGCCAGCCGGAATGGCGCGCCGGCGCATGTAGTAATCCGCCACGCTGCGCGAAAAGCTGGAATTGTCGTTCACCACCACCAGCACATTCGCGGGTCCCTGTGCGCGGCTTAGCCCAGCAGCCAGCGTCAAAGCCGCCGCAACCGCCGCTCTGCTCAGAACCGCCATTCTGCCGACGAGTCTAACAAACGCCCGTCTCTATGTGCCGTCCCGGTATTCGGGGCTACTTCGTGAGATTCAACGCGGCAGCCGCAACATTTTCCGCAGTGAACCCGAGGTGCTTTAAAACTTCCTCGCCCGGAGCCGAGGCGCCGTACCGATCGATTCCGATGATTATGCCCTCGTCGCCGGCCCAGCGGCGCCATCCCATGGGTGAACCGGCTTCGATGGTCACGCGCTTCTTCACGCCGGACGGCAGTACGGATTCGCGATAGGCCGCGTCTTGCGCTTCGAATACATTCCAGCTTGGCATGCTGACCACGCGCGCGCGCACGCCTTTCGCCTTCAGCATCTCCTGGGCCTTCACGCACAGCGAAACTTCCGAGCCTGTGCCGATCAGGATCGCTTCGGGCGCGCCGCCTTCGGCTTCCGAAAGAATATAAGCGCCGCGCGCCACCCCGGGGTCTTTCGCGCGCGAGCGATCCAAATGAGGCAAAGCCTGGCGCGTGAGAGCGAACAAAGTAGGGCCATCGTGCGTTAGCGCGAAGGCCCACGCTTCCGCCGTTTCATTGGCGTCCGCGGGCCGGATCACCGTAAGGTTGGGGACGGCGCGGAGTGCGGCTAGATGTTCAATCGGCTGATGAGTCGGGCCGTCCTCGCCCAGCGCGATGCTGTCGTGAGTGAACACGTAAACCGCCTTCAGATCGCTGAGCGCGCCGAGGCGGATGGCCGGCTTCATATAATCGGAAAAAGTAAGGAACGTGGCGGTGAACGGGAAGATGCCGCCGTGTGCGGCCAAGCCGTTCACGATAGCCCCCATGGCATGCTCACGCACCCCGAAGGCGAGGTTGTGGCCGGCGTAGCTCCAGCCTCCCCCCACCGCGCCCTGCGTGTCCCCGAAAGCTTCCTCAGGCGGCGGTTGAAAATCGCCTTGACCCTTCAGGGCCGTGTCGGTGGAAGGGTTCAGGTCCGCCGATCCGCCGACGATATTGGGAATTCGTTGGGCGAGCGCATTCAGCGCCGCGCCCCCGGCAGCGCGCGTCGCGATGGGTTTGTCGCCCGGTTTCCATTGCGGCAAATCGGCGGACCAATTCTCCGGGAGCTTGCCGGACCGGATCATATCGAATTCCTGGGCCTCTTTCGGGAATTCTCGGGCGTACGCGGCGAATTGCTCCTGCCATTTCTGTTCGGCTTGTTTCCCTTTCCCGATCGCTTCACGGTAAAACCGGACGGCTTCCTCCGGCAAATAGAATTTTTCCATCGTGGGCCAGCCCAGATTCTGCTTGGTGGCCTTGAGCTCGTCTTCGCCGAGCGGGCTTCCATGCGCGGCGAACGTGTCGTGCTTGTGAGGGCTTCCGAAACCGATATGGGTGCGGCACAGGATGAGCGACGGGCGCGGGTCGGCTTGCGCTTCGCGGATGGCGCGATCTACGTCCGCGGTGTCGTTGCCGTCGGGGACGGCGCGCGTGTGCCAGCCGTAAGCGTCAAATCGCCTGGCTTCGTCTTCGGTGAACGTCAATCCCGTGGCTCCCGCTAAGGAAATGTGATTTTGATCGTAGAGATAAATCAGCTTGCTTAGCCGCAGGTGGCCGGCGATGCCCGCGGCTTCATGCGAAATTCCTTCCATGAGGTCGCCGTCGCTGCAGATAGCGTAGGTGTAGTGGTCGACGATGGTGTGGCCTGGACGGTTATAGCGAGCGGCCAGCCAGGCTTCCGCCATCGCCAACCCTACTCCGTTGGCGAAGCCTTGGCCCAGCGGTCCCGTGGTTACTTCGATTCCCGGCGCCAATCCGCGCTCGGGGTGTCCCGGGGTCTTGCTGCCCCACTGGCGGAATCGCTTGATCTCTTCCAGAGGAAGATCGTAGCCGGTGAGATGCAGAAGGCTGTAGAGCAGCATCGAACCGTGACCGGCCGATAGCACGAAGCGATCCCGGTCGAACCAATCCGGGTTCGATGGGTTATATTTCAGAAACCTGGTCCAGAGAACATAGGCCATTGCGGCGTCGCCCATCGGCAGTCCAGGATGACCAGAGTTGGCTTGTTGCACGGCGTCCGCGGAGAGGATGCGAATGGTGTTGATGCACAGAGTTTCCAGCGCTGAGGGTTCCATGCCCCCATTGTGGCGTGAAGCATCGGCTGCGCGCTGTCCGCGGATTGTTCTAGTAGGGTATTCTTGTGGCAGGGACGAAGTTGCCATGAGCGAGCCCGAGGAGCGCGTGTTGGTTGCCATCCGCACGGATCAGGCGGAGTTTCATGTGGCGGGGACGCGCCACGGCTACGTCTGCTTTCAGTGCGGAGCGGAACTCAGCCTGGCGCCCGCGGGACAAAAGTTCCTGCGCGAAAACCCCGGGGTGCGCGTTTCCTGCGTGGAATGCGCGATGGCGGCGAAGCCTGACAGCATCGAGGCCGCGCCCGGGGCCATCGAGGAAATGATCCAGGATCGCCTCCGCCGCGCCCGCCGGCACCAGCAAAATTGATCGCATGGCCAAGCTGGTGCGCGCTCCCTCCATCGACGCGCACTACGCCTGCTTCAAGATGGCGATCCGGCCTTCGACGATTCACCGTTACGGAGTGTATGCGCAGGAGTGCATCCCGGCCAATCGTAAGGTGATCGAATACACCGGCGAGCGCATCAATCGTCGCGAAGCCAAGAGCCGCGCGGACGGCCAACTCACGTATCTGTTTGCGCTGGACCCGTACTGGACGCTGGACGGCGCCGTGGGGGGCAGCGGCGCGGAAATCATCAACCACAGTTGCGATCCCAACCTGATCAGCCGAGTGATGAAGGGCCACGTTTTATATATGAGCCTGCGTGAGATCGAGCTGGGCGAGGAGCTCACCGTAGACTACCATCTGGACTGGAACCCTCCTCCCACTCCGTGCCGGTGTGGCACGGCGAAATGCCGCGGGACATTGGAAATCAGACGAAGGGGGGAAATCAGACGAACGGAAATCCGGCGGAAGTAAGCGTTAGTTGACGGTGTAGCGCGCTCGCAGCGCGAATGGAGCGATTTCGATATCGAAATGGCCCCCATCCACGCCTACCATTTGATAGGTCCCGCGCATGGTTCCGGTGGGTGTCTTCACCTGGCACCAGGAAGAATACTTGTAGGATTCGCCCGGCGCGATCACCGGCTGCTCGCCGACCACGCCCGCTCCGTTCACTTCGCGAACCCGATCCATTCCGTCGGTGATGATCCAGTGCCGGCTGAGAAGTTGAACTGTTTCCGGGCCTTGATTGGTGATTCGCACAGTGTATTGAAACACCCACTCGTCATGCAGGGGCTGGGAGTGCTCCGGCGAATAACGCGACAAGACTTCCACGCGGATGTTGCGAGTGATGGCTTCGGAAATGGGAGCGGCCACCGGCTGCGGATCGGGCATATCCGATGCCATGATAGCAGCGCGCTTGTTCGCACTACGCAAACTTTTGCAATTGGCGGTTAGTTGAAGAAATTTGCAGCTTCCAGATTGCGGTAGACTTGGCCCGCCACGCCGGCCGCTGCGGGGCCGCTGACCAAGCTTCCGCCCGTCAGCAGCACGACCACCACGGCTTTCCGCGCGCCTGCTTCAGCAAACGACCCGAACCATCCCAAATGGGTGGGAGAGCGCGAATCGGTACAGGTTCCGGTCTTGCCGTAAACGGGCAAATCCGGATTGAAGATCGCGCGGCGCGCCGTGCCGTATTCCACCGCGCCCATCATACCCGGCTTGATTTCGGGAATCAGCTCGGCGATATCCAGGCGGCGCTTGATGCGGGGAATCAGCGTGCCGGCATCTTCCTGGCTCTTGGGGTATTGCAGATAATACAGCGAACCGCCGTTGGCCACCGCGCCGATCAGCGCTGCGTATTCCAGAGGCGTCAAAGAAATGCCGTCGCCGAAGCTGGTCATCATCCCCATTCCGCTCTTGGGTGTTTCGGGGGGAAGAATTCCCGACTGCTCGCCGTCGATATCCAAACCGGCCTTCTCGCCCAAACCGAAAAGGCGCGCGTAGTAACTGACACGTTCAAATCCGAGTTTTTCTCCGAGGCTGGCGAAATATTGATTATTGGATCGCGCAAGAGCTTCGGTGAGCGACAGAGTGGTGCCACCGTAAATGCGAAGGAGGGTGGTGCGATCGACGATGGTTTCGCTCAGCGCGGCCAGCGCCACTGGAACTTTGATGGTGGAGCAAGGCTCGAAGCCATTCTTAAAGGCGAGCTTCTGATTGACAATCGAATAGATCCGCCCCGTGGAGGGGTCTTCAATCACCACGGAGCCGTTTAATTTCCCGAGAGCGTCCAGGGCGGCGCGGCGGGCCACGCGGTCGTCTCCTTCGACGAAATCGCCAGCCGCGGAATCGGCGTAGGTAGGCACGCGCCAAGGGCCGCTGGATTTGACGGCTTGCGCCTTAGCAGCAGGCTGGATTTTGCCGGCGGGAAGCGCCAGCGCCACGTTGGTCACGACGGCGTGCCGCGGTGGCGCGGCCTTGGTTCGTTTTTTCTTGGCAGGCGTGACCGCGAAAAGCAGGGAGGAAAACACAATCAGGACGGTAAGTGAAGGAATCAGAACACGTTGGCTGCTGGGCAACTCTTAGCCTCCTTCTGCTAGATCATCGGTGGAGTCAGGCGTTCGTTAGACTCCGCAAAACTAAAGGTCGTTTCTTTAGTATAACCTGGTGCGAATACAGCCCTTCACGAGCTGCCGCGCCACAGCAGCTCCGCGTCGGAGCGGCGGACATAGTTGGCATCGATTTCGGCGGGGTCGTTTGCCCGGCCCAAGGCGAAGCGAGCTGCCGCGATCGAGGCGACGGCGCGGGCTAGGGCGCGGGGAGCTAGGGCGACAGGAAACTTTCCCGGGGAGGGAACCTCAAAGCCGCTGGTAACGATTTCCAGATCGCCTCGAGGCAGGGTTGTGATCCATTGGTTGAAAAGCACCACCACTTCCTGGCACACGGGGCGCAAGTGGCTGTCATATACCGCGCCGTAAATTTCGCCGCGGCGGGCATCCAGCACTGGCGCCCGCAGAGGGCGCGTCCCAAACCACGCTAGCGCTTCCAGATTCGAAACAGCCACCACCCGCCGGCCACAAGCCTCCGCGAGTCCTTTCACGGCGGTCAGCCCCACCCGGACTCCGGTGAACGATCCCGGTCCAGAGGCGGAGGCGAAGCCGTCCAGATCGCGCAAGTTGAGCCTGTGCCGCTTGAGCAAATTTTGAATTTCATCGAAGACGATGTGCGCGAATCCTTCCGGGGCGTGAAGCGCGACCTCCTCGATCAACTGTGCGCCTTCGGCGAGCGCGATGCTGCCATATTCGCTGGTGGTATCGAGAGCCAGCAGGCGCGGACTCACGGAGTGAGCCTATAAACTTTGTCGAGTTCGTAGGCCTTGCCGTTGGCATTGAGGATGGAAATGCGCACGCGGAGCGCGGCGGGAAGATTGCCGACGATGGAGCGCGGGATCGGAAACGTCCCTTGGCTTCCGGTTCCGATCACGCGAAACCCTTCGCCATCGGCGGTGACTTCGCCGGTCCATTCCACGAGTAAAGACCGGGTGGCGCGCGTCTGGCGGGTGATCTTCAGCGAGAAAAGCGGCGGCGTCGAGAGCGAAATCGCAGAACCCTCCGCAGGCGTATCCACATCAAACGGCGTCTTCTGTGGATTGACCTCCACTTCCTGAAGCTGCGCGGGCGGCACGTCAGGCTCGTCGAAGCCTCGCGAAACGAACTTGTAGGATTTCAGCAGGCTCTGCTTATGCCCTTCGCGGGAAATGTGCAGAACCCAATCGTGCTGGCGGTCGGGCGGCTCACCGGAAAAGCGCTGTCCTTTGTAATCTTTCGCCTTGATCCGCTCGCCGGTGGCGGGATTGATCCAGGCGACATCATAACCGTGATTGATAAGCGCGACCTCCACGGGTCCGGGTTTTTCCAGATAAACGATGTACTCGACGCCTTCCAGAGCGATGGCGCGGCCGCCTTCCACATCGAAGTATGGCTCCAATTCCCAAAAGCGAGCCCCCGACATCAATTCGAACCAGGCTTTCATATAGGGACCGGTGCCGGAAGCGGGATATTGGCCGTTCATGGTCGCGTTCCAGAGATCGTGCTGCGATTGAATGGCGGTATTCAGTTGCGGCAACCCATAGAGCTGATGCTCGACCGCGCCGACGTTGGGATCCACCGTGCCGTAGCTCAGCACGTTTTCCCATCCATCCAAAGCGAGCGCGGCGGAGCTTCCCTCCGCCATGGAAGTGCGTGGATGATCGTAGCCGTCGAACTGTTTCAGCAGTTGGCCGGCATCCTTGAGAATCGCTCTTCCATGGAGCGTTTTTTCAAATGCAGGGAGCCCCATCCAGGTGATGTTGAAGGCTGCGAAGCGGCCGGCGATGTCGGAGATATAACGGCGGCGCGCGCGTGCGTCTTCGGGGATAGAGGCGAGCGCCAGATCGGCGACCAAGCCGCGAGCGTTAATGGCGCGCACGCGCTCCGCGGCCTCCCGCAAATCGGCGCCGGGCTCGATGGTCACGCGCACATGCGTGAATTTTTCCTGCGCCCGCTGGGCCACAACATTTTCAAAATCCCCGCGCGCGAGGCGCAGGAAATCGTCGATCGGCACCGCCATCCACAGATGCGGCTGGCCGTTTTCGGTTTGGAAATGATGCAGATTTTGCGCGTGGTGAACGAAGCCGGGGCCCTCGCCCGGCGACGCGGAGATTCTTCCTGCCTGTCCGTCCAGCCGCGGAAGACTGCTCGATAATCGATATTCCCAATCTCCGGGTTCGGTGGCCGTGAAACGAACGATCAGGCGAGTTAGGGAATCGCGGAAAGCGACGAGCGGGTAGGTGTGGTGGTGGGGAGAACGGAACTCGGCGCGGAGCTCGGCGGTCTCGGAATCCTCGCCGGGGGAGAGATCGAAGACCAGATCGCAAGGCGACCACGCTGGGGCGCCAGAGCAGTTCCTCTGAGCGAACAGCGGCGCGGCGGCCAGGAGCGCCAGCAGGAGAGGAACGCAAAGCAACATTCGCTTTCACTATAACGTGCGGGTGAGCTTCAACTTGTGGTAGTGGTCCTAAAGCACCACAAGCACCACCAACCAGCTTGTCCTTCCCCTCGCTATGTGATAATTTGGCCCCATGCGCATGCTCTGTCTTCTGACGGCTTCGGCGGTGTCCCTCCTGGCTCAATTGGCTGCGCCAAACGGGGCTGGAATTTCTCTCGGACACGTTCATCTGGTGGTCCCCGATCCCAAGGCCACCCAGAAAACTTGGGCCGACGTGCTTGGCGGGCAGGCGATGACCGCCGGGCCGTTAAACATGGTGAAGTTTCCCGGCATCTTCATTATCGTTACCCAAGGCATGCCCGACAACGGCACGCCCAACGTGGTCAACCATATCGCGTTCGAAGTAAAGGATTATCCCGCGTTGCGCGAGAAATCCATGGCCGCCGGTCTCATGTGGCGGGAGCTGACCCCCAACGTGCAGGCGTTCCTGAGCATGCCCGATAGCGTGACAGTGGAGATTATGGAGAACAAGAATCTCTCCACGCCCATCGCCTTTCACCACATTCACGAATCGGTTCCCGATCCCAAGGCGGCGCAGCAGTGGTACATCAAAGAGTTCGGCGCGGGCGACGGCAGCCGGCGCAATCTTCCGGCGGCGATGATCCCCGGCGGCGAGGTCGATTTCCTGTCGTCGGCGGGACGCGGCGGCAAGCAGGCGCCGCCGCCGGCGGGTAGCAAAGGCCATTCCATCGATCACATCGGATTCGAGGTCAAAGATCTCGCCGAAACTATGAAGAAGATGGATGCCGACGGCGTCACCATCAATTCCCTCATGCGCGACATGACCAAGCAATTCGGGCTGAAGATCGCCTTCGTCACCGACCCCAACGGGACGTACATCGAACTAACCGAGGGTTTGAAGGCGATGGGAGATAAATAGGCGCCCCGCCTTCCGGGATCGAGACGCCTAAGCTCTTTATCCGCGCCTTGAGCTTCTGGCGCTTTGCGTCCTGGGAATCTCCGCGGCTGCGCCCATAGAGAAGGCGGCTGCAGGCATCAGGACCGTGGTGTCCACCAGCCTGGCCATCTCTTGAATCGGCAGTCCTTCAGCCTCGCGGGCGAACCGGAGTATGCGCGCACTCTCGTCGAAATCGACGCGGATCCAGTCGCCCCCGCGCACCTGGTCGGTCGCGATCAGGTTCGACATCGGCTGCACCAGAAGCCGCTCGATGGCGCGCTTCAGATGCCGCGCTCCATACTTAAGGTCCGTGCCTTCCTGGAGCAGGAAATCCTTGCTGGTGTCGGAAAGCGTAAACACGAAAGCGCGCTCCGGCGAGGTGTTGAAGATCCGCTGCTGCACCATGTTCAACTCGATATCCAAAATCTTCTTGAGCTGCTCGGTGCCCAACGGCTGGAAAGTCACGATTTTGTCGAGACGATTGATGAACTCGGGCGTAAACTTGCGGCGCGCGGCCTCGACGCCGCTGCGCGCGAGTTTGCCGCTGAGCTTATCGTCGACGACGCCCATGGTCGTCTTCTCGCGAGCCTCTCCCGCGTTGAATCCCAAACGCGGCGACATCAGCGAGCTCATCTCGGCCGCGCCCAGATTGCTGGTCATGAAGATCATGGCGCGGGAGAAATCCACCTTGCGGTTGTCCCCCAGGGTCAAAGTCGCCTTATCTAAAATGCCTAGCAACAAATTCCACAGGGCGTCGGAAGCTTTCTCGATCTCGTCGAACAGGACGAAGCTGAGCTTAAGGGTTTCCGTATGGTACTGGTTGAGAACTTCCTGCGACAGCAGCGGATGGGTCTCGCGGTGCCCCAGATATCCCGGCGGCGAGCCGATCAATTTGGCAATTTCGTGACTATGTTGAAATTCGGCGCAGTCGATTTTGATCACCGCGCGGGCATTCTTCAACAGGGCTTCCGCAGTGGCTTCCACGATGCGCGTTTTTCCCGATCCGGTGGGTCCCAGAAACAGAAAATTTCCGATGGGCCGGCCTGGTGGATTTAAGCCGGTCAAATGCATCTGGTAGATGCTGACGATTTGTTGGATCGCTTCTTCTTGACCGACAATCATTCTCCTCAGGCCCAGTTCCAGGGTTTGCGCGTCTCTTCCCGTCTTTTCAGGGTCCAGTGCGATATTGAGCCTTTCCATTTTGTCTACCGCCTTTCTACTCCCTCGGGGGGCCATCTGCCTTGGCTCTCCCTTCCACCCAATGCGGGGCAATTCGGCTGCCATCTATTAGACGCCCCCGACATAATTTGGATTTACAATCACTTGCGGTCATCTTCCGGCGCTATTTCTTTGGTTTAGAGGGTCGAACTTCAACCGAGCTCACTAGGGTTCTTGGCGGCATCCGTAGGATCCCCACTACAATTTCCGCTATATCCTCCGGCCAGATTCTCCATTCCGCTCCCGTCATTTCGTCACCACCGAAGCCCGTGGCAACGCTGCCGGGCATTACGCAACTTACTCTTACCCCGTCGCTTCTTACATCCTGCATCAGCGCCTCGGTAAAACCATTCAATCCGAATTTCGAAGCATTGTAAGCGGCCCCGCCGGCAAAAGCATGCTTCCCGGCCAAGCTACTGATTAAGACGATATGTCCACTGCGCTTCGTTTCGAATCTGAACAAAGCTTCACGCGAGCAAAAGAAAGCGCCGCTGAGATTGGTATCGATGGTCTCTCGCCACTGTTCCAAAGTGAGATTGCGCACCGCACCGAACAGCCCGGTGCCGGCGTTGTTGACCAGTACGTCCAGCCCTTCGAGCTTCGCGTCGAGGAACCGGAATAGATCCGCAACCTGCTCATGATTTCTAACATCGGCAGCTTTACCCTCGACTTTACCGCCGGTCTCGCTCCGCAGCTCTCGCACCGCTTGTTCAACGCTCTCCTGGCTGCGTCCGCAAATGGCGACGAGGGCTTCCTCCTCCAGCAACCGCCTGGCGATCGCTCGTCCTATTCCGCGCGTTCCGCCGGTAACCAGGATCACTTTGCCTCGAAGCGATATTAGATCGGTCATGGAAACAAGCGCCGTGGACCGACAACGCCGCTCAAAATGGGTTCAACTCTCCGACTGCTCAGACAGGGAAGCGGAAACCTGTATTGTACACATTACGCGGTCGGGGCGGGGGCGGGGGGACTACATCGCGGGGATATACCGCCAGGGTGCCGAGGGGGCTGTTCGAAGAAACTCGCGCACAACGGACTCGCCGGGCGCGGCCAATTCCGCCGAGTTCCTTATTCGTCTGACGCCGCGCCCGGCGGCCTGTGCGCTCCTTGTGAGAAAGTCGCGCACAACGGACTCCGGGCGCGGCCAATTCCGCGGAGTTCCTCATTCGTCTGAAGCCGCCCCGGCGGCCTGTGCGCTCTTCTATCCAAAAAGCCCCAGGTTCGACGCCGGAAAGTTAGCCAGATTGGGGAAGATGGTGGCCAGAGCGGCAGCGGGGATGCCAAACCAGGAGGACAGCGTCGCGCCGTATTGATCGACGGAAATCGTCGGAATCCAGCGGCCGCGCACGTCGGTGTCATTGGGTCCGCCAAGCACAAATTCCGGAAACTGTCCGTAAATCTGGCCGCCCTGCACGGCGCCACCCATCACCAGATGGTGACTGCCCCAAGCGTGATCGCTCCCGTCGGTCGTGGTGGGTTGGAAGGTGCGGCTGAAATCCGACTCGGTGAAGGTGGTGACGTTCTGCGCCACCCCCAACTCCTGCGTCGCGTCGTAGAACGCTGCCAGCGCGGCGCTCAACTGCGGATACAGATTGTTGTGCGCCTCCAATTCCCCAGCGTGGGTATCGAAGCCGCCCAGCGAGCAGAAGAAGATCTGGCGCGTCATCCCCAAATAGGACTGCACTTGAATAATCTGCGCCACTTGCTGCAACTGCTCGCCGATGCTGGTCTTGGGAAATTGCGTCTTCAGCGCCGTCGATTTGGCGAGGGCTGCTGAAAGCGCGTTGGCGTCGCTAATGCCATTGGCGAGCACGTTGTCGGCGGCTTGCACCAAAGTTACGCCGCTGCCATCGGCGATCAGCCCGGTGAGCGCGTTCCATCGCGCCTGCGAAGCCGCGGAGCTGTTGAAGCCTGACAATTGTAACGATTGTCCCGGAGAAAGCGCCACCGGCTGCGTCGACGCTCCGGTTCCTTCCAAGCTGTTGCCGGCCACCGAGAAAAAGGGCGGAAAGTTCGAGGAGTTCATTCCCGACTGCGCGATATAATCCGCAGCGCGGCCCGCCCATCCGGTGGGGCTGTGGCCCTGGGCGATGGACGTTTGCCAGGCTATCTGCTGATCGGCATGGGAAAACAGATTCAGCGGAATGGTCGCCTGCTGATTCTGGTATTGGCTCTGCGTCAACGGCTGCACCAAAGGACCGGCGTTGGCCACCACCGCGAGCTCTTTGCTCGCGTACAAACTCGCCAGATCGGGAAGCTTGCCGTGAAAGGAAATCGGCGGGCCATTGAGGCTGCTGATCGGAGCGGTCAGCTCGCTCGAGCTCAGCGCGAGGCTGCCGCGAATACTGGTGTAGGCGGCAAAGCTGGAGTCCTGGGGCACCACGGTGTTATTGGAATCGTTGCCGCCGAATAGGAACACGCAGACCAGCGCCTTATAATTCGACCCGTTCTGCGCCAGCGCCGGCAACAACCCAAAAGGACGAAGCGCCATCGAGCCGACCGCGGCCGATCCAATCCGGAAAAAATCGCGGCGTGTGTGCATTTTCGAATTCTCCTCTCTTTTTCAACGCGCACAACGCATTCGCTGTGCGTTCTCTCTCAACGCGCACAACGCATTCGCTGTGCGCTTGACCGATGCTTATTGAATGACCTGGTATTCGCTGGACGTGAGAATCATGTACAGCGCCGCCTGGGCTTTCGCCAGAGCCGTGGTCTGGGCATTCACCGCGCTCGTGGCCGCGGTTTCAAGCTGCGTCGACATCGCGCCGTGCAGGAACACCGAAGCGATGGCATTTAGCAACTGGGAGGTATCTTCCACCGGAGCCGTGAAAGACGAAAGATTCACTTTGATGCCGCCCAGCGTCCCATACAGAAGCGAGTTCACGATATCGGCACGCGTGGCGGCGGTCTGCGTGGAATAGATTTGGAACTCCGCCCCCAGCAGGCCGCTTTGCGTGCGGTACTGCGGCGAGAAATAGCTGAAGACGCTGGGCGCGTAAAACAAGTTCTCGCCCAGGCTCGACGCGGTGGACGCCGCGGCGTTAGGATAGTCTAGCGTCGTGTTCAATCCGCGCAGCACATCGGTCATAAACAAAATGGGCTCTCGCAGGTGGCCGAAGTTGGCGGTGACGGCCGAGGGCGACGCGTCGCCGGCGCGCGCCTCCTCGTCTGTCAAAATCGCCGAGATCACCGCTTTCAAATTTCCCGTCACGCCCGTGCCGTCGTTTTGGAACACTTGTGCAATGCGCTGAACGTACGCCGGACTGGGATTGCTGGTCACCAGATGTTGTATCAATTGTTGAGAAATAAACGGCGCCATACTCGGCTGCGCCATCAGTGTGTCGAGCAGCGATTCCAGGTCCTGCTCGGCGGTTTGGCCGGCAGGCACAACCACATTGCCGACAATCGTTTTCGACGTCTCGTCGTGCTCGCTTTCGACCGCAAACATTTGCCCCAAATAATACGCGGGATTGTTGGTCTTTGCCATTACGCCAGGAGCCGTGGGATAGGTCCAACCCGTAAGAAGCCTCGCCGTATTCGTGACTACGCTCTGATCGTACGTCGGAACGGGGTTGTGATTCGAATCCAGGACCGGAGTGCCATTGAGATTCAACTGCGTCAACCCGATGGTGAAGAGCTGCATCAATTCGCGCGCGTAATTTTCGTTAGGTGAAGTGTTTTTCGCCGCATTCCCTTTGTTGTTATTTGCCATGTTCAAATATCCGCCCATGGCCGGGTTCAGCGTGACGGCTTTGATCAGGTCACGGTAGTTGCCAAAGGCGTTGTCGCGGAAGATGCGCCAATACGGAGGGTAGGCGTAAGCCTGCGGAACGCCGCTGGTGGCCGACACCACCCAAATCTGGCTCAGAATGAACGCCACGCGTTGGCGAAGCTGATCGTTCCCCCCTAAGGCGTTCTGAAAAAATGCCGACTGCACCGACGTGAGATCGTTGTCCGATTTCCCTTGCGGGTTGAGAATGGGCTGATCCGGCAGGTCCGACGATTCCGCCGCGAACTGCGCCTGGAGCCAGTTCTCGATGCCCATACTTTGAACCTCGGCGACCGAGGCGGGCGTCGGCCCCCACGTGGCTTGATCCAAAAGGCGCGCCGCGGCGCGCGCCGAAACGCTTTGGGCCAGATTAACCTGTGCGCCCATAACGGCGGCTACCGCCAGGGGAAGAACGGACTTCATAAAGCCTACCTCGCGTTGCGCTCATCCTAACCGAAGCTCGTCACCAGAACCCGCTTGCTGGCGGCTTGGCCGGACCGCGACCGTCAGGGAGCGGTCACTGGTGAACTTCGGCTGACGCGGATGGCATACTTGGTTGAACACGGGAACTTCGAAGAAGTTTCGCAGGGAGAGTCGGGCGGGCTTGAGCGCACAGCGCCCGGCGCGGGGTGGAGCAAGCTTCAGCTTGCAACCTGGGTTTCAGCCTAATTCCAGATGGAGGCAGATGAAGTCATGTGAAAGCCTCCGCGGGCAAAACCCCGCTCCACCGGGCGTCTTCGGGTTATTTCTGAGTCTTCGGCGGCTCCCAGGAGACGCTTTCGACGGGGATGGTCCGGCGCTTGCCGGCTTGCTCAGGGATCGGGATACTCACTTCCAACACTCCGTCTTTGAATCGCGCCTTGGCCTGGTCCGATTTCGTGCCCTCGGGAAGCGGAATTTCGCGATGGAATTGGCCGTAGGAGCGCTCGGACCGGTAGACGCCGCCCTTGGTCTCTTCGTGCTGATTCTTTCGCTCGCCCTGAATGATCACCGCATTTTCGGTGACTTCCACCTTCACGTCCTCGGGTTTCAGACCAGGGAGGTCGGCGCGTACCTTCAACTGCCCATCCTGTTCGGCTACTTCGATCGCCGGCGACCAAACAGCCGGCCCGCCGGCGGTCTCGCGGCGGAATACGCGGGCGAAGGTTCGATCCATCTCGTCGTGGAAGCGGCGCATCACTGAGAACGGACTGGCGCCGAAGAAATCGGAGGGCCATAAGGACAGGGGAAATCCCTCCCAGCCTGGGCGGCTCACGCCCGCGCTTTCGTGCTTTTGAACCGAGGTCCCTTTTTCGGAGCCCTGTTGTTTTTTCACATCGACTTCAGCCATTAGTCGTACTCCTTTCTTGCGTAAACGTTCCGTAACGGAGACTAAATTGCGCACTCGCCGTTCGCCAAACTTTTTCGCTCACTGCGCAGATGCGGAAGCGGGGTGTCGTGTTCCAGGGATGCGCGTGATCCGTCCGTAGGCTGGGAAGGTTCCGCAAACCGCACTGCGCCCGGCTGGGTTGTGCGCTCCAGTCAGCGGAGAGATGCTAGCCTGAAATTTGCTTCCTAAGCTGTTCGAGTACGGAAAGTTCTACATCCCTACCTACGGCGTTCTGGTTGCGTTGGCGTTCCTGGTTGGCCTATGGGTTACAGTGCGGCTGGCGCGGCGCAGCGGGCTGAATCCCGATCTCATCACCAACCTAGTGGTATATGTGGCGCTGGCTGGTTTGCTGGGCGCCAAGCTCCTGATGATCTGGTTCGATTGGCCGGATGTGCAGATCTTCTCGCTCGGCTTTCTCCAGGCCGCCGGAGTTTTCCAGGGAGGGCTGGTGTTGGCCGTCCTTACCGCGTACTTTTATGTTCGCCGCGCCAAGCTCCCGTTTCTGGAAACTGCCGACACGTTTGCTCCCGGCATCGCGATCGGACACGCCATTGGCCGCTTGGGATGTTTCGCGGCGGGCTGCTGTTGGGGCAAGGAGACCAATCTGCCCTGGGCGGTCACATTTCACAATCCCCAGGCGTGGGCGCTGACCGGCGTGCCGCTTGAAACACCGCTTCATCCTTCGCAGCTTTACGAATTCGCCTCCGAGGCGTTGCTGTTCGCCTTCTTGTACTGGCGTTTCCAGCGGCCGCACGAACCGGGACGGATCATCGGCTTGTATTTGGTGGTCAGCTCCGTCGCGCGGTTCCTCATCGAGTTCACTCGATTCCACGAGCAGGCCCTGCCGTTCGGTCTTCCTCTTTCTATTACCCAATGGATCGCCATCGGAGTGGCGCTCGCCGGGACTCTTTTGCTGGTTCGGCCGCATCGCCCCGCTCGCATCCCGCGACCGTTGCCGGCTTAAGCTGTGGCCGTCGTCAAACCGTTTCCAGCCTACCGCTATAGCCCCAAAGCCGGCGATCCGTCGCGGCTCGTTACTCAGCCCTACGACAAGATCTCGCCCGATCTCCAAGCCCGGTATTTGGCCGCTAGTCCGTATAATCTGGTGCGCATTATTTTGGGAGAACGATTCGATTCCGACAATGAGTCGAATAACGTTTATACCCGCGCGGCCGATTACTTCCACGATTGGATTCGCGCCGGCATTCTGACTCAGGACGGGCGTCCGGCCTTTTATTCCTATTCCCAGGAGTTCGTAGTTCCCGATACCGGTGAGCGAGCCACCCGCGCGGGCTTCATCGGGTTGGGCAAGCTTGAGGATTATTCCGCCGGCGTGATTTACCGGCATGAGCGGACGCTTTCCGGGCCGAAGAAGGATCGGCTGGATCTGCTGCGCCATACCCGTGCCCATTTCGGCCAAATCTTCATGCTCTACCCGGATCCCGAAGGCGCGGTGGAAAAGCTTCTGCAAACAGGCCAGCCGCTGATGGAGGTTCGCGACGACTATCAGGCTCGTCATCGTATCTCGGCAATCACCGATCCCGAGACGGTCGGGCGAATCGAGCAATCCATGGCGGACCGGAGGCTATTGATCGCCGACGGCCATCATCGTTACGAGACCGCCCTCGCCTACGCCCGCGAAAACCCGGCTTTGCCTTCGGCGGAATACGCCATGATGACGTTCGTGAACATGCATTCGCCGGGATTGAAAATTCTGGCGACTCATCGCGTGCTGCGCCATTTGCCAGGTTTCGATGCGGCTTCGTTTTTTCGGAGGGTCGCCCAGAATTGGACCGTCACGCGGCTGGAATCCCCGTCCAGCATTACACGAAATGATGCGCTACACGGGGCGCTACAAGTCCATGATCCGCTCCGGCTGAAAATCGGCGTGATCGCCGCGGGCGAGGTTTATCTCTTGGGCCGCCCCCGCCGGGAAGGCGAATTGGACGTTCCGGCGCTGCATCACGAAATCCTCCGTGGGATCCTCGGGATCGGCGAAGAAGAAGTTCGCGACGAAAAGCACATCACTTACGTGCGCGGCATGGGTGCGGCCGCCGCGGAAGTTTTCGACCAAGGCGCGCAAATCGCGTTTCTCCTCCAGCCCACTCCGATCGAGGATATGGCGAGCATCGCGTTTTCCGGCGGCGTGATGCCGCAAAAATCCACCGATTTTTATCCGAAATTGCTGAGTGGGCTCACTATCTACCGGCTCTGACGCCTGCCAGGCCCATTTCGCCTTACCCATTTCGCCAGGAAGGGTACAATTCAGCATGGGAGAAGGTTCGGCTCCAGGGCGGCAGGGCCACGCTTTTATCGTAGTCAGGCAAGCCTCCGTCTTAGACATCGACCTTTTGGTTCCGCTATTCGATGGATACCGCCAGTTCTACCGGCAACCCAGTGAGCCGGATCGAATTCGAAGGTTCCTTCTAAACCGCTTTGAACACCACCAGTCCACGATCTTTGTGGCCATCAGAAGTGGAACGTCCATTGGATTCACGCAACTTTATCCGAGCTTTTCCTCGGCGGCGTTGGCGAGGATTTATATCCTGAACGACCTTTTCGTGGATCCCGCCGCTCGCCGCTCAGGCGCGGGCACGGCTCTTCTAGAGGCAGCGGCGGATTTTGCACGGCGCGTAGGCGCTATCCGATTGGTGCTCTCCACGGAGCTGACCAATACCAGCGCCCAGGGACTATACGAGAAGTCGGGCTGGGCGCGGAACACCGAATTCTGTACCTATCAGCTCGCGCTGTGAGCTGGTAGCAATAAATGTTAACCTCCGAGCTTGGTAGCGTATGAGCCTAGCTCCTCTCCTCGAAATCATCCACTCTTCGGCGCAGGATTCTTGGTCATAGCGGAGCAGAGTGGCCTTCGAGGCGCTCTTCGGCAGCCCGAAAGGCCGCTATTCGGAACGAGCAGCACAAGCAGTGGCGCTGCGAGCACCCGAGATGAGCGCGGACTCCGCCGTGCCATTTGCGGTGTACATTCGCTTCGCGAACGCGGAAGGCTGCTTCACCGCGCCGAATTGGCCGTTGGAGCACGGATAATTCAGGTGTGGCTCACCGCGGTCCCGATGGCCACGGATGTAGAACGGATTGCCAGAGAGCTTGCGAAGCCATCTCTTAAGCCCGCAAGCGGGTGCACCCTTGTCGAAGCCGCCGACGCCTGGATGACCCGGGAGAATTTCCAAAATCCTGAGCGCATGGCCGCGATGCTTGCCCCGGGTGGCTGGCGGGCTGGATTGATTCTGCACGTGCACCAGCCTAGTATGCAAAGGACCCTTCGTCCTTTTGACAAACGGTCCTTTGCGCAACACGGCAAGAGATGAATCCCCTCGTGAAGCGCGATAGATCGTCCAGAGAAGATCTTCTAGCCGGCGCTACAACTCCGGGTGCAGATGGACCGTCTTGCCCGCCGTTACATAAACCTGTTGGGAGAAAGCCGTCCTTTCGCCTTCTCGAATTTCGATGGTATAGTTGCCCGGCCGCAGGTGCATTGTCTTAGCCTTCTTAGTCGTGCCTGCATAGCCTCCATTGATGAACACTTGCGCGTCTTTGACCTTCGTGTCGAGTTTTACTTCGCCGGCGTATGGATAGCCGTAATAGTAGGGACCCCAATATGGCCCCCAATAATATGGCCCCCAATACCCCCCGTACCAACCGCCGTACCAGGCCGGTGCCACCCCAACAGCAACTCCACCTCGGATGGCTGCCGATGCCGTCGTCGGGGCAAGCGTCATCAGAGCCGCGGCCAGCACCAAAATTCCTTTCTTCATGACTGCTCCTCCTACATAGTTAGATGGCACGCAGGCAGCCAAGGCGTACACCTTCCGACTCAATAACTTCCAGCGCAGCAACGTGGCCGAAACCAAGCGTTGGCCGATTTCCACCACCGTTTCGGCGCTTGGCACGGTCATATGCTCCTTTCCAACGCGGAGCGAACTCTATATGCAATTCAAAATCAGTGATTTAGCATGCGGGCCTATGCAGGCTTATGCGCCTTGAGGAAGGAATGAATTTGGCGCACCGCCAAGGGAATTCGCTCCTTGGGTTCTTTCCAGGGGAAAATGCTCACCTCCGCCTTGGGCGCCAGCATTGCAGCCTCCATGGCGGCCGCGTACGGATGAGCCGGGATATCATCCGGGAGGATCAGCACTGGTGTCTGGCAATTGCGTACAAAGTCGCGCGTGACAGTGAAGACGAAGTCGGGGTTGGTGCGATACATCTTGGTCACGAATTTGTCCACCATGTCCATCGTGATCTCAGGCCGCCGCTTGACCAGTTCCGGACCCCAGCCGTTCATGTTGTTTTCGTAGAAATAGTCCCGCATCTCCGGACGGGACCCGCTGGGCTGCGCCAGAACGGCTGCCACCACGCGATTGGGTGCGCGCTTTAAAAGATTCCAGATCATGGGACCGCCGATGCAGAAGCCCAACACCATGAATTTGTCTATGCCCAGGCGATCCATCACGCCCAGTTGGTCATCGGTGTGTGAATCCCACGGCCGCTCGATCTCCAGCGGACCCGAAGATTGGCCGCCATTGGCGTTCCGCAAATCCGCCGTGATGCAGAGGTATTCGGCCTTGAACTCCTCGATGGGATTAAAGGGATCGCCGCGCTTCAATCCGGCGATAGTGGAGTTCAATCCGCCGCCGGCGATGAGTAACAGCGGGAAGCCGGAACCGAACTCCTCATAGTAGATGCGGACGGGACCTTTTTCGAAAATCGACATCGTAGTTCCTCCTTGCCACTCGGCTCAGCAGAGACGGCGGCGCTACAGCCACGGCTGTCGCGCGGCGCCGGGTGCTGGTATGTTGCGTCTGTCAAATCCATAATCACTGCCCAAAAGGCATTATAGGCCCATGAATGGGATCGTTGTCGAACTCCGGGATATCCAGGAAACCGATTTCGAAGCGCGCTGCGGGGAGCGCGAACGGGCCGCAAACACGCGAATTCCGGCACGTTCGCTGCGACGTGCAAGGAGCAGGAGTCTTGTCGCGTTCCGTTCTTTTCTTCTTGACATTCACGGAAAGCTGGCCCAGTATTGTTACCAAGTCGCCAGTAACGGGCGAAAGTATCTAGTGGCACAATGCGCCACTTCCGGCGATGAAACCCTAAACCGCGATAATCCTTCGCGGCTCTTTTCAGCTTTCAGGAGACTGAAGATGGCAGAAATCAATGATGCCCTTCGATTCCGCCCTATTTGGGTTGGAGATCCGGCAGTAATACTTGAGTCGATTCTCCAGGCGGTAGAAGGTACACAACAGCAGCAAGCAATAGGGCTGTATCTCGAGGCAGTATCGGGAACTCTCCAAGCCAACCTCAACTTTGTTCAGGGACTTCGGTCACTCGTGGCAGGTACTGGACAAAAGAAATAAGGGTTGGACCTGAACAGAGTGTGGACGGTGCGCATCTGGGTGCCCGGTAGCCACTACAGGCCAGAAACTTATCTGGCTAGGCTCTGCGACATTCCCAGCCATTCAAACGTGTAGGGAGGCTTGAATGGGCCAATTATTGGATCTCAAAGTGCTGGATCTGAGTCTCGCAGACCGGATGCGAGACACCTCGCGTCCGGTGTTGCTGGTCGGGTTTCAGCGCCAATCGAACTTAGGCATCGGATATCTTGCCGCAACGCTGCAACGGTGGGGTTATCGGGTCGAGGTGTTCGATTTTGAAGCGGACCGAGCGGAGATACTCAGAGCTGCGCAGGCGCTAAATCCGGTGCTCATCGGGTTCTCGCTCATTTTCCAGTCTTACATCAATTGGTTCAGTTCATTGATCGGGTACTTACGCGCAACGGGCATCCACTGCCACTTTACAATGGGCGGCCATTTCCCAAGCCTGAGTTATGAACGAACCCTGGAATTACTTCCTGGACTCGACAGCGTTGTACGCTTCGAGGGTGAAGAAACACTCTTGGAACTTGTCGATATGCTGAGCGTCGGTCGTGATTGGCACGATATCCAGGCATTGCCTATGAGAATTCAGGGACGATAGTCGCTAACCCAATGCGACATCTGATCGACGACTTAGACCGGCTGCCATATCCTGTCCGAACCTTCAACAAGAACGCAATCCTGGGCCGTAATCTGTCACCCATGCTCGCGAGCCGAGGGTGCGCGAGGACATGCTCATTCTGCTCGATCCATATGTTCTACCGTACAGCGCCGGGCAAGGTAGTGCGCACGCGCAAGCCGAAGGAGGTGGCGCAAGAGATGCGCTTCCTGCTGGAAGAACACGGCATCAGCGTATTTCTTTTCCAGGATGACGACTTCCCGCTGTATGGTCCGGTGTGGCACCGCTGGACGCGCGAGTTCCTGGCGGAACTACATCGCAATCGTCTGCCGGGGAACGTGGCATGGAAGATCAACTGCCGCGCTGATGCCGTGGACCCCGAGCTGTTCGTTCAGATGAAAGAAGCCGGATTGTACATGGTCTACATGGGGCTCGAGTCCGGAACCGAAGAAGGGTTAAAGGCGCTGCACAAACAGATCACGGTTGAGCAAAATCTGCCAGCGGTGGAAGCGCTGAAGAAGATCGGACTGATCTTCGAATTTGGCTTCATGCTGCTGGACCCGTCGAGTACCTTTGAATCCGTACGCGCAAACATCGGATTTCTGAGAAAGATTGTCGGTGACGGGAGTGCGGGAGCTACATTCGGCAGGATGGTGCCTTACGACGGCACGCCGATCAAAGACGATCTGGAACGTACGGGACGGCTGAAGGGAGACGCGTGCAAACCGGATTACGACTTTCTTGATCCACGGCTTGCAGAATTCTACGAGGCTGTGACACGCATTATCAACGTGACCGGCTGGACGCATGGTCACGATGCGCTGTCGATGCAACTGAACTTTGCGTGGGACGAAGTCGCAATTATCGAACATCTCTTCCCTGAGGTTCCAGGGCTGCAGGACTACAAGCAACGGCTGCGGGGGATTACGGCGGAGAGCAACGAGACGTTATGCCGGGTGGTTGAGGATACGTCGTACGTTTATTCCGATGGCGCTCCGATGCGGTGGACGAAAGACGAGCTACGCGGTCGATCTCGTGGATTTGCAAAGCAGCTTTTGGAAAACCGGGACGCATTTGTGCTCGAGAACCAGGAACTGCTGCTCGAGAGTCTGAAGCGCGACGGGCTGGCCGTGTGCTCGTAGAGATCTGTTGCCAACGCTACGCCGAATATCGCCGCTTGCGGGAGAGCGATCCGGTTCATCGCGACGCGAACGGCATCTGGTTATTGTCGCGGTATAGGGATGTTGCGGCGGTGCTGCGAGATTTCCAGTTCGGACGGAAAAACCTTATACAATTACTGGAGAAAAACGGTGGGCTGCCCGAAACTGAGATCAATGGAACACTTCTTTTCGAAGATCCGCCCGAACATACCCGGCTCCGCGCTCTGGTTGCAAAAGCATTCACGCCGAGCTTGATGGAGAGTTTCCGGCCACGCGTTGGCGCGATTGCCGATCGCTTGCTCGATCCACACTCCGGTTCCAACAAAATCGATTTGATTCGTCAGTTTGCCGAGTTGGTGCCGGTGGTGTTGATGACCGAAATGCTTGGGGTCTTGGAGCCCGACCGGGACCAGTTTTTAGAATGGGCGCGAGAAATGGCTGCGAGCCGAGAGGTGCGTTCGGAGTCCGCCTCCAAGCGGGTGGTGAAGGCGCAACAGGCCATGACCACCTATTTTCGAGATTTGATCCGTTACCGGCAGGAGCACCCTGGGACTGATCTGGTTTCGGCGCTGATGGCGGCGGAACAAGAAGGAGACCGGCTGAGTGAAAGCGAGGTCCTGCATGCCTGCAATCTGCTGTTTGTCGCAGGCCACGAGACGACCATCAACCTCATCGGGAATACGACGATTCTACTGTTGCAGCATCCGGAAGAGATGGCCAGAGTGCAATCGAACCCGGATCTGCTTTCGGGTGCAGTGGAGGAATCGTTGCGGTGCGAAAGCCCCGTGCAGCGAGTCGTGAGGATCGCCAACAGCGATGTCGAGCTTGCAGGAAAGAGGATTTCAAAGGGCGCGCTTATATCGGCCATCATTGCAGCGGCCAATCGCGACCCGGAACGTTTTCCCGACCCGGATCGTTTTGTTGTGGTCCGCGAACCCAATCACCATCTCGCGTTCGGCTGGGGTGCGCACTTCTGCATCGGAGCGGCTCTGGCGCGTCTTGAGGCGGCAGGCGCGATAGGCGCATTGTTGCAGCGATTTCCACAGATGCAGTTGGAAGATGGTGGGACCCTGTGGCGCGACTCAGCCGAGATTCGCGGCCTACGCGAACTCCAGGTACGTTTGCGGTAGTTGCCCGCGATCGTGAAATTCGGCGGCGTCGAATTGGGACGCAGGCGATGGTTGCCCGAATGCCACGCAGCGGAGGACGAAAATAGCGGCGGCCGCCGGGCTTCTCATTCCCATCCGCCGCCGAGCGTATTGTAGATCTGTACCAGCGACAGCCGCTCATTCAATAAAGCGCGAGCGGTGTTCAGCTCGGCGGCGAAGTAATTCGTCTCGTTGGTGAGCACCTCCAGGTAACTCGCCGCGCCGCCGCGATAGCGGATCTCGGAAAGATTGGCCGCGCCTTGGGCGGCCACGGTCAACGACTGCTGGTGTTCGGCAAATTCCCGGTATTTCGTGTAGGAAACAAGCGCATCGGAAACCTGACGGAAAGCCTGCTGAATGGTTTGCTGGTAGGTGAGCAGCGCTTGCTGCTGCTGCGCTTCGGCCAATTTCACGCCGGCGCGAAGCCGCCCGGCAGTAAAAATCGGCTGCGTCAAGGGAGCGGAAAAATTCCAGGCCGATCCGGTGAACAGGCTCGCCAGGCTCGAGCTTTCCACACCACCCCCACCGGTGAGCGGAAGACTGGGAAACAACTGCGCGCGCGCCACTCCGATCTGGGAATTTGCCGCGATGAGCTGCTCTTCGGCTTGCCGGATATCGGGCCGGCGCTCCAGCAGCTCCGAGGGCAAGCCGGCGGGAATCGCTTGCGGCACGCTCTGTTCGGTCAGCGGCGCCCCGCGCGGAATCTCGTGCGGATTTTGCCCGAGCAGCGTGCTGAGCAGGTCCTCCGTGGTGGCGATTTGGCGTTCCGTCTCGGGTATGGTTTCCGCCGCGGTTTCGACAAGCTGCTCGGCTTGCCGGACGTCGAGAAGGCTGGTGGCGCCTCCGCTTTCGAGCGTTTCAGTGAGCTTCAGCGATTCCTGCCGCGAAGCGAGCGTGCTTTTGGCAATTTCCAGCTCCAAATCCAGTTCGCGAAGCTGGAAATAGGTGGAAGCGACATTCGCCACGATCGTGGTCAACACCATCTTGCGGCCCCATTCGGAGGCCAGCAGGTTTGCGCGCGCGGCTTCGGTGGCCCGGCGATATTGCCCCCAAAGATCCACGTTCCAGGAAAAGACCCCCTGAATCTCCGAGGCCGTGTAACCGAAGACCGTGATTTTTTGCCCGAGCACGCCGGCGGTCGCGTTCACTTGGGGGAATTGATCGGAACGAGTAATTCCCAACTGCGCTTGACTTTGTAGAATGCGGGAGGCCGCGATACGAACGTCGTAGTTTTGGTCCAGGGATGTGCGAATCAGCTTTTGGAGCTCCGGATCTTGAAAGACCATCCACCATTTTTCAGTGGCAAGGGAAGCCGCTTCGTCGGGTTGATTGGCGTTGCGGTAGTTTGTGGGAACATCCACAGCGGGACTGCGGTAATTCGGGCCGACCGTGCATCCGGCGAGGAGCGCGATGCATAACGCAAGCGGCGCGAAACGCCTAAAGCCCACCTTCCACCTCCGCTTTCGCTTCCGTCTCCGGCCGTGGGTGCGGTCTGCGCGAGAAACACAGCGAGATTTTTTCCACCACGTCGAAGGTGACGGGGATGAAGAAGATCGCGATCAGCGACGCGGCCATCATGCCTCCGATGACCGCCGTTCCGAGCACTTGCCGCGATACCGCGCCCGCCCCCGCCGCGACCCATAGAGGAACGCAGCCCAGGATGAACGCGAACGCGGTCATCAAAATGGGACGCAGCCGGATCCGCGCGCCGGTGAGCGCCGCGTCGTCCAAACTTCGGCCCTTTTCGTATTCGGATTTGGCGAATTCCACAATCAGAATCGCGTTCTTCGCTGCCAGGCCGATCAGCATCACCAATCCGATTTGCGCGTAGACGTTGTTTTCGAAAGCGCGGAGCCACAGCGTGAGATACGCGCCGAGCACCGCGACCGGCGTTCCCAGCAGTACGCTAAAAGGCAACGACCAGCTCTCATACAGAGCCGCGAGAATCAGAAAAACGAACAGCAACGACAATCCGAAGATCGCCACCGGCGGCACTCCCTGAGAGGCTTTTTGCTCCTGAAAGGACATACCGGTGTAGTCGAAGCCCATTTCACGCGGCATGGTTCGCGCGAAGGTATCCTCTAGCGCCTTCATCGCCTGCCCGGAACTGTAACCCGGGGAGGCGGAAGCGTTGATCTGCGCCGCATGATATTCGTTGTAGCGCATGGTAAATTCCGGCCCGTTGATGCCGTTGATCCCGGTGACCGCGCTTAAGGGAACCATTCCGCCGCGGCTGTTGCCGACGTAAAACTGGCCCATGTTTTCGGCGCGCGTGCGGTATTCGCCTTCCGCTTCCACATACACCTGCCACTGCCGGCCGAAGCGATTGAAATAGTTCACGAGGTACCCGCCCATGAAGGTTTGCAGCGTCTGATAGACATCGGCGATGTTGACGCCTTCGCGTTCCACCTTGGCCCGATCGACGTCCACAAACTCCTGAGGAACGCCCGCCAAAAAAGTGGAGGTCACCCCGGAAAGCTCCGGCCGTTTCCGCGCGGCCGCGACAAATTTCTGGACGTTGTCGCCCAGAAACTGGAGGTCGCCGCCGGAGCGATCCTCCAGCATGAAGGTGACGCCGCCGCTGGTGCCAACTCCCGGAATGGCGGGCGGAGAGAAGGAGAAGGCGATCCCGTCCCGCACCTTGCTGAGTTCCCGCGTGATGTGGTTGCGGATCGCGTTGTACTGCTCCTCCAGCCGCTTTCGCTCGTCCCAGGGCTTTTCGGTGACGAAGAAGAACGCGCTGTAGGTATTTTGCACGCGGCTCAGCAAGCTGAAGCCGAGCACGGTGGTGCAGCCCGCCACGCCGGGTGTATGGAGGACGACGTCTTCCACTTGCCGCGCGGCCTCCGACGTGCGCTCCATGGATGCGGCGTTGGGCAACTGCAGGCTCGTGTAGATGTAGCCGTAATCTTCCTCGGGCAGAAACGACGACGGCAGCTTGTTTCCGATCAAGACCGCGCCCACGACGATGGCCGCCAGCAGAGCGAAACTGAGCACGGCCTTTCGAATCAGCGCGCCGGAAACGCTCAAATAAGCTTCTGTCGCCCGTCCAAACAGCCGGTTGAACCCTTTGAAAAACCAAGCCAGCGGACCGCGCGATCGCGTATGTCGGGGTTTCAGCAGAAGAGCCGACAGAGCCGGACTCAGCGACAACGCGTTGAAGGCCGAAAGGATCACCGAGATCGCGATGGTGACGGCGAACTGCTGATACAGCCGGCCCGTAATTCCGGGAATGAAGACGGTGGGAATGAAGACGGCGCTCAGAATCAGCGCAATCGCGATCACCGGCCCGGAAACCTCTTCCATCGCCTTCAGCGCCGCATCGCGAGGGGACAGACCCTCCTCGATATGGCGCTCTACGGCTTCCACCACAACGATGGCATCGTCCACCACCAGGCCGATCGCCAGCACCAGACCGAAGAGGGAAAGTGTGTTGATGGAAAAGCCGAGCATCGGAAAGACGGCGAAAGTCCCCACCAGCGATACCGGCACGGCCAGCAAGGGGATCAGGGTCGCGCGCCAATTCTGGAGGAAAATGTACACCACCAGCACGACCAGCGCGAGCGCTTCCAGCAGTGTATAAATGATTTCGCGCATTCCCGCGGTGACCGAGGCAGTAGTGTCCAGGCTGACCGTGTAGGTCAAATCGGGGGGAAACCGTTTGCTCAACTGTTGAATGCGCGCGCGCAAGCCCTTGGCGGCGTCCACCGCGTTCGATCCCGGAAGCTGATAAATGGCCAAAATGGCCGAAGGCCGGCCATTGTAGCGTCCGGCGAGATTATACGTTTGCGCGCCGAGCTCAATACGCGCGATGTCTTTGAGGCGCAGAGTGGAGCCGTCTGTATTGGCGCGGAGGACGATATCGCCGAACTGCTCGGGCGTTACCAGGCGGCCCTGCGTCCGGACCGTGTAAGTGAATTGCTGGCCCGGCGGCACTGGATTGCCTCCGATTTGTCCCGCCGGATTCACCGTGTTTTGAGCCTGCAGAGCTTGAATGATTTCCGGCACGGTGACGTGCAGTTTGGCCAATTGGTCCGGCTTTACCCAGCAGCGCATGGCGTACTGCCCGGCGCCGAAAACCTGGACACGAGCGATGCCGGGAACGCGAGTCAGCTCGTCGACCAAATTGATATAAGCGTAATTGGCGAGAAACGTGTTGTCGTAACTGCCCTTGGGCGAGTCCAGCGACACTAGCATCAGCGGCGCGGTGAGCGATTTGAGCACCGTTAAGCCGGAAGTGGTCACCGGCGCGGGCAGTTGCGGTTGAGCCTGCGCGGTGCGCAACTGCGTCAGCACTTGATCGATGTTCGGATCCGTAGCGATGTCGAAATCGACGGTGATCTGTGTCGATCCGCTGCTGGAGTTCACCGAATACATGTAACTCATGTTGTCCACGCCGCTTATTTGCTCCTCGAGCGGGGTGGCGACGGATTGCTCCAACGTCTGCGCATCCGCGCCGGGATACGTCGCGCTGACTTGAATTTCGGGAGGAACGATGTTTGGGAATTGGGCTACGGGCAAAGCCAGCGCGGAGACCAATCCGATCACCACCGTCAGAATCGCGATCACCATCGCGACGATGGGGCGGCGTATGAAGAATTTCGACATGCGCTACCGTCCCGCGCTCTCGGCGCTGGGTTTCGGATTCACGACGGTGCCCTCGGTCACCTTCGACGTACCCTCTGAAACCACGCGCTCGCCGGGCTTCAATCCGCTGGTGACGATCCACATCTCTCCCGAACGGTCGCCTGTTTCCACGGTGCGGATCTGCACTTTGTTGTCTTGCCCCACCACGGCGACCTGAGAGCGCCCTTGAAGCTCGCTGACCGCGCGTTGGGGAACCAGCAACGCGCCTTTCTGGAACCCCGTCATCGCGCGGATGCGCCCGAATTGGCCGGGACGCAGCACGTTTCCGGGATTGTCGAACGCGCCGATAATGCGGATGGTTCCGGTCTGCGGATCCACCTGGCGATCCGCGAAAACCACACGTCCCTGGTGGGGATACACCGCGCCGTTCGAAAGCGTGAGTTGCAGAGGAATATCGTTGCCGCTGCGAAGAAAATCCACCGCCGAATTGGAGTGAGACTTTGACGGAATGCGGCCCGCCAGCGCGAGATATTCTTGTTCGCTGATTGAAAAACCCGCCTTGAGCGGATCCAACGAAGAAACGGTGGTGAGAACGGTCGTGGGGCCGACCAGGTTGCCGATTTGAATGGTGGCGATTCCGGCGATTCCGTCGATGAGCGATCGCACTTTTGTAAACCCGAGATTCAACTCCGCCTGCTCGACGGCCGCCTGCGCCGACTCGATGGCGGCTTTGCTCGTCTGGATCGTCCCCTCGCCGACTTTCACCGCCGCCTCGGCCTGAGCTCTCGCTTGAACGTCGTTATCCAACTGGCTCTGCGCAATGGCACGCGCGGCGGCCAGAGGAGTGTCGCGCTTGACGTTGATTTCGGCCAAGCCGAGTTGCGCGCGCGCCTGCGCGAGCTGGCCTTCGGCTTGGGAAAGCTGCCCTTGCGCTTGGGCGAATTGCCCCTTGGCTTGATCCAAGGCGGCCTGGAACGGCCGGGGATCGATTTCAAAAAGCACGTCGTCCTTGTGAACGAACGAGCCTTCGCCGTAATCCTGCTTGACCAGATAGCCGGTGACTTGCGGCTGAATGTTGGCGTTGGTATATCCGTCGAGCGTTGCCACCCAATCGCCGTAGATCGGCACGTCCTTTTGAATGACGGTCGCCACTCCCACTTCGGGCGCGGAAGGCGTAAGCGAAGCGGTCGCCTCTGACTTTCCGCAGCCGGCGAGATATAAGGTTGCGCAGAGCGCGGAAGCCGCGGCGCCGAGTTGCGCTCTCATGTCCCGATCCTCTCGTCGCGGCACACGTTCGAGCGCGCCTTGAAATAAGAAGCGAGCGCCGTCTTGAATTCCCGCACCAAGGCGGGGCGTTCGCGCGCCGGAACTTCCATGTAAAGCCGGTTCAAAGCCTTGATCATCTCCAGAGTCACCATCCCCATCCGCAGCGCTTCAGGCTTCGACAGGTTGGGGTTTTGAGTCAGCGCCAACCCTGCGAAGCGTTCCTGCAGGATCCTGCGGATCGCCGATGGCGCCCGCGTGCTGCCGGGAGCGTCGAGCAGGGCGGGCAGCGCCGGGTGTGTTTCCGCGAACTCGATGGCCAAATCGATCAGATGGCCGGCGAGCGTCCGCGGATTCAGAGTCGTGGCCCGCGCGGCCAGCGGCGCGCACATGCGATCGAACCGCTTTGCGTATTCCGCGCGGAGCGCTTGCGTGACGCATGGTTTGTTGGGAAAGAACTGATACAGCGATCCGATGGCCGCGCCCGCACGCTCAGCGATGGCGCTCATGGTGGCCGCTTCGTAGCCGATCTCCGCAATCACCGCTTCGGCCGCTTCGAGCAGTTCCGCTACGCGGCGCTCTCCACGCTCCTGCCGGGGCACCCTGCGCGGAACATCGACCGGAACCTCCAAATGTGAGGTCATCCTCATGTTCTATGATACAGGAGCCGTAGCGGT
Organism: Bryobacteraceae bacterium; assembly: GCA_036521975.1. Lineage (GTDB taxonomy): Bacteria > Acidobacteriota > Terriglobia > Bryobacterales > Bryobacteraceae > Palsa-187. Next base: position 74,079 of record DATDGT010000396.1, read on the forward strand.
GGGGCGGCCAATCCTGGCCGCACCCACAGAAGCCGCCTAAAAGGCGGCTGCGGCCAGGATTGGCCGCCCCACCGCTGTTAACTAGCACAGGGTATTATTTTTCTAAATTCCGCTCGATGTGGAGGCGTAAGTCCCTGAAATACAAGACGTAAACAGCTCCCGATTCAGCTTCTCTACCCGCAAACGCCCGCGTTATTTCGCGTTATTTTCACGTTATCTTTTGCGTTGTGGCCGCGTTTCGCTCGCGTTTAACTCGCGTCATGTTAGCGTTCAACCAGCGAAGCCGTCAAGCCTCCCAGGCGATTCCAACTACAGGCCCGAACATCCCGGGATCCGTCCGCAAGCCCGACCCCGCCCTGGCGGGCGGGGCTAAAGACCGGCTGAATCGCGGCGCGGCGTTCGCACCCCATAACGCGTTACGGACGGATTACGGAATCAACATCGGACCGTTTCACCCGTTTCGATATATTTGACATTCGATATATTTGACCTTGCAAACGGGAACGTTTCAGGTTAGGGTAGGCTAGCGCATGAGCATGCCGCTTTCCGTCGGGGACAAGTTGGGTCACTACGAAATCCTTGCTCCGATCGGCAGAGGAGGGATGGGCGAGGTCTATCGCGCCCGCGACACAACCTTGAAGCGTGACGTCGCTCTCAAGGTCCTACCGCCCGAGCTTTCCGGCAACGCCGATCGCATTGCCCGCTTCCAGCGCGAAGCCGAAGTGCTGGCTTCCCTCAATCACCCCAACATCGCCCACCTTTACGGACTCGCGGAAGCCGACGGCGTCCGGGCACTTGTGATGGAGCTGGCCGAAGGCGAATCGCCGAAGGGTCCGATGCCGTTCGAGGACGCCTGGAAGATCATGTCGCAAGTCGCAGACGGCCTCGAATACGCTCATGAGCGCCGCGTGGTCCATCGCGATCTGAAGCCCTCCAATCTCAAAGTCTCGCCCGATGGCCGCGTCAAAATCCTTGACTTCGGCCTTGCCAAAGCCCTGTCCGGCACGCCGCGCGCGGCTGCTTCGGCCGGATCGGATTCGCCAACCTTGACGATGGGCGCGACACATATGTCAACCCAGGCAGGAGTCGTCCTCGGCACCGCGGCCTACATGGCGCCCGAGCAGATCAAAGGAAAGGAGGCCGACCGCCGCGCCGACATCTGGGCCTTCGGCGTGGTGCTCTATGAACTGCTCACCGGCGAGCGGCCTTTCCAAGGCAAAGACTCCACCGAAATCATGGCGCGCGCGGTCACGGCCGACCCCGTGCTCGACAAGGCTCCCGCCCGGGTCCAGCGACTGCTCACAGCGTGCCTGGAGAAAGAGCCGGGGGACCGTCTGGGTTGGATCGGGGACGCCCGCCTGCTGCTCCCAGGCCCCGGCGAGCAAGACCTAGCCCAGCGGGCCCCGCCGCCCGCACCCCAACCACGTAACCGCATTTGGCCCGCGCTTGCTACCCTCTTCGCCGTCACCTCAGGTTTGTTCCTATGGCTGTGGCTGCGCCCCACTCCGCGCGCGCCCACTCCGGTCATCCGGATCGCCACTTCACTCCAGCCTCCGCTCCGGCCGTCCGTTAACCCGCTTGTGATCTCCCGCGACGGCTCCCGGCTCGCCTATGTCGCGGGCCCAGCAGGCGGTCCCAGCGAGGTCGGGGCCCCAACAAGTCAGATCTACTACCGCACCATAGTCGGATCGGGGGATCAAACCGAGGCCCGGCCTCTGCCCGGCACGGATCACGCCGGGAGTGGAATTTGCTTTTCGCCGGATGGCCAGCAAATCGCGTACACTCAAGGTGCGAATCAGCTCAAGAAGATCACGCTCGCCGGAGGCTCCATTCAAACCCTCGCCACCGTCCTCCAACAAAATGGACCGGCGGTGATGGATTGGGGCGACGACGGCAGCATCATTTACGTCGATAGCGCAGGCCTTTGGCAAATCCCGTCCACAGGAGGCACGCCCACCTCGCTCCTCAAACCCGATCCCAAAAACACCGAAGTCTTTTTTTCGAACGTGCAACGGCTTCCCGGCGGCAACAAAATCCTGCTGACCGTTTACAAAGGTCCGATGGAAAACGAGGTGATCGCGTTCGATCCCCAAACGCGAGCGAAAACGCCTGTGCTGAAGCTGCCTGGTGGGCAGCCCCGGGGCCAATTCATTCCCAGCGGCTTCTCGCCCTCATCCGGATACATCGCCTATTACGCGACGGATTCCGCATCGGTAATGGCCGTCCCCTTCGACGTGAATCGCCTCACCGTGAGCGGCGTTCCGGCGCCGGTGCTCGACAGCGTCGCAACCACAATTTCAGGCAGTCCATTCGGCGCGTTTGCGGTTTCGAACAACGGAACCCTGGTCTATTTCCCCGGAACCCCCACCACACCTAGATCGAGCACTCTACTTCGCGTGGACCGCAGAGGCGTGGAAGAACCGCTGAGCGCGCCCCCACGGTACTACTATCCCCCCCGTGAGTCGCCCGTGGATCCGAACCGGATCGCCGTAGCTATTTATCAGAGCAACGGGGCCACCGATATTTGGGTCTACGACGCAGCTCGCGGCAACCTCGACCGGATCTCCACAGAGGGTACCGGTTTCGACCCCGTCTGGACGGCCGATGGCAAACGTATCATTTACCACGTGAGCCACGGAACAGCCCATGAAACTGTGATGTGGGCGCCAGCCGACCGCAGCGCGCCTCCTTCGGTTCTCGCCGATATTCAGGGCCACGCCCCGGCTGTCCCCGCCTCTGTTTCTTCGGATGGCAAACTGCTCTTCGGGTCCTATCCGGGTGAAGGGAAGCTTTGGACTCTGCCGCTGCCCACCCCGGAAGTTGCCGCGTCCTCGAATCCTCAGCCGCGTTTCATCCTTGAATCTCAATTCCGGGAGAGCGCGCCCGCCATCTCTCGGGGTGATCACTGGCTCGCATACGTATCGTATGAGACAGCCCCCCTGAAGTCTATGTGACTTCGTATCCTGAAGCCGGACCGAAGATCACCATCTCTACCGAGGGCGGCACTCAGCCGAGCTGGTCCCATAATGGGCGCGAGCTCTTCTACCGCGGCCCGCAGCGTCAAATCATGTCCGTCGATATCGAACCGGGTCCACCCCTCCGCGCCGGCCGTCCCAAAGTGCTCTTCACAACCGCTTACCTCGCCATCGACCCCGAGCCCGACGGAAAGCATTTTCTGGCTGTCAAGACTCCTCCCGCCGCGCCCCAAGCCGCCACCGATCAAATCACCATCGTCTTCAACTGGTTCGAGGAACTCCGCCGCCGCGCGCCGATCAAATAGGGACCGCTCCCTCGCGGTCGCGGCTCTGAAGTGCCGCGCGGTCACAGGCTAAAGCCTGTACTAACCACAGAAATCTTTGCGGGCCGCGACGATTTTGGAGGGCGGACTTTAGTCCGCGTGGCGCTTCAGCGCCGCTGGTCGGCAGCGAGGCTAAAGCCTCGCGCGGGCTGAAGCCCGCCCTCCACGGTTTGTTTGCGGCAAAGCCGCGCGCTGTGCCACCATCTTGCCCAACTCAACTGCACGAAATGTAGAAGCTCCAGAGCCGCCTAAAAGGCGGCTGCGGCCAGGATTGGCCGCCCCACCCAGCGACAACTCGGCGCTGCCGGCTTAACATACACGTGTGTCCTCCCAATTTCGTCTTTTATGGCTTTTTATAATATCTTCATGATTTGTTCATGAAAAATATGCTCATAAATTGTATTTAGCGAGATCATAGGAAATTCTTGTTGTAACTCCCAACGCCCTGGATCAACGGGCTTTGTTATTGAATGAGCGGGCAAAGGCCGCTTGCCCCGGGAGGCATTCATGCTTTTTTCACCGCTTCTGCCGCACAATCCGTTCCATGGTCAAAAGACTTCTGGTTACTCTTTCGCTTGGCGGGACGATTTTCTATGCCACCGGCCAATCCTCTGGTTCGGGGCGCGCGAATCCCGAGGGATCTCAAGGTCCGTTGCGAGCGGCGGCCGCTCCGGCGGCCGACGCAGCGCCCGCGCCTGACCCTCCCGCACCCCCGGCGGCTATTCCTCCCGTGGGCCGGATTCTATTCGGCTTCCTCGGTGGCGTGGCGCGGAATTCTTCCAACGGGCAGCCGATTCCCAACGCGAAGATCACAGTCCACAGCGTCGAGAAGGGAACGGATCACACCGCCGTCAGCGGATCCGATGGCGCTTTTGCCGTCGCCGATCTCGAGCCCGGACACTACGAGGTCACAGCCGCGAAGGAGGGCTATGTTAAGTCCTCAGCGAATCTCGAAGTGGCTCCGCTAGCCACCGACCGCCTGGATTTGGCGCTCTCAGTGGAAGCTCCCGCGCAGGCTCGTACGATATTACCTCTCGCTCCGGCTTTGCCCGCTGTGCCCGCTTTACCGGCGGCGCCGGCTCCCGGACCGACTCCCGCACCGACTCCTGTAGCAACTCCTACACCGGCCCCCGCCCCCGCTCCCGCTCCACAAGTTCCCGCCGCCGTTGCGACTCCGGTCGCCGCGGCCGCACCCGCGCCGGGGGCTCCTGGCGCCCCGCAATCACCCGAAGCTCCCCCACCTGTGGATCTGCAGACGCCCTTCGCCGATTACGACTGGACCTGGCTCAACGGCAATCCGCGCAATCATGATGTCGCGTACGATTCGAAATTCTTCACGCCGGAAATCCGCGTCGACATGACTTATACCTACGACTTCAACAAGCCGATAGATAATTCTATGGGCGGGTCGAGCGAACTCTTCCGGTCCAATGAAATCCAGTTGGAGCAACTCGGGTTGGGCGGCGACTTTCATTGGGATAACGTCCGCGCCCGGTTCATGACGCAGTTCGGAGAATATTCCGAGGCGACCATCCGCAACGACCCCAGTTATGCGAAGGGTCAATGGAACCTAGCCGACGCGGACCGGTATCTGTCCGAAGCCTATGGCGGATACCATGTCAACTGGATGCATGGCATGAATCTCGATGCAGGCATCTTCATGTCCTATGTCGGCTTATTCAGCTATTACAATTTTGATAACTGGGCGTATCAGCCGTCTTATGTTTCCTCCAACACTCCTTGGTTCTTCCAGGGTATCCGCATCCAAATCTTTCCCACCAACCATTTGAAGATCGAGCCGTGGATCATCAACGGATGGCAGTCCTACGCTTCAGCGAATTCGAGAAAAGGTCTCGGTGGTCAGATCAAGTGGACTCCGTTTTCCTGGATGAATATCATTTCGAATGAGTACGCTTTGGGCCACGACGACCTTTACACGCCCGGCCGCGGCCGCATCCACACCGACAACAGTATCGAAATCAAGTACTACGAGCATCCGGATCGAAAGATCGACCGGATGGCATTCACCTTCACGGGCGACCTGGGATGCGAATTCGGCGCCGGGGTAAGCTGCCATAACAACAGCCACGGCAATCCCAAGCAGAGCTTTATCGGCTACATGCTGTACAACAAGATGTGGTTCGACAAGGACCTATTCGGACTGACCATCGGGGGCGGCGAGATCAATAATCCGGGGCGGTATCTTGTATTGGTCCCGCCGATCAACGGAGAAACCGCCGCTTCCTCCGCTATCAATTCTCCCTACTTCACGTTCAATCCAGGAGATCCGTTTAAGGCGTGGGACATTTCAGCCACCTTCGATATCATGCCGAAGCAGTGGCTGACGTGGCGCTTCGAAGGCGACTACCGGCACGCCAACATCCCGTATTGGTCCGGGTCGGGAGGCGTCACGCCGCCGCCGCTCACCAACAACGGCTTCCCCACCCAGTACGCCTGCATGAGCGGCGCTGCCTCGGGGGCCATGGTCCTGTCGGCGGCTCAAGTCGCCTGCGCCACCCAGGGCGGCGTTTGGTTTCCCGACCTGCGCAAGGACGAGATTCTGTTCGACATCGACCTGATGGTGAAATTCTAGGCGCGGCGGCCTTCCCGGGTTTGCGGTCCCTGGGAAGGCCACCGAAATACAAGAGGGCAAATCATGTTCAAAGGCCGAAGGGATGCACTTGCCGCCGCGTTGACCGTCGTTCTAGCTTGCGCGATGTTCGGAACCGCTGTTGCGCAAAAAACAACCGTCCAGAAAGCTCCGAATAGCATCGCACTCGGAGAGGACGAGGTCAAGCAGTTGTTGCTGCTGATGGACACCGACAAGAACGGCAAGGTTTCCAAGAAGGAATTCATGGACTTCATGTCGGCGGAATTCGATAGACTGGATACGGATAAGAGCGGAGAGTTGGATCCGAAGGAACTCGCGCAGTCGCGAATTCGGCCCAGCCGCTCCGCCGTTGGGAAGTAGAACGAAGCAATGGGCCGATTCTGGGCACCCCTTTGGAGGAACTCGCGCACAACGGACTTGCCGGGCGCGGCCAAGCCAGTCGAGTTTCTCGTTCGTTTGACGCCGCGAGCGGCGGCCTGTGCGCTCTCCAATGACTCAGCGCACAACGCAGCCCGGCCCGGCGGGGAGTCAGGGATTCGGGTGACCGCTCGGTTCCGCGCCGGGATCTGTGCGCTGATTCCGGCGGCCTTGCTGGTCGCGGGCGATCCTCTCTGGAAAACGAAACCCCCGGCGCAGTGGACGGAAGACGACGCGAAACAAGTTCTCGCCGCGTCTCCCTGGTCGATGGAAATCGTGGCCGGCGTCGCGGCGCGGGAAACCGAAGACCAACGCAGAGAAGGCGGAAACATGGGGCAGCCCCGTGGCGTGGGCTACGATAACGTCGACCCAAAGGGCAGCGGCCCCAAATTGCCTCCCAACATTTTCACTCCCAGCAACCAGCGCAGCCCGCGCTCTCTTCCGGGAACCATGAGGCTAAGGTTGCGTTGGGAGAGCGCGCTTCCGGTCCAGTTGGCGGAATTAAAAGCTCACGAAATCGACCCGCCGACTCTGGAAGGCGAGGGTTATCGCATCGCCGTGTATGGCCTGCCGAGCGGCGACTTCAAAGGAGATCCGAAGAAATTGGGCGACCCTCTGAAGAGCGAGGCGTTTCTCCGCCGTGAGGGGAAGCCGGACGTCAAACCCTTGCGCGTGGAAGTTTTTCAACGCGACGACGGAGCGGCGGTGGTGTATTTATTCCCCTTCTCCGCAGAAATAACGGAGAAAAACGGGCAAGTGGAGTTCAACGCGCATATCGGCCGCATCGTCGTGGACCAAATCTTCACTCTCGCCCAAATGGAGTTCCAGGGCAAGCTGGAACTCTGAATCGGGTGCGCGACATGGAGGTGCAGACTCGATCGGTCTTCTTTTTTGTAGCTTTTTTCTTAGCGTCTATATACGCTAAGAGAAAGGAGACCCTTGATGACCGACTCTCTGCCTCAGCTGGAGTCCCAACGCTCCGATCTG